>NZ_CP018835.1:0-315551 GCF_002196515.1 Vibrio gazogenes | reverse complement strand
CACGGATAGCGAACGCTAAAGTAAAAGTAATCCACTTGGCAGGGTATCACCGAAGATGCGTTGTGAGTCACTTTCAGAGACTTGGCTGACTTCATTAATGAGAGCAAGCCAGCTTTGTGGCGCTTTGCTTTGTTTGAGTTTATCCGTGACAGCCGTACGCAGCGCATCAGCAATATCAATCTGCCGATCTCCGGTTTTTCTGGACATCATCATGGCTGCAAACCCGATCATCGGCTCTTTTTTCCAATCTTGTTGCAGTAATTCCGCTAACCAGTGACTGAGTTGGGTGCTCGGTATCACTTTATGCTGGCTGCCATAAAGTAGCACTCTTGATGCCAGACGGCCGACCGCCCACCAATGCGCTTGTGCATATTGAGACTGGCGCAACGCCCGTTTGATGAACCAGTTCGCCAACAGGATCTTATCTTCCGTTTCCAGGTGCTCCAGTGAAGCAGCCAGACGAACCATCGCTTCATACCCTTTTTCCTGGGCTATTTTGGCCTGTTTACTGCTGTTATGTGCACCGGGATGGAGGTATTTGGCGATATCGGCCAAAATGGTTTCTTGTCGTTCCTGATTGAGGCCACCGCAAATCCGACGCCAAAAAGTCCACCAGTCACTCCAGCTTTGGTGGGTCTGAAATTGAATGCCTTGCGAATAGAGTGACCAAATCTGCTCGATACGCCAACTATCGACCGGATCACCGAATCCCGGACGTAAGGTGAATCCTGCCAGCCGCAGCCAGTTTTTTTCGTGTGCTTCGGAGCGTCGGCGTCTTTTCTTACCCTGATCCAATCGATCAAATAACTGGCGGTTGGTGATGATATCCCAGCCATCTTTTTCACCGAGCCAGTGAGTCAGTGATTTATTCAGTGTCCGCGGATCGGCCTGAGGATCACTGTTTCTATTGCCACTGTATAAGCCGGTAATCAGTTCACAGGCCTGAGCTAGCCCGGGAATATCCGATGACGTGGCGGCTTCATGCTGTGACTGATGACGGACTTCAAACTCCAACTGCCAGCGATGTTGCTCGTTATCGACCTGAACACATTCTAACTGCAAGGTGCCGACTGGAGTGAGCTGGGTGGAGAGATATACTTCAACCCGATCTTTTTGATTGGCCGCCAGCGATTGCTCGGACATCCGTTCTAGTGACGTAATGTAGGGCGGTAATGGTGAAAAATAGTCGGGGTCGACATCGACCAGTTGTCCGTTTTGAATCGATGACTCATCACCGAGGCTATCATGTCGTGAGGTCAGTAGGTTAAAACGCACCGGTTCGCCAAGGGTGAGAGAAAAACGACGGCTCGACAAGCGGATTTCGTGGCCTTCATCGGTGCCTTTGGCTAACAGGCAGAGCGCCTGAGACGTTTTCTGTTTACGCTGTTCTAAATGCAAAAAGTAAGACCGTGCCGCACCGCCACCGATTTTCAGCTGTGCGCCTCGGCAGGCCTTAAGATATCCGACAGAACCGAGCGCGACAGCCAGATCGGGGTGAGGATTGTCGAGCAGGATAATCGGTTGTCCGGTCCAGTCCGACAACACTTGCGTCAGCCGCTGTTGAATTAGCGCGCTATTAAAAACGCCACCGTTAAGTAAGAGGCCAAGCGGGGCTGACGGTTGATCGGTTGTCCGGGTTAACGTCGGATGCTGCGCCAGAAATGCGGCGATATGTTTGGTAATCGCAGGATCGGCAGCATAGGGCAGACCGAACTCAAGCACCGCACCTTTTCTCTGGGTCGGCAGGGTATCGAGCGTGGTGTGAGGAAAGAATCCATCCAGTGCCATCTGCTGAACTTGCGTTTTATCGAGGTGAATACTTTTGGTGCCTCCCAAAAGTTTTGAACCACTGCCCAATAAGGTAATTTTGGCTGATTCCGGTGACTGCGCCGCAAGTAGGCTCTCTTTGGTTCTTCGGGTTTGCTGAATGAGTTTACTCAGGCGAGACGAACTAAGCTTTTGAGTCTGATTATGTTGCTGAGTCAATTGTTGCTCGGCAAGATGGGCCAGTGCGAGATCGATGTTATCCCCACCGAGCATTAAATGTTCTCCGACCCCGACCCGATCCAATTGCAACGCATCCTGTTCTAATGTTGCCGAGATGAGGCTGAGATCGGTTGTGCCGCCACCGACATCGCAAATCAGAATCGCGGATACATCTTTGAGCTGTGTGGTTGCTTGAGACTGGAAGCGATTATACCAGTCATAACAAACGGCCTGCGGCTCCTCAAGGAGTTTGACATGAGGCATCCCCGCCAGTGCCGCCGCTTCCAGTGTCAGCTTCCGAGCGCTTTCATCAAACGAAGCCGGTACGGTGACTACAATGTCCTGTTGCTCGAGCGGGGCGGCCGGATGGTGATAATTCCACGCCTGACGGATGTGGTTGAGATAACTGGCGCTGGCGATGAGCGGAGAAACTTTTTCGACATCTTGTGTGCCGGCCCAGGGTAAAATTGCTTCGTAGCGATCAACCGAAGGATGCGACAACCAGCTTTTAGCACTGACGACCTGTCGGCCTTCAACCTGAGCACCGAGTTCTCTGGCCCATTCCCCGATAATTACCGGTGTGAAATCACCATCGACCGGCTGATGTGTCCAAGGGAGTTCGGTATCCGTCGGGTGGTGCTGTCCTTGTGCCGGATGAAAACGAAACGAGGGAAGTGTCGCCCGACGGGCGACTTCACCGGGGCCGATGAGTTGGTCGATTTCAAAAAGCCGGATCGGACATTCGGATAGATTCTGGCCGTTCTCGCAATAGGCCACAACCGTATTGGTTGTGCCCAAATCGATGCCGACTAAATAATGTTGTGTCGCCATAGTTATCCTTCACGTACATCAAACTCGACATGCCATGTCTGGCCGTTATCGGTGGCGATTGCTTCCAGATACAACGTGCCCACTTCGGTTACCCGGGCGGCGAGCGTGACCGGAACAATCTGGCCGTTTTTACGCCCTTCGGTGACGGGGAGTGTCACTTGAATCTCTGGCAGTTCTTGGAGTTCATCACCAGACCACGTCTCTAAATGAGTGCCGGCTGAGTCATCGCGCCGAACTGTTGAGCCGAAAAACTGGAAGTGAACCGGTTGACCGATCACCAAACCGAATTCCCGCTGGTTGATGATGACACAGGCGCCTTCTTCCATCCCGAACGGGGCGACGCACATGGCTTCCAGCGGTGGTGCCATGCCCGGAATTGCCGGCATCGCACTTTCAATCCCGACATAATAAGCACTGGCTAATCCGCCGCGAATTCTGACGCCGCTTCCCTGACGGACTGCACCATAATACGCAGCGCCCTGAGACACCGCCAGATCAAGGTGAATACCCGTCAGGGTACGAGCGGGTTCGGCCCCGGCGTCGGTCAGCCAGCGATTGATGGTGGTCAGCAAACGTTCGGTCAGTAGTGTTGATTTGAGCACACCACCGTTGAGTAAAATCGCGCTGGGTTGGATAAAGGCTGGCGTACTGGCCGCTTCCAGACCGGGAATTCCGCCAAATGGCATCATGGCATCTGTCGTGTCAGTGGCGGCATTTGCTTGCTTGGTTAAAAATGCTGCAATGTGACGAGTGATTCCGGCATCTTGCGCATATGGCAGACCCATTTGCGTCAGTGCGCCTCGGGCTCTTTGCTGAGGCAGTTCATCAACCCCGACTTGGGGGAAAAAGCCATCAACCAGTGTCTGGCGAACATCTTGTTGAGTGAGTTCGGTTTTCAACGTCGAACCGAACAGTTTCGAGCTTCTGCTTGGTACAACAATTGGTACGGCAGCCAGCGCTGCATCATTAAGCAGGGCTTCTTTGGCATCACGGCAAGCGTGGGTGAGCGCCTGAATTTGCCACGCTTGCAGTTCTTGACCATTTTGCGCCAGCTTCATTTTCAGACGATAGGCGAGGGCGAGATCCATATTGTCCCCGCCCAGAAGAATATGTTCACCGACCGCAACCCGCTCCAGAACCAAGTGTCCGTCACTTTCTTTGACTTCAACCAGCGATAAGTCGGTTGTGCCGCCACCGATATCGACAACCAAAACCACATCACCGACGTTGACACGGTCACGCCATGACTCACCATTGGCATCAATCCAGCTATAGAGTGCTGCTTGAGGTTCTTCCAGCAGTGTCCGGCGGTTGAGGCCGATATTTTTGGCGGCTTCTGCGGTGAAGTCACGCGCTGCCGGGTCAAACGAGGCCGGAATCGTAATGGTGACATCCTGTTCGGCTAAAGGATACTGAGGAAACTGATGATTCCAGGCGTTTTGCAAGTGCTCAAGATACAGTTCGCTGGCCTGTAGTGGCGACAGCTTACTGACATCATCCGGACTGCCGGCCGGTAAGAACGCATCACGGCGGTTGACGCCACCGTGACACAGCCACGATTTGGCACTGGCGATGAGGCGAATCGGGGTTTTGCTGCCCAACTGGCGGGCGATTGCCCCGACCAATGCTTGCGGCTCATCACTCCAAGGGAGGATCCGCGAACTGGGCGACATTTCATGTTCATGGGGCTGATAGATAAATGAGCCTAACTGAGGTAATGATTCAACCGTCCCCGGTGCGGTCATTTGTGGAATAGATAATACCGAAACCTGCGGGGTTTCAGCGTGCATATCCACATAAGACAGCACACTATGAGTGGTTCCGAGATCGATACCGACACAGTAACGCGCATGTTGTTCCATTACAGTTCCACCTCTGCTGGCGCAATAATCGATGCATCATAGTCTGGTGCGGTTTGAGGAAGATTGATCGCTGTGACTTGCCAGCCTTTGTGAATCAACAACCCCTGATAAGGTGCATTGCCGGTGACATGTCCTGTCAGACGAATGGCTTGCGGGTTGAAATCGGCTTCAATCGTGATATTGCTTTCTTCTGCTTCATCGCGAACCGGTTGCAGACAGAGATAGTCATCGAGCACTTTTTTACCACCGCTGTGGATCACGCGTGCAGCGGCACCGACTTCTTCATCGGAATAGTGGATAATATCTTCATTGAGAAAATCGACCAGTCTGGCTTCTTTCTGGAACAGAGCAAGTATTTGTAAGGCAGAGTCCGTTGGTGCTGTTGCCAGTTTGGATTCAACGACTTTCTCCACGACTTTTTCGACTTCAACAACTTTTTCGACTTCGACAATCTTTTCAACCGGTTTTTCAACGACGGTTTCGACGGGTTTCTCTACAATTTTTTCGACGACTTTTGCCCGGCGGCTGATGACTAAAATAAATAAAACGATGGCACACAGGGCTAAAATGGCATGAAGCATGTCGAAACTCGTCGGCATTGTGTTTAGATCGAAGGTCATATGTAATTCTCTGCTACATTAAAATAGTGGCGCAAATCTTAACACAAAAGGCCATAAATCCATGTATGAAGTCTCTGGATTTGCCGTTATCAGGCGCTTGTTCGCTGATTATTTGTTCATCCTGTTCGGGGGATTGTCTCTGTGATTCGCTTTTTGCGATTATTTCATTATGATCACGGGTTTGAGCGAAATACTGGGTATATAGGTTATGAACTGCAATCGGGTAGTCTGCTTCGATCTGGAAATGTGTTGTTGGAATGAAAACGGTGTCGGCACAACCGGAGAAATTATTGAAATCGGTTTGGCTGAAATTGCGCTGGATGAAGGTAAGATCGTCAAAAGAGCCCAGTATTATGTTCAGCCGGAACAGGATGAGGTGTCTTTATTCTGTGCAGAACTGACCGGAATTACCCCGCGTAAACTGGAGAAACAAGGGCGACCTCTGGCACAGGTGATTCAGTCGATGATCAAAAACTTTGGTTCAACCAAGAAAGTCTATATGGCATGGGGCAGGGATGATCTGATTTTGCAACGGGAGTGTGAACAGAAAGGTATCGAATCGCCGATTCATGAGTTTATCAATCTGGCAACCTTGTACCGGATTCAACACCGGGTGAAAGAACGCCGCATCGGACACCGGACGGCTCAAGAGTCGGCAGGGATTCCGTGGGAAGGGCGTCAGCACTCCGGATATGTTGACGCCTATAATCTCGCTAAGCTGGCGTTGACCATGTTATAGCTCGGTGTATTTACAGCGCGAAAGAAACGTTCCGGCTTACCGCGTTGCTATTTATTTTATTGCTGTCTTACAGTGTTGCAACATCTTACAGCGTTGCAATGGCAACCAATACGACACTGCCGACAATCATGCTGCCACCGATCCATTGTTGTAAGCTCATCCGTTCATGGAAGCGACGTTTGGAAAAGTATAGTGTGCCGAGAATCTCGATTTGTCCCAGTGTTTTGACCAGTGCCGGATTTATCAGGGCAAAGCCGGTGAACCATCCGATCGAGCCCAGTGAACTGAGAATACCCACTTTGGTACTGAGCAGAAAAGACTGTTTCACTGGCGCTAAGAAATCACGGCTGCGATAGATTTGCAGACCACATAAGAGTACCGATTGTAGGGCAAGGACGTACCAGATGGTGACACCCGCGCTGGTAATAATCGAGCCCTGCAATGAGTGGCTTGCAAGTGACGCTGTCACTGATGTGATGGCAAAACAGAATCCACTTCCCAGCCCAGCCAGCAGCGACATATCTTTATGCATATAACGTAAATTGCTCAGTCGCATACTCATCACTAATGTCCCAGTGACACCCAGTGCAATACCGCTCCAGGCAATCAGGTTCAGCGAGTTGTGTAATAGTGGAATACCGATCAGGGCAGCAAGTACCGCTTCTGTTTTTGCCAGAAGTGTACCTAACGCAAAACTGCCGGATTGAAATACCCGGAGCATCAGATAGGTAGCAAGCACTTGTGCAATGGCACAAACGGATGCATAACCCAAAAATAGCCCAACGGACGGTAAGGTGACTTGCCCGATGAAATGCCAGCAAATCACTAAATAAACACTCACAATGGGCAAGCCGTACAATGAACGTGCCATGGTGGCATGTAAAAAGCCTTGCTCTTGAGACAGTGTTTTTTGATAAGCAGTCCGGATCGATTGGCAGGCCGCAGCAAAGAGTGTTACAAGAATCCACATCTTAAGGAATCCTTTGTTAGAAAAAGAGAGCGGAAAAGAAAAAGCAGCATAGCTTTTGTTGCTGCTTTTGTAAAAACAATCATGATGATAGAAGCAATCATCATGCTGACGGAGGGAGAAAAGGTTTAGATACCGCCCGCAGTATCTAAACCCGATGAAAGATCTAAATCTGGTGCAATATCTAAATCTGATGAAAGCGTCTTAGTTCGCTGTCAGGCTGCCCCACAGATCATATTCGTCAGCATGTTCAATGGTGACATTGACCAAATCACCGGCTTTTACACCCGTTTCGCCATTGAGATAAACCACACCGTCGATTTCCGGAGCGTCAGCGTAAGTACGACCAATTGCACCTTCTTGATCCACTTCATCGATCAGCACTTGCATCTGGCTGCCGATACGCTGTTGGAGTTTTTGGGTGCTGATTGCTTGTTGTAACGCCATAAAACGCTCATAGCGATCCTGTTTGACCGATTCCGGTACCTGTTCGGCCAGCTCATTGGCTGTTGCGCCTTCAACCGGAGAGTATTTAAAACATCCGACCCGATCGAGCTGCGCTTCCTGAAGCCAATCCAGTAAGATTTGAAAGTCTTCTTCTGTTTCTCCGGGGAACCCGACGATAAAGGTAGAACGAATGACCAATTGCGGACAGATGTTACGCCATTGCTGGATGCGTTCCAGCGTTCGTTCTGCCTGACCCGGCCGTTTCATCATCTTCAATACGCGCGGGCTGGCATGTTGAAACGGAATATCGAGATAGGGCAGAATTTTTCCTTCAGCCATCAACGGAATGATGTCATCAACATGCGGGTAAGGATAAACATAATGGAGTCGAACCCAAATGCCCAATTGACTCAGGTGTTCACTGAGTGCTTTGAGGTTTTGTCTCACTGGGGTACCGTTTGAGAAACCAAGACTGTGTTTAGTATCTACGCCATAGGCACTGGTGTCCTGACTGATCACGAGCAGCTCTTTGACGCCGGCGTTTTTCAGTCGTTCTGCTTCTCCGATGATATCTCCAACCGGACGGCTGACTAATTTACCGCGCATGGAAGGAATGATGCAGAAGGTGCAGCGATGGTTACAGCCTTCCGATATTTTCAGGTAAGCGTAGTGTTTCGGTGTCAGTTTGACACCATGATCCGGGACGAGACTGGTATATGGATTATGTGCCGGACGAGGCACGAACTGATGAACATGCTCAAGTACATTTTCGTAAGCGTGAGGCCCGGTAATACCTAAGACATTCGGGTGAACTTCTCGGATCTCATCTTCGCGTGCTCCGAGGCATCCGGTCACAATGACTTGGCCATTTTCATGCAGCGCTTCTCCGATCACATCCAGAGACTCCTGAACGGCACTGTCAATAAAACCGCATGTGTTGACGATAACTAAATCCGCATGCTGATACTGACTGACGATATCGTATCCTTCAGTGCGTAATTGCGTCAGAATTCGCTCCGAATCGACAAGGTTTTTCGGACACCCCAGAGAGACAAATCCGATTCTGTTGCCTGTCACTGCATTGTGCATTGATTCTTGCTGGGTCAGTGTTTTTTGTGCTGTATCTAGGGTCGTGGTCTGATTTGGCGTATAAGTATGGACGGTCATTGCTTTATTTTGCTACCTAATCGTATGTTATCAATAGCCACTGCTGTCATGCTGTCATGCAGTGATGCGGACAACCAGTCTCAATGGTTGTCTTACATTTTTATCTTACATAGGATTCCGGATGGCTTGAGACTATTTTTTAACATCCGGTTATCAAAAGGCGTACATTATAGCGGATGTGTAGAAATTGAACAGAAGAAGTCGAGCTGGGCGGCTCGACTTCTATCAGAAAATGAATGGATGTCAGTGTGTTATATTCATCATGACGAAAAATCGCGGCTGATATACCCAAATGCCCTCAAGATGCAGTTTCAGCGAGAATCACTGGTCTCAGAGGCAAGGCAGAGATTTGAGTCATAGCCATTCTGTGGCGAGAATCTCTAGCGCGAAGCTGTCTTGGCGGTTAAGACTTAGGCTCAGTCACGATCAATTTGGCCCGGATAAACTCACTGTGATCAACATATAAAAGCTCTGCGGTCTTCCGAATCACTGCATCTTCAAACGGGTCGATGTATTCATCGGCATTCGCGACTTCCCACATGGCTCGGATCAGTTCGAAACGTCTTTCTTGAGATAATGCTCGCAGTTGAGATGTAAAATCATAGAGCGAAGCGGAATCTCTGACTTGTTGTGTAGCCTGCTTTAATAAGTTGTCAGCTTCGGGTTGAGTCAATTGACACAGTTTGATGAGAAGCTGAGTTTGCGCATCTTTTTCTGGTCCGGATATGTCGTGGTCAGCGCCGGACACTTCAGTCAGCAGACAAGCGATAGCCAGTTGCGGACTGTCTTCATGGTGACCGAGGTCTTGACCTTCAAGTAGTTCTTTAAAAAGCGATGTAATGGTATTAAACATATTTTCCTCACAGAAGCGCTTGATTATCAGCCGTAAGAAATATCATAGGATCAACAGAAAATAAACGTGCTCCAGTCGATATTGATTGCTTTATACCCAATTGCATTTGGGAAAGATCATGCCATGTCATCCTACGAATTGATGGAACCTGCTTAAAAATCCCCATTTCTTGCAAGACCACATTGATGTTCTTTTGATATTTTGACCATCAGAGTGTGATCTGGTTCATTTTCAACGTCCACCGTATGCGTTTTGAGACCCATGTCGTTTAAACATTCATCATCAATAGGGAAAATGAAAATGATTCTCAGTTAAATAATGGTTGACGACGGGGTTTGGCTTGGATTATTTTAGAGTGACTAGTCACTCTAAATGTATTGTTTTTGATGAACACAAAGAAACAGCAGATTATAGCAGCATCAATTCGCTTATTCGCTCAGGATGGGGTGGGGGTTTCGACCGCAGCCATTGCAAAAGAAGCCGGCGTGTCTAATGGCACGCTGTTTAACCATTTTGAGACCAAACAGATACTGATCGATGAAGTTTATATCTTTGTTAAGCAAAATATGGCTGATGTCATTTTGAGTCATGTGGATTTCTCTGCTTCGGTCTTCGACGTCTGTTTTACACTATGGATTGCTTTTGCGAACTGGTCTTACGATCATTTGACCGAATATCGGGCAATGAATGTCCTGAATACCTCGCAGTTATTAGGGGATACCGCACGTCAGTATGTAGAAGGGTTATGGGGACCGATGTTCGATAAACTGGAAGACGCTCAGCAGAGCGGCATACTCCACCCGACGTGTCCCGAACTGATATGTATCAATATGCAAAGTTACCTGCATGCGTTGGTGGCATATACGAACCGGAAGCAATATTCCCAGCAGGAAAGAGAAAAGATATTTCGGGAGGCATTTCGTGTGTTCTGGCGTGGCATTGCAATGTCTACATCCTGTTTAGATTTAAATGGGTTCGATTGAATTATGTATCGCATTAACCGCAAATGGCCGGTGCTGGTCACTGGCGCGACAGGATATGTTGCTGGGTGGCTGATAAAACGTCTACTTGAATCCGGCGTCACTGTTCATGCAACCGTCCGTGATTTGAGGGAGCAGGACAAACTCGAATCTCTCAACCAAATTGCGCGAACAGCACCGGGAAGCATCCGCTATTTTCAGGCCAATTTACTTGACGAAGGCTCATATGCTGAAGCGATGCAAGGCTGTCGCGTGGTCTTCCACACCGCGTCTCCGTTTCGGATTCAGGTCCGCGATCCGCAAAGTGAATTGATTACGCCAGCCGTACAAGGCACACACAATGTGCTCAATCAGGCGACGTTAACACCGTCAGTACAGCGTGTGGTTCTGACCAGCAGTTGTGCTGCAATTTATGGTGATAATGCTGATTTGTTAAACTTAGAGCACGGTATGGTTACCGAAGAAAGCTGGAATCATTCCAGTTCTCCGGAGCATCACCCATACGCTTATTCTAAAACCGAAGCTGAAAAAGCAGCATGGCGTATCGCCGAGGCGCAACAACAATGGACGCTGGTTGTCATCAATCCTTCTCTGGTGATGGGACCCGCTGTCAACCCTGATGTAACCTCTGAAAGTTTGCGCATCATCCGTCAGATGGGAGATGGTTCCATGAAAGTCGGTGTGCCAAACTGGGGGATTGGGGTTGTTGATATTCGGGATGTTGCTGAAGCCCATTTATCAGCTGCGTATACCACGCATGCCCGTGGACGATATATTATCTCGGGGTGTAACACGACATTATTTGAAATGGCGCATCAACTGTTGCCTAAGTACGGTAAGCATTATCCACTGCCTAAACGGGTATTGCCGAAGTTTCTTGTCTGGTTGTTTGGGCCGATGCTCAACCCGGGGATAACCCGGAAAACGATTATGCAGAATGTCGGCTATGCCTGGAAGGGCAACAATACCAAGAGTATCGGGGAACTGGGAATGAAATACCGACCATTGTCGGTGACGATGAATGATTGCTTTGCGCAGTTAGTGGCGACAGGAAAACTGGAGCGCTGATCGCGCGTTTTACTTATTGATAGGTTAAGTAATTGATAGGTTAAGAAATCGATGGGTTAAGTTTCTTGATCGTTTTCTGGAAAATCGCTTTCTTGCCCATGACTTTCTTGATCATAGCCTGCTTGCAAACTGCTTTCTTGCAGGCTGATCTGTTCAAGCATTTCGACGACATCAGATGACGAGTGTTCATGCGCATAAAGAATTAAGGCCAGAATTGCATCCCGCTTATGTTCTAAAGGCGCTTTTTCCGTAAAAATCTGCATGATATGGCTTTTCAGCAATGACAGTTCATGATCGACAAACCCTCTGCCTTCTTCTTCCCCTGCATTTTCTTCCGGTGCATTATCAAACTGACAAAATAATAAATTATCGAGATATTTGGCGTGCAGCAAACGCTCCGGCAGCCACGTTTCTCCGGTCACAATTTCCGGATCATTGGGCAGGGCATTAAGGATATGAATCAATTCAGAAGCTTTCACGTTATTTATAGTCTCACCTGCATGTCTGGCATCAAACGAAATATACATCAAAAATGTTGTACCTGCACCAGTAGCAGTGAGAACTGACTCATTAGTCTGATGATGAAAATCAAGGAGTTTTGGTGTCATGGCCTGACAGTGATACAATCCGGCCAGTTTCAATCAAGTATACAATAGGATTCGCTTTGACGTCGTCACAGCCACATACCCAACCCCCTCAGGCACAGCCAAATACTCCGGGCACACTGCGTCATGCATTGAACGAATGTATGATCAAAGATCGGTTCCGCCTGAGTAAACGGATTCAGGGGGCCAGTAAAATTAACAATCCCAACGCTAAACAGGCCGTCTTTGATGAAATTGCTCAGGACATTGCCAAATCGATGATGGCCGCTGAACTGAGACAGCAAACCTCTGCGGTATTAGATTACCCGGAGATTCTGCCGGTCAGTCAGAAACGAGATGACATTGCACAAGCGATTGAAAAACATCAAGTCGTGATTGTGGCGGGTGAAACTGGCTCAGGGAAAACCACACAGTTGCCGAAGATCTGTGCTGAGCTGGGGCGTGGCACATATGGGGTTATTGGTCATACACAGCCTCGTCGGTTAGCCGCACGCTCTGTCGCCGCCCGGATTGCTGAAGAAACCAAAACTTCACTCGGCGATTTCGTGGGGTATAAAGTACGTTTTAATGATCAGATATCCGATCAGACTCAAATTAAATTGATGACGGACGGGATACTGCTGGCTGAAATTCAGCATGATCGATTCCTGAATCAGTACGATACGATCATTATCGATGAAGCCCATGAGCGTAGTCTGAATATTGATTTTATTCTCGGCTATTTAAAACAGCTGCTGCCGAAGCGTCCGGACCTGAAAGTGATTATCACGTCGGCAACAATCGATCCTGAACGGTTTTCCCAGCACTTTGACGGTGCGCCGATCATTGAAGTGTCCGGCAGAACGTATCCGGTGGACACCCGTTATCGTCCCTTAGCCGGTGAAGATGAAAGTGAGCGTGATCAGCTCGACGGGATTTTTGACGCTGTGGATGAGCTGAGTGATGAGGGGCCGGGAGATATCCTGATCTTTATGAACGGAGAACGTGAGAT
This sequence comes from Vibrio gazogenes, assembly GCF_002196515.1. Lineage (NCBI taxonomy): Bacteria > Pseudomonadati > Pseudomonadota > Gammaproteobacteria > Vibrionales > Vibrionaceae > Vibrio > Vibrio gazogenes. The sequence continues at coordinate 302,435 of NZ_CP018835.1, read as the reverse complement.
CAGGGATACCGCCGATGCCTTGAGCAAGCGCAACCTCAAACATACTGAAATTGTGCCTTTGTATGCGCGTCTCTCAGCGGGAGAGCAGAACCGGATTTTTCAATCCCACAGTGGCCGGAGAATTGTTCTGGCGACCAACGTTGCTGAAACGTCTCTGACAGTGCCGGGAATTAAATACGTGATTGATCCGGGCACCGCTCGCATCAGTCGTTATAGCTACCGCACCAAAGTGCAGCGCTTACCGATTGAGCCGATTTCTCAAGCCAGCGCCAATCAGCGTAAAGGGCGTTGTGGCCGGGTTGAAGCCGGGATTTGTATCCGGCTTTATTCCGAAGATGATTTTCAATCTCGTCCTGAGTTTACCGATCCCGAAATACTCAGAACCAATCTGGCATCGGTTATTTTGCAGATGACAGCCTTGGGGCTTGGTGACATCGAGGCATTCCCCTTTGTGGAAGCCCCGGATAAGCGCAATATTCAAGATGGTGTCCGGCTGTTGGAAGAATTAGGTGCCATTCAGACGCAATCTCAGGAGCGCAAAAAACGGTTAACTGCAATTGGACAAAAGTTATCGCGTCTTCCCATTGATCCACGGCTGGCTCGTATGGTGCTTGAAGCCCCGAAATGGGGATGTCTGAAAGAAGTAATGATTATCTCGGCGGCGTTGTCGATTCAGGATCCGCGAGAGCGGCCTTCGGACAAACAACAGTCAGCCGATGATAAACACCGCCGTTTTTATCATGAAGACTCTGATTTTCTGACCTTTGTTAATCTATGGGATTACATCAAACAACAACAAAAAGCCCTGAGTAGTAATCAGTTCAGACGTCAGTGTAAAAGTGACTATCTGAATTATCTGCGCATTCGTGAATGGCAGGATGTCTATTTTCAATTGCATCAGAGTATGCATGACCTCGGGCTGAAGCTGAATGAAGAACCCGGCAGTTATCAGGGGGTACACACCTCGATTCTGGTTGGATTGCTGTCTCATATCGGTATCAAAGATCAGGAAGAGAAAGAATATCACGGGGCGAGAAATGCCCGTTTTCATATTTTCCCGGCGTCCGGCCTGTTTAAGAAACAACCGAAATGGGTGATGTCGGCTGAACTGGTGGAAACTTCGAAACTTTGGGCCAGAGTGGTGGCGAAGATTCAACCGGAGTGGATTGAACCGCTGGCACAACATTTGATCAAACGAAGCTACAGTGAACCGCATTGGTCGAAAAAGCGCGCAGCGGTGATGGCGTATGAGAAAGTGACATTGTTTGGTGTACCGATTGTTGCCAAACGACTCGTGAATTATGGCCCGATTGATGCGACCTTGAGCCGGGAAATCTTCATTCGGAGTGCTCTGGTAGAAGGTGAGTGGGAGACTAAACACGCTTTCTTCAAACAAAACCGCAAGCTGTTGCAAGAAGTAGAAGAGCTGGAACATAAATCGAGACGGCGGGACATTCTGATTGATGATGAGTCCTTGTTTCAATTTTATGATCAGCGCGTCGGCACGGAAGTTGTCTCCGGCCGTCACTTTGATACATGGTGGAAAAAGACCAGCCGGGAGAATCCGGAATATCTCCATTTTGAAAAAGAGATGTTGTTCAAAGGTGATGCCAGCCATGTGACCGAACTCGATTATCCGAATTTCTGGCATCAGAATGGCATCAAGCTGAAGCTCAGCTATCAATTTGAACCCGGTGATGATAGTGACGGTGTCACGGTTCATATCCCGTTGGCTGTATTGAACCAAATTGAACCGATGGGGTTTGACTGGCAGATCCCCGGGCTACGCCATGAACTCGTGGTCAATTTGATCAAATCGTTGCCGAAGACATTGCGCAAGAATTTTGTACCGGCACCGAACTACGCGGATGCATTTTTGGCCCGGACGACCCCAATGGAACTGCCATTATTGGATGCGTTGGAAAAAGAGCTGAAACGGATGTCCGGAGTGACCATTCTGCGCGAAGACTGGCAAATCGATCAGATTCCGGATCACCTGCGAATGACATTTCGGGCCGTCGATCACCGGCATAAAAAGTTGCGGGAAAATAAAGACCTATTCACGTTAAAAGAGAGCCTGAAAGACAAAGTCAAAGAGACTCTGTCTCAGGTAGCCGATGATGATATCGAACAGAAAGGTCTGCATACCTGGAGCTTTGGAGAGCTTCCTCAGGTCTACCAGCAGAAAAAAGGTGGTTTCGATGTCAGAGCCTATCCGGCACTGGTCGATGAAAAAGATAGCGTCGCTATCCAGCTATTTGAGACCGAGCAAGAGCAACAACGTGCTATGCGAGCAGGGGAGCGGCGATTAATTTTGCTGAATGTGCCGTCTCCGGTGAAATATTTGCACACTAATCTACCGAATAAATCGAAACTCGGGCTTTATTTCAATCCATATGGCAAAGTGTTGGATCTGATTGATGACTGTATTACCTGTGGTATCGACAAGCTTATCGATGGGCAAGGCGGATTAGTCTGGGAGGCTGAGGCGTTTGAAGCGTTGAAAGAGTATGTTCGCGCTGAGTTGGGTGACACCGTTGTTGATATTGCAAAGCAAGTTGAAGAAATTTTGACAACTGCGTATCAAATCAATAAAAAGCTGAAAGGGAAAGTCGATTTTACGATGGCATTTGCACTTTCTGATATCAAAGCACAAATTGAAAGCTTGATCTTCAAAGGCTTTGCCACGGAATGCGGTTGGAAAAAACTGCCGGATATCCTAAGGTATATGAAGGCTATCGAGCGTCGATTAGAAAAATTACCCATCGATCCCAACAAAGATCGACTTCATATGCTGAAAATAGAATCGGTGACACAAGATTATCGGGAGTTATTGAACAAAATTCCGAAAGGCGCACCGATTCCCGAGAATGTTAAAGCAATCCGCTGGATGATAGAAGAGTTAAGAGTGAGCTTCTTTGCTCAACAACTTGGTACGCCTTATCCTGTTTCGGATAAGCGAATCAAGAATGCAATCAGTGAATGCTAATTTAGGTTCGATTTTTGCATAAAACAGACTATTACAGAGAATTCTGTTAGTTTTTTGGCGAGCGTAGGCAATTTTATGCCGCTTTGGTATCAACACCAATAGTATGATCACCAATCGTATGATCACCGATGAAAAAGTAGAGAAGGTTCATCATGAAAAAAACATTAATTGGATTGGCACTTTTAGGTGCATCAACATCTGCCTTGGCAGATTCATGGATTTATGGCGGCGCTTCCGTTGGACAATCTGACTTTAAAGGTGAACATGGTACAGCCTACAATATTCATGTCGGCACAGGTATTCTGCCATTAATTGGTTTAGAAGCCGGTTTTACAAAGTTTGATGAGATTGATGTTTCGCCAGCCAATAAAACCGAAGCGACGACAGGTTATTTTGCAATTAAGCCAAGCATTGATTTTGGCCCGCTTCATGTCTATGCCAAAGGTGGCCTGCATGCTTGGGATGAAAAGGTCAACGGTGCCAAAGTGGATGATGGTGTTGACCTGATGTACGGTGTCGGTGTGGAATACTTCATGATGGGGCCGATTTCTATCGGTGCCAGCTACCAGACCTATGTTATGGATGATGATGACATGAAAACGTTCAACTTAAATGCAACATTCCATTTTCTTTAAGTTTTCCCATCATTGTTCGATCAATTTAAGCCAGCACTTTGCTGGCTTTTTACATTTTAAATCCCGGTAAACAGAGGAGAGGCGGCAGATGGCATTGCCATATAAAGCAGTTATTTTTGATATGGATGGTGTGTTAATTGATTCAGAACCATTCTGGCGACAGGCACAGATTGAAACACTGGCTACTTATGGGGCCGAAATCACGGTTGAAGCATGTATTCAGCACACCATGGGAAAACGGTTAGACGCGATTGCTTCGACTTGGTGTCAACGCTGTCAGCTTCAGGTTGATCCGGCGATTCTTGCGCAGCAAATCCTAGAAAAACTGATTGTTCAGGTGAGGGCTCATGGACGTGCTCTGCCGGGCGTTCATCAACTTTTAGCGGCGCTGAAACAGGCGGGTTATCGTATTGGTCTGGCGACCTCATCCGGGCCGGAAATTATTCAGGCGGTGCTCCAGCGTCTTGAGATCGAAGCATATTTCAGCCAAGTGTGTAGCGCCGAGGATGAAGAGTACGGTAAACCGCATCCTGCCGTTTATTTAAGTGCCGCACAAAAACTCGATGTGTCGCCTGATCAATGTCTGGTGATTGAAGATAGTGTGACCGGTATGACCGCAGCCAAAGCTGCATCAATGACGACATTTGTTGTGAACGCGCATCAGCAGGATCCCCGGTTTGCACTGGCTGATCAATACTTCACGTCACTGGAAGCGATTGTATCGTTGGTTCGTGCAAACGACTGAATGAGCCGAAAGATAAGAGTCAGCCCCATATCTGTGACTGAAACCGCGTGGGTTACAACAGATATAGGGCAGACAGGCAGTGTGGGGAAAATTTAGAACAAATATTTGACGCGCAGACGTAAACCGCTGTCAGTCTTGTCGGCATCTTTTACGTCAGAGTAATAACCACCGGCGTACAGTGCCAAGTCTTCAACATCCATAATGTTGGCGAATTTATACGAGGTATAGACGGTGGTGCTTTTCTCGGTAGTGCCTTTATCGGTTTCGCCATAGACATAGGCAATAAAGAAGTTTTGATATTGGGCGTTGACACCGTAGGTGGTATCTTCTTGGTTGGTGGTGCCATCAAAGTCACGGGTGGCATAGCTTACATTCATATTGATGTCACCCAGTATATAGTTCAGCGTTGCACCATAACCGGAAAAATCATTGGCAGCATCTTCTTCATCTGCGGTTGCATTAATTTCTGCACCAACGGCTAACTTCAATGAGTCAGTCAGCGTGGCGGCGACGACCGGACGAAGAAACACCGCATTATTTCTTGCGTTGATATTACTATCATCGTTGGCCATGAAGGTGGTGCTCAGTTCGAAATAGACGCGTTCAGTCGTTTTGGATAAAGCAATCTGGCCGTTATCACTGCGTCCGCGGGCATACTTGGTCATATAAACGTCTTGCGCGTAATTGACAAACGTATCCTGACCAGCAGGGAAGAGGTCATATGCTTCAAAGCGTCCCATTTTAATTTCCCAGTCAGCTTTCTCACCGATTGCAATCCACGCATCATCGGCAGTGATGTCACCATCGAGATGCAGTAATGTTTCAGCGTTTGCATTGATATAGCCATTGCTACCGACATCCCGCGAACCGGAAACACCAATTAAAAGGCGGCCATTTTGATCATAAGTGGTTGTGTCGGGTCCGGTTGTTTCTTGGTTATGGTAGTCATTATTAAATTCCACATCACCGTGGATCGCGAATGTTCCCATTTCATTGGTGACACTGGTGCCGGCCTGAACATTGAGTGCAGCAGAAGTCAGTAGGGCGATTGCTGATAATTTCAAAATACCACTTGTTTTCATCGTTATACTCCGTAAAAAGTTACTCATTTCTTAAGCCCCATAAGTGGTTCAATCCACCATTATTATTTTCTGGGGATCCAATCATTGATTGAATTTTGTTGATTTCATCTTGGTGATGAATTTAGAGGTTACATTTGCTAATTGAATGAAACTTTCGGTTAGATCACTTTTCGGGATCGTTCCCTATTTTGGTCGTGGCAAGTTTGATTTACTTCATATTATTGACTTTATTGTTAGTCATTGGTGACAGTTATCTATACAGTTGATCGGTTTTATTTGGTGTTTATGGATGATTTTTTGGTTTTACAGTTATGAAATTGAATGTATTTACTGATTTTATCGCGATCACATTTTTTGGGAACGTTGTCTTTTTCTGCCTTGTGCAGTTCTTGATTGTTGGCGCGCTTTTCGGCTTCAAATGATTGCGAGTTCCTATGCTTGGTATCGGATATTGTCGGGGGAGCAGGTCATCTTTTTTGGCAAAAGGGAAGTATGAAAAGAGGATGAGATTGTGGAGGGGAGAAAACGTTGTAGGCTTTAAAGCTGTGAAATTGCGCGTGACTCAATTTTTGATGATGCCCCTCTGAACATCGAGGGGCAGGGGCGTGCTCTGTGATGCGTTATTCAAGAAAAGCATCCAGCGCCTGAGTCGGGCGACGGGTATTTGGATTCCATGCGCCTAGGGTATAGCCTTGCCAGTTATAGGCCTGTGGCTCCCAATAGAAGATCCCAATTCCTTTGCCCTGATTGACATGACGTACTTTTTGGATCATGTCTGCAACGATACGTTTAGATTCAGGGTCATCCCAGGGGACACCGATTTCGGTAATCATCACTTCGGTCCCATAACGATTGACCAGATCATTGAGGTTATTCAGGCATCGTTTGTTTGCTTCTTGCCAAGACAGGCCGGTTGCATTTTTGGGATAAGAAGAGGCCCCAATGACATCCCACCAGGCACTATTGGCCTGTAAGCCATCCAGTATCCAGCGGAAATTGGCGTTGTCATGGCAGTTGGCTAAATGAACAATAACTTTGGCATTGGGGAATACTTCTTTCGCCGCGTTACGTCCGCTATTAAATAGCCATGCATAGTTACGCATGTGACTTGAAGCCATGCCATCATTCCAAAGCATGCCATTATTGGTTTCATTCCCGATCTGAATCCATTTTGGGGTAATCCCCGCCGCTTTTAAGGTTTCGAGTGAATCGCGAGTGTAAGACCAGACGCGAGCCATTAAGTCGTTAAAGCTGAGTTGGGCCCATGCCGCAGGCTTCCACTGATTGCCCGGATCTGCCCACGTATCGCTATAATGGAAATCGATCATCACATCCATATTGGCAGCTTTGGCCCATTTTGCTTTGACGATCACATCTTCAAGTGAGTTGTAATAACCATCACGTGGGTTGACCCACACACGTAAGCGCACGGCGTTCATACCATGGTCGCGTAAGATTGACAGGACATCTTGTCGATAGCCCCAATCGTTGTAGAACTCGTAGCCGCTATCTTCCATTTGGGTTATCCAACTAATATCCGCGCCTTTAATCAACGCGTGAGAATAGCCCGATGTGACTAATGAGCCGAAGATTGCTAGTGTTTTTAGGGTATTTTTCATCGTTCCACCGTTTTTATCAATTCACGTTATCGTCACTTGAATGACGTACAGAATATAATAGCAACGGATTCTAATATTGATGTGATTAATAAAAGTGTTGTGACTATTTGAAGCAATTATTTTATGTGGTTGTGATTGTGAAGGAATTATCTAAGTAAATTTACTGAGATAATTGTGATGATGGTCTTTGTGAAAAATAATCAGATCAATTCGTCTATCATCGTCTTGTTTTACACAAGACGGCTGATGTGAGAAACAGATTGGTTGAAATAAAAAACCTGTTGAATAATAAAATACATCGTATTTATTTCATCTTAAAGCTATCCCGCCATATAAATTCATGACCGAATAAAACCGTTTTCTTATACTGTCTGCCAGCCATTTTCTCAATGAACATATCGATTGCAACTTCTCCCATTTCAAATGGAAACAGCCTCATGGTTGTCAGGCTTGGACTCATGTGTCGGGCTGACGAAATATCATTGGTCCCGATGACTTGTATGTCCCCCGGAATGGTTAACCCAGATTCATAAATGGCGCGATAAACACCGACGGCGACCATATCTGTCGCAGCGTAAACCACATCGGGTAGTTCATCGAGGTGTAGCATTTCTTTCATCGCTTGATATCCCGATTCGATGCAATATTCTTTACTGACTTTACATAATGCTTCGTGATACAAACCATTTTCTTTGGTCACTTTGCGAAACACATGTAAGCGTTCCTCATTGTTACCAATAAAAGCAGGGCGTTTACAGTGGTTGTTTAATATATTCTGCATGACGTCATTCGATAATGCTAATCGGTCAATTAAGACCGCATCTGTTTTACTCCCCAAGGGATTTGAATCAACAAAAATAATATTAGGGTTCGTGTTATATAATGTCTCGACAATATGCTCATCGAAGTGTCCGACTGCGATCAGCGTCGGGGCTTTTTCTATCAGCTTTAGACTGGCATCGATTTGATCTAAATGGATTGTTCTTAAATCCACACCTTTCTCTAAGCAGCGGTTTTGAATACCGGCACGAATGGACGTGAAATACGGATCGTCGATTTCTTGTGTGGGGGTTAAAAAGTTCAACATCACAACATGATGTGCGCCAACCGGTTCATTCACTCTGGGGGCTTGATGATGAATAAACTGTTTTTTACTCCGTTTCGGCGATTGATAGCCCAGCGATTCGACGGCCTCCAAAATAGCTCGCTTCTTATCTTCACTGACCGATAAAGTTGGGTCTTCGTTCAGAAAGCGCGAAATCGTGGAAGTAGAAATGTTAGCTTTTTGTGCAATGTCTTTAAGTGTCGCCAAAAGATTACCCTATATTATTTTTATTGGATGGTCCTACAATGCCAAAGCGCATTTAAAATGCGCTTCGGTGCCAGAGCGTTAATGCGTTGATTGTACAGAATCAAATTTTATGACGCTTCCATCAGCTTCAAAAATGTGTAAATGGGAAGGTGATGCAAATAACGAAATTGACTCACCTGGCTGTACTTGCGTATCCCCATGATGAAGATACTTAAAGTCATCCACACCGCCACATTGGCCAAAGATATACGTCATCCCTCCCAGGCGCTCGATCACTTCACACTGGAAGGCCAGCATAATCGTCGCCGGATTGGTTGTGAGGTGTTCAGGGCGAATCCCTAATGTGAGTGTTGTGCCGATTTCAATGGGGGCTGTTTTGATCGGTAAGGTGATTGAGCGACCAACATCCAGTGTGACGGTTAAACTATTTTCATCCCAGCTTTCAACGGTACAAGGCAGAAAATTCATTTTAGGTGAGCCGATAAATCCGGCAACAAATCGGTTCACTGGATGATGGTACAGATCCATTGGTGACCCCACTTGCTCAACTTTTCCATCACGCAGTACCACGATTTTATCAGCCAATGTCATGGCTTCGACTTGATCGTGCGTCACATAAACCATCGTTGACTGAAGTTCTTGATGTAATTTCGCAATATGCAGACGCATATCTACACGTAATTCGGCATCAAGATTTGAGAGCGGCTCATCGAATAAAAAGACTTTGGGATCTCTGACAATTGCCCGGCCGATGGCAACGCGCTGACGCTGGCCCCCTGAAAGTTGGGCCGGTTTACGATCAAGCAGATGCTCTAACTGGAGTGCTTTGCCGACCAGTTGTACTTTTTTATCACGTTCTTCTTTTGGCACTTTGTTGACTTTTAACGAGTACCCCATGTTTTCTGCAACGGTCATATGAGGGTAGAGCGCATATGATTGAAATACCATGGCAACGCCTCGTTCTGATGGGGGCGTGTCGTTGACGATATTTCCTGAAATAGAGATGGAGCCATCACTAATATCTTCCAGACCGGCGATCATACGCAACAGCGTCGATTTTCCGCAGCCTGATGGACCGACAAAGACGACAAATTCACCTTCTTCTATCGATAAGTTTACGTTGTGAATGGTTTGGGTATCGTCAAAACGTTTTACGACATTGGATAATTGAATCGAAGACATTTTAAGTTCCTCATAACTGGTAATAAATAAAAAGTGTGTGATCTAATTCGTCTTTTATTTAGTAAATTTTATTTTTAATTGCTCGTTTTATCACAATAACTGTTAGTAAAAGTGACTTATATCACGTCAATGGATTGCGTCTATGGAAAAAATAACACAAAGGAGCATATTTGCACCATAAATTTTATTTTTTACCAAAAACAAAGGCGTGAAATTTTATGGATAATAATAAATTTAGTAAAAAAATAGCTGCTCTCGCAGTGACCGCTTTATTTTGTTCGCCAATGGTGCTGGCGCAGCAATCTTTATTAGTCTGGGAAGACATTCAAAAGTCTTTTGGTAATGAAGACGCGGTTGCAGCATTTGAAAAACAACACGATGTAAACGTGAAAGTGCTTGAAATGCCATACGGTGGTCAGATCGAATCTCTGCGTATGGACGGTCCGGCGGGCACCGGTCCTGATGTTGTCTTGATTCCCCATGATCAGATTGGCGGGGCGGTGATTCAAGGTCTGCTTGCTCCGGTTCAGGTTGATAAAGCGGTTACCGATACATTTACGCAATCTTCGATTGATGCATTGACATACAATGGTGTGCTCTACGGCTTGCCAAAGTCGGTTGAAACCGTATTTATGGTGTACAACAAAGATCTTATTTCGAAGCTCCCTGATACGATGGATGAAATATTTGAGTTGTCGAAGAAGTTTCGTAAGGAAAATAAATACGGTTTATTGGCTAAATGGGATGAGCTTTATTACACCTATGGCATTTTACACGGAATGGGTGGCGATATTTTCGGGAAAAAAGCCGACGGCTCTTACGATCCTAATAAAATATTACTGAACACTCCCGGAGCGATAGAAGGTGCGAAATTCATTCAGAAATTCTATCAGTCTAAAGTATTTCCGACCGGCATTATTGGTAATAATGGTCTGAATGCAATCGATTCATTATTTACGTCAGGTAAAGCTGCCATTGTTGAGACTGGCCCTTGGTCACTTCAGCCCTATAAAGAAGCGGGTATCAATTATGGTGTCGCACCACTTCCAAAATTGCCATCTGGTCAGCCAATGGGATCATTTATGGGCGTGAAGAGTTACAGTATCTCCACCTTCTCGAAAAATAAACCACTCGCGCAAGAGTTTATTACGTTCATCAATAATTATAAGAATGCCAAACGCCGCTTTGAGCTGACAGGTGAAGTACCTGCTGTGAAAAAATTAGTGGACGATCCGATCATCAAAAATGACCCGGGTGCAAATGCAGTTGCGATTCAGTCCATTCATGCGACCTCCATGCCTTCCATTCCAGAAATGAATGAAGTCTGGGGACCTGCAAACAGCGCATTACAGTTGATTGCGACCAATAAACAAGATCCGAAAAGTGCTCTCGACTCTGCGGTAGAAAGCATCCAAATGCAAATTGAAGCGAACCACGCAATGATGGGGCAATAATTGAAAGATATTGTTCTGGTAAATATCGTTTTATGAATATTGTTCTATGAATATTGTTCTGGCGGAAGCAGTTGTTAGCCCTATGTGCCCGTTTTGGCTTGGGCTGACAGACGCCAGAAGTTTTCCTCAGATGTTTTCTGAAATGGAGTTTGTAAGTGATACCTGACATGAGTGAACGTTTTAAGCATGACTCGGGACGATATCGATCCCACCGACTGACGGCTTCCTTACTTGCGTTAATACCTGGCTTTGGCCAATTCTATAACCGCCAGTTTGTCAAAGGCATGATGTTTTTCATCTTGCTCACGAGTTTTTATGCCGTCACGCGTGATTTTATTTCCCACGGCATGTGGGGGCTGGTCACGCTGGGTGAAAATCTCCCTGAAGACAACTCAGTTTTCCTGCTCGCACACGGGATTATCGCTGCACTTGTGGTGGTATTTGGTTTGGTGGTGTATGTCCTGAGTATCAATGACGCTTATAAAAACGGTAAGTTGTTTGATGAAGGCCGCCCGTTGAACTCATTACGAGTTCAGTACCGCAATGTTATTAATGCCGGCTTTCCTTATCTGATGATCAGCCCCGGTTTTATCCTCTTAGTCTTTGTGGTGGTGTTCCCGATTATCTTTGGTTTTGCCATTGGTTTTACCAACTATAACTTGTACAACTCACCGCCTGCGAAGCTGGTTGACTGGATTGGGTTAAAGAACTTCTTCAACATTTTCCAAATCAATTTGTGGCGCAACACCTTTATTGATGTATTGCAGTGGACGGTCGTCTGGACACTTGTTGCATCAACGCTGCAATGTACCGTCGGGGTTCTGTTGGCAATACTGGTAAATCAGAAAGACCTTAAATTTAAGCCATTGATCCGGACTATTTTTATTCTGCCTTGGGCGGTACCCGGTTTTGTGACCATTCTTATTTTTACCGGGATGTTTAACGATAGCTTTGGCGTGATTAACAACGTCATTCTCGACTTCTTCGGCATTGAGGCGAGAGCTTGGCTGACGGACCCGTTCTGGACCAAAATTGCGCTGATCATGATTCAGACCTGGCTTGGCTTCCCGTTTGTCTTTGCCATGACAACCGGTGTTTTACAGGCGATTCCCGGTGATCTCTATGAAGCCGCGACGATGGACGGTGCGAGTAAATTTCAACAGTTAAGAACGATCACATTACCGCTGGTACTGTATTCCATTGCACCGATTCTGATCACACAATATACGTTTAACTTCAATAACTTCAATATTATTTATCTCTTTAACAATGGTGGTCCTGCTGTCATTGGGAGTAACGCGGGCGGTACCGATATCTTGGTGTCATGGATTTATAAATTGACGATGTCTTCATCGCAATACGGGGTCGCATCGGCAATCACCTTGTTACTATCGATTTTCGTAGTCGGTATTGCGCTGTGGCAATTCCGGATGACCAAATCATTCAAAGAAGAGGCGAGATAACAATATGAGTATTAAACGCAATAATATGAGTATTAAACGTAATAATCGCATTCGACTGACTTTGAGTTACGGTCTGATCCTCTTGGTATCCGTGATCATTATTTACCCATTGGTGTGGACGGTCGGCGCATCATTCTATCCGGGCAACAGCATCATGGGAGAATCCATTTTTCCCGATAACCCGACGTTGAGTCACTATGCAACGTTGTTTGCGAATGACAAAGTCGCCTATCTGACTTGGTTTTGGAATAGTTTGAAAATCAGCTTTTTGACGATGGCTCTCACGCTGATCTGTGTGTCATGTACGTCCTATGCATTCTCACGGTTTCGCTTTAAGGGCAGAAAAAACGGTTTGATGTTGTTTCTTCTGTTGCAGATGATCCCACAATTCTCCGCCTTGATTGCGATATTTGTTCTGGCACAGATGTTGGGTTTGATTAATAGCCATCTTGCATTAGTACTGGTTTATGTCGGCGGTATGATCCCGATGAATACGTATTTAATGAAAGGTTACTTAGACGCTATACCGAAGGATCTGGATGAATCGGCCAAAATGGATGGCGCCAGTAATATTCGTATTTTTCTGGAAATTATATTACCCATTTCAAAACCGATTATTGCCGTTGTCGCATTGTTCTCTTTCACCGGGCCATTAGGTGATTTCATTCTCGCAACCACGATTTTAAGAACGCCTGAAAATTATACCTTGCCGATCGGTTTATATAATTTGGTCGTGGAAAAAATGGGCGCGAGTTATACCACATATGCCGCAGGTGCTGTGCTGATTTCAATACCGGTCGCGCTGCTTTATCTATCGCTACAGAAATACTTTGTATCTGGCTTAACAGCAGGTAGTACGAAAGGCTAATACGAGAGAGAAAGATATGAATAGAAAATTAAAGGTTGCACTCATTAGTGCGGCAGTGGCTCTGGCTGGCTGTCAATCCGTGAATTCATCAGTCAATCATCGTGCAGATATGAATACCAACTCGAAAGATGAGGTGATCACTGCGCCACACCTGAGAGCTGATTTTATCCGTGGTATGGATATTTCTATGTTGCCTGAAATAGAAAAGTTAGGCGGGAAATATTACCAAAATGGTCATCAAGAAGATCTGGTTAAAATATTAAAAGAGAATGGGGTGAATTCGATCCGCGCACGTTTATGGGTTGATCCCATGTCTGCCAGTGGTGAAGTGTTCGGTGGCGGGAATAATACGTTAGCGCGTGCCATCGAGCTTGGTCAACGCGCACAGGAAAACGGTATGTCATTCCTGCTTGATATTCATTACAGCGATTTCTGGGCGGATCCGAAGAAGCAGCAAAAACCCAAAGCATGGCAGCAACTGACATTTGAGCATCTGACTGAGAAAGTCTACGACTACACCGCATATGTGATGAAAGCACTCCACGCGAAAGGTGTTGTGCCAGACATGGTTCAGGTCGGTAACGAGCTGAATAGCGGAATGCTGTGGCCTGATGGAAAGAGTTGGGGACAAGATGGCAAAGAGTTCGATCGCCTGTCTCGTCTCCTGAAATCCGGCATTCAAGCCGTGCATGATAACGACAGTGGTAAAGACATCAAAATCATGTTGCATCTTGCAGAAGCGGGGGACAATGGCCTGTTCCGCTGGTGGTTTGATGAAATCACCAAACGCGACGTCGATTTTGATGTGATTGGTATGTCCTACTACCCGTGGTGGCATGGCCCCATCGATAAAGTCAAAGCCAATATGAATGATGTGATTCGTCGTTATCACAAGCCTATCGTATTGGTGGAAACGGCTTTTCCTTTTACCACTGAGAATGGGGACTCACTCAGTAACAGCTACGCCGGTTCAGGTCCGATTGAAGGATATAGCGTTTCTGTCAACGGTCAGGCGCAATACTTGGCTGACATCATGACGATGTTGAATGAACTGCCAAATGAACAAGGCTTAGGAATCTATTACTGGGAGCCGGCATGGTTACCGATTAAGGGTGCAACTTGGTCAACGAAAGCTGGCATGAAATATAGTGGCGACAAAGGGGACATGGGGAACTCATGGGAAAACCAGACGCTGTTTGATTTTGAAGGTCATGCCTTACCGTCATTGAAAGTATTTAAAGGTCAATAATGAATTATAAAAAACATATTATTCCCAAGATAAAAGGTTTGCTCCATGGGGCAGATTACAACCCCGAGCAGTGGCTCGACAGACCGGATATTTTAGCCAAAGACATTGAACTGATGAAGCAGACACAATGTAACGTGATGTCTGTCGGTATATTCAGTTGGTCTGCGCTTGAACCGGTTGAAGGGGAGTTTCAGTTTGAATGGCTGGATAACGTCCTTGATACTTTGGCAGACAATGGTATTTCTGTATTTCTTGCTACACCAAGTGGCGCTCGTCCTGCTTGGTTGTCAGCGCGATACCCTGATGTGCTTCGGGTCAACAGTGCACGGGTGAAACAGTTGCATGGAGAGCGGCATAACCATTGTTACAGTTCGCCAAATTATCGCGAAAAGGTGGCGATCATCAATACCAAATTGGCAGAGCGTTACAGCCACCATCCTGCGGTGATCGGCTGGCACGTTTCCAATGAATATGGTGGCGATTGTCACTGTCATTACTGCCAGGCTGAGTTTCGGCAATGGCTGAAAAACAAGTACGGCTCGCTACATAATCTGAATAAGCTGTGGTGGAGCGCTTTCTGGAGTCATACCTATACCAGTTGGGAACAAATTGAGTCGCCATCTCCGATTGGAGAGAACTCCGTGCACGCACTGAAACTGGATTGGAAACGGTTCTGTACCGATCGGGTCGCCAATTTCTGTGAGCATGAGATTGCACCGCTGAAGTCGATCAATCCTGATCTACCGACCACGGCAAACTTTATGGAGTATTTTTACGATTACAACTATTGGGCGCTGGCGAAGTCAATTGATGTCGTTTCTTGGGACAGTTATCCGCTATGGCACCGTGACCCCGATGAGGTTGAACTCGCTTGCTATATCGGGATGTACCATGATTTGATGCGCACCCTGAAAAATCAGCCGTTTTTACTGATGGAATCCACCCCAAGTCAAACCAACTGGCAGCCGATTACTAAGCTCAAGAAAGACGGTGTTCATTTGCTGTCTTCATTACAAGCTGTGGCACATGGCTCTGATTCTGTTCAGTATTTTCAGTGGCGAAAAAGCCGTGGTTCTGTTGAGAAGTTTCATGGTGCCGTGATTGATCATGTGGGTCATGCCAATACACGTACCGGCCGGGAAGTGACCGCTGTCGGTGAGTATCTGCAACAGATCAATGCTGTCGCGGGAACGGGCACGCAGGCGGAAGTCGCCATTGTTTTTGATTGGGAAAGCCGTTGGGCAATGGATGATGCTTCAGGCCCTCGCAATGAAGGCCTGAACTATGAACAAACGGTGTGTGATCATTACCGGGGTTTTTGGCAGCAAGGAATCAGTTGCGACATCATTGAACAGCTCTGTGACTTTACGCCTTACAAAGTCATTGTTGCGCCGATGCTGTACCTCATCAAACCGGGTGTTGCTGAACGTCTGGAAGCGTTTGTTGAGCAGGGCGGTACTTTAGTTGCAACGTACTGGAGTGGCATCGTTGATCACAATGATCTGTGCTTCTTGGGCGGTTTTCCCGGTGGAGAAGGGAGCCCGCTGCGGCGCACATTCGGTATCTGGGCCGAAGAGATTGACTCACTTTACGACGATGAGCGCGTTTTATTTGCGATGGAAGCGCATTCCGGTCTTGGTTTCACTGGTGAATTTCAGGCCAAGCACTTAATGGAGCATATTCATTTAGAAACGGCAGAAGCTTTGGCTTATTACCGCGAGGACTTATTCGAGGGTTGCCCGGCTATCACGAAGAATCAACTCGGTAAAGGTTGTGCTTATTATATTGCGGCACGTACCGAGACAGAATTCAACCAGTTATTCTATACCGCACTTGCGCATTTACATGATATTCGCAAGCCCATTGATAATATTCCTTACGGTGTGTCAGTGACAACGCGTGAAGATGAACAGTCGCGCTATTTATTTATGATGAACTTTATGAATGAACAGCAAACTGTGAATGTGCCACACGGGGAATGGATGAATGTCAATACAGGTGATGCAGTTCAGGAGAATATATTGATTCAACCTTATCAAGTCATCGTTATCGAAAATAATAAATAATGATTCCGCCTAATGATTTAGGCGGATATCAATCACCCGATTTAAAAATGAGATGAGATTCATCTCACGGGTCAGTATTGCCTGAATTAATGGCATGGCGATATTTACCCATCCAATAACTCAAAAATAAAACAAAAGGAAATGCAAATGAAAAAAGCAATATTGACAGTCGCTATTTTAAGCGCTTTATCTGCCACTCAAGCTTTCGCAGTTGATTTTAGTGGTTATGTTCGGGCTGGTATCGGCGCGAATTCTGATGGGGGGGGGACGAAAGGTGGCGATGAGTTTAACAAATCGAAATTAGGCCGCTTGGGGAATGAGTTTGATACCTATTCCGAAATTGGTTTAGGGCAAGAATTATTTAATCAAGACGGCCGGTCAATGTATTTTCAAAGTATGGTTGAGATGTCATCAAACGGAAATCTTGAGACGGAAAATACGGAAAATGACGATGAGAGCAAGACCAAATTTGGAATTAAACAGTTAAACATTCAGGCGAAGGGCTATATTCCATCACTACCGGATGCTGTTATCTGGGCGGGAAAACGTTTTTATCAACGTCATGATATCCATATTATCGATACCAAATACTGGAATGTTTCCGGTTATGGTGCCGGTATTGAAAATATCAAGTTAGATACTGGTGCAGTGTCAGCCGCGGTCATCCGTGCTGATAATGAGCTGGCTACGTGGAATGGTGGTAATAAAACCAGTTACGGTGATCTGAATACCTACTACTTAGATTTACGCTACGCAGGGTTTAGCCCGTGGGAAGGCGCGTGGACGGAGTTCGGTGTTGACTACGCGATTGTGAATCCAACCGATAAACAAAAAGAGTTGACGGAAAATTTCGACAACGGTTTGATGTTAACTGCTGAACTGAGTCAAAACTTTTCATTGGGTTATAACAAGTTTGTCTTGCAATACATGGACAAAGGACTGGCACAAAATGCTATCTCACAAGGCGGCGGATGGTATGACATCTGGCATGGTGATACGAGTCAAGCAAAAGGCTTTCGTTTCATCAGTACCGGTGATGTGAACTTAAGCAAAAATGTCGTGATCGATCATGTCCTTACTTACGGTCACGTGAAAGATCATGATGACGGGCTTGGTAAGGAAACGTTGTTCTCATTTGTTGCGCGTCCGACCTATATCTGGTCGCCATACAACAAAACCATGTTAGAAGTCGGTTACTTTGACCAAGACAAAACGGATCACTTAGGTTCTGAAGAGAACTCTAGCGGTACAAAATTCACGCTTGCCCATGCCATCTCTGCCGGTGAATCTTTCTTCGCTCGTCCCGAAATTCGCTTCTATGTGACTTATTTGAAAGATAATGAAGGAAAACATTTTGACAACAACAACAGTAACAACACCTTCAACTACGGTGTACAAATCGAGGCTTGGTGGTAATTGATTAACATTGTGAATTAATCCTATCGATAGGCCAGTGGTATGCCATGCTGGCCTATCTTGGGATCCTCTGCCATTTGCTCTTGAGGTGAGTCATATTTAGCCGCACAAATTTCAAGAGCCTTTTTATCTGGACTGATATATGAAATCTCTGTCGTTGAAAAATAAGATTATTACCTTGTTTGGGATGTCATTAATTATCACCATTATGAGTGCATATTTTAGCGTTAAATATGTGATTGGTGATTATATTAATAAAACTTACGACAGTCGTATGGCTAGTAATGTAAATTTAATTAGTAGTGAAATCAGAAAATCGATTGAACGCGATATATCGGTGATAGAGAGCCTTGATTTTGGCATCATTGGTATTCGCGACACCAAACAAAAGCTCGGTTATGAACAAGTTGTCAAGCTGATTAACAAAACTGCGTTAAGCGACAAAGGCAGCTTAGATAAAGCGCAGTCCCAATATTATATTGACTTAGCCCATGACCACCCTGACGGGATTAAAATAACGCAAATTTTCGCAAAAAATGGTCAGGCAAAAATCATTATTTCGAAAAAGAAAAATGGGGTTGTGGACTTCTTTACTATCAATTTAGGTCTAATTGGTGAGCTAATTGACAGGTATAGTGTACCGGGCGTTTATTTTGAGTTGCTGGATGATCAGAATAATTCTATTTATTCAACCAGTAAATCCAATTTAGCGTTAAAGCAAACGGATACGATCACGGTTGCCGGTTCGAACTGGCATTTACGTTCATATATTGATTATGGCTATATCAATACAATCATCGATAAAATCAATCAGGATATTACCAAGTATATGTCACTTTGTGCATTGATTATGCTGGTGATCAGTTTAATGATCCTGAATACGCAATTAAATCCGTTATCAAAATTAAAGCAGCTCATGGAAAGTCTATCTGGTCGTGATGCTGACTTAACCCAAAGAATTAATCTGAATCGCCAAGATGAAATCGGTGACATCTCTCGGTCAGTCAATGGCTTTATCGATAATTTACAGGCTTTATTTAAAAATATCTCTGGCTCGAACCAAGCGTTGAATGAAGCCAGAGAAGCGCTTGATGTGCAAATTGGGCGCAATGTTTCGACGGTCGCCAGTTATAACCAGCAAAGTGAAAGTTTGTCGGGTGCTATCAATGACATTCAACAGTCATCACTGGATATCCAACAACAAACACATCTGGCAATGACGTTAGCAGAGCAAGTTCGTCATCAGGTTGGTGAAGCGGTCGAAAAAGGTGTCATTGCTGAAAACACAGTGATCACCTTAGGCGAAAATACAGCACAAATCTCATCATCAATTGGTGTGATGGAGACTGTCTCGCAGGGGATCAGTCGCATTTTGAGTTCCATTCAGAAAATTGCCGATCAAACGGATTTGTTAGCGTTAAATGCATCGATTGAGGCTGCGCGCGCCGGTGAATCAGGTAAGGGGTTTGCTGTTGTCGCTGATGAAGTAAGGGCACTTGCGTCGAAAACACGAAGCAGCACCATCGAAATTGATCAGTTTCTGATTCAGTTTTCCAATTCGTCAGATCAAATTGTCGGACAAATGTCTCAGGTTCTTAAAAGTAGCGAGCTAAGCCGCAACAGCACTTTAGCCGTGATTGAACAAATTCAACTGGCTGAGCAGGCCGTCGGTGAAATCAATACCATTAACTCAGGCATTTCTCAGGCGTCAGATACCCAGTGCGCAATGATGCAGAAACTGAACTCAGAGGTTGAAGTGTCCAACTCGCTGAGCGATGAAATTACTCGGAGTGCCAATGCTATCGCGAGTGTGCATGGTGATATTAGCCGGGTTTCCTCTGCATTAACGAAAGACGTAGCGATTTTCAAAGTTTAACGACCCAACGGAATCATCCGAAATGAGGAAAGGAGAATCAACAATGAAAGTTCTGGTGACAGGCGGAATGGGATATATCGGTAGTCACACGTGTGTCCGGCTCATTGAATCGGGTATCGAGCCAATCATTATCGATAATTTGTCTAACGCCAAAGTAGAAGTCTTAAGCAGAATTGAAGCTCTCACGGGCCAACAACCTTTGTTTTATCAAGGCGACGTCCGAGATGAAGTCTTCTTGGATTCCGTCTTTGCAAACCACAATATCCAAGCGGTCATCCACTTTGCCGGCCTTAAGGCGGTGGGCGAGTCCGTTGCAAAACCGCTGGAATATTATGACAACAACGTCAACGGCTCATTTGTTCTGGCGCGTTGTATGCGTAAAGCCGGTGTAAAAAGTCTGGTCTTTAGTTCTTCTGCCACCGTATACGGTGATCCTGACACGGTGCCGATTACTGAAGCATCGCCGACCGGTGCGACCACCAATCCTTACGGGCGGAGTAAATACATGGTGGAACAGGGGTTGAGCGACTTATTTTTTGCCGAAGGGGACTGGAGTATTACGTTGCTCCGTTACTTTAATCCGGTCGGTGCGCACCCCTCTGGCACGATGGGGGAAGATCCACAAGGCATCCCCAATAACTTAATGCCATTTATTGCTCAAGTCGCGATAGGGCGTCGAGAGTATCTGTCGGTATTCGGTCACGATTACCCAACACCAGACGGCACGGGCGTGCGCGACTACATTCACGTCATGGATTTAGCCGAAGGCCATATCGCCGCGCTCAAAACGGTTGGTGAACAGTCAGGGTTACACATCTATAACCTCGGGACGGGCCAAGGTTCGAGTGTGCTTGAAATGGTGGAAGCTTTCAGTGCAGCGTGCGGTCAGCCGGTGCGTTACGAGTTGTGCCCTCGTCGTCCGGGGGATATTGCTGAATGTTGGGCCAGTACAGAAAAAGCAGAACGTGAACTGGGTTGGAAAGCAACACGCAGTGTGGCAGAGATGACGGCCGATACTTGGCATTGGCAGTCTAAGAACCCACAAGGATATTCCCCTGAGTAATTGCAGTCGTTACAGCGTTGTAACCCGCGCTTTCTAAGTTGTTTTGGCTGCATCCCTCTATTTTTCAGTTTTTATAGGGATGCAGAGGAAAGAAATGTTAAGAGTTGAGTATAAGATGTCGAACGTTGAATTTAACCCTGTGGATCACCCACACCGCCGTTACAACCCACTGACAGGTCAATGGATTTTAGTGTCACCCCACCGTGCAAAACGGCCTTGGAGTGGCGCAGATGAGCAACCTGCAATGGATCAATTACCAAGCTACGATGAGACATGCTTCCTTTGCCCGACAAACACGCGTATTTCTGGCGATGTGAACCCCGACTATCAAGGAACATACGTGTTCGATAATGATTTCGCTGCGCTGATGGTGGATTCACCGGACGCGCCAGAGTCAGACAGTCCACTGTTCAAAACCCAAGGGGTTCGTGGTTTGAGCCGCGTGATCTGTTTTTCTCCTGATCACAGCAAAACCTTGCCAGAGCTTCCCGTGGACAACATCCGTTGTGTGATTGATACGTGGAACGAGCAAATCGAAGCGCTCGGCAAAGACTACATCTGGGTTCAGGCGTTTGAGAATAAGGGCGAAAGCATGGGCTGCTCTCAACCGCATCCGCATGGTCAAATTTGGGCGAATAGCTTCTTACCGAACGAAATTGCGCGCAAAGATCATCACCAGAGAGCGTATTACCAAACGCATGGCAGCAACTTGTTGGTGGATTATGTTCAAGCTGAACTGAAAGACGGCTCGCGCACTGTCGTTGAGACTGAACACTGGCTCGCGCTGGTACCTTATTGGGCTGCGTGGCCATTTGAAACCATGCTGCTGCCTAAAACCCATATCCGCCGTATGAGTGAACTGAGTGATGAGCAACGTGATGATCTTGCCATCGCGATCAAAAAGCTGACCAGCCGTTACGACAACCTATTCCAATGTGCTTTTCCATACAGCATGGGGTGGCACTATGCACCGTTCTTTACCGAAGCGGATGCGGAAGGGGAAAGCATTGAACATTGGCAATTACACGCGGTGTTTTACCCGCCACTACTCCGTAGTGCGTCGGTGCGTAAATTCATGGTGGGTTACGAAATGTTGGCCGAGGCACAACGAGATCTCACCGCCGAACAAGCGGCGCAGCGCCTGCGTGACCTGAGCGATGTGCATTACAAAGCGCAGTAAGCCCGCGAATGCGGCTGATAACCCCTTACAGGATAGTGCGACCGAACAGACAAAAGTCAGGTGTGCTATCCCATCCCAATTTTTATGTTTAAGAGAGCGACCTTATGTCTGATTGTATCCAAGATGTGAAAAAGAGTTTTGCACAAGTGTTGGGCTATGCACCAAGCCATATAATTCAAGCCCCCGGTCGGGTGAACTTGATTGGTGAACACACTGACTACAATGACGGTTTTGTCTTGCCATGCGCGATTAACTATCAAACTGTGGTTGCTGCCGCAAAGCGGAACGACAATCTGGTGCGGGTTGTATCGGTTGATTATGACAATGCCGTAGATGAATTCGATCTCGCTCAGGCAATCACGTTTCAGCCGGATAAAATGTGGGCGAACTATATTCGCGGCGTTGTAAAGTGCTTGCTGGCTCGCGGTTATCAGATTGGTGGTGTTGATATCGCTGTCAGCGGCAATGTTCCCCAAGGGGCAGGATTAAGTTCATCAGCAGCGCTTGAAGTGGTGATCGGTCAGACGTTTAAAGCGCTTTTCGATCTCGACATCAGTCAGGCTGAAATTGCATTAAATGGTCAGCAAGCGGAGAACGAGTTTGTCGGCTGTAACTGCGGCATCATGGATCAAATGATTTCTGCACAAGGTCGTAAAAACCACGCCATGCTATTGGACTGCCGGAGTCTGGCAACCGAAGCTGTATCGATGCCCGAAGACATGGCCGTACTCATCATTAACTCTAATAAAAAACGCGGTTTAGTGGACAGTGAATACAACACGCGTCGTCAGCAATGTGAAACAGTTGCACGTTTCTTTGGGGTCAAAGCCTTGCGTGATGTGAATATCGAGCAGTTGTATCAAAGACGTGCAGAACTTGATGAAGTCGTCGCTAAGCGCGCCCGTCATGTCATCACTGAAAATGAGCGCACGCTTGAAGCTGCAAAAGCGCTGCGCGCCCATGATATGCATCGCATGGGTCAGTTAATGGCGGAGTCACATGCATCGATGCGTGATGATTTCGAGATCACCGTGAAAGAAATCGATACCTTAGTTGAAATCGTCAAAGAAGTGATTGGCGAACAAGGTGGTGTGCGGATGACCGGTGGCGGCTTTGGTGGCTGTGTCGTTGCGTTGATCCCATCGACCTTGGTTGATAGCGTCAAAGCGGCTGTTGAAGCGAAATATGAACAAGCAACCGGCCTCAAAGAATCGATTTACGTCTGCAAAGCAGAAGCGGGCGCCGGTCTTGTTACCAGTGAGCTGTGACGTTGGTGTGAATATCTTGATAAACTTGAACGAAAGCCAGCGTGAAAGCGCTGGCTTAATATGGTGGTATGAATATGATTCACAAAGGATACTGACGGTATCGTGCCTGATAGTATAAATACCAAGCGGTTTGACGAAGTCGCATCCCACATTGTTTATTGATGTTATTTACGCTCCGATAAACGCCCCTGTGCGTCCAAAATTTGCTCCCCATCTTCCTTGAAGTAGGGGCCGGCCGGCCACTTGTCGAGTAAATCCAGCACCGCCTCACTTGGCCGACATAATTTGATGCCTTTCGGGGAGCAGACGATGGGTCGGTTGACGAGCACCGGATGTTCAAGCATGGCAGTGATGAGCATTTCATCGGTGACATTCTCATCGAGTAATCCCAGCTCTTTGGCAGGAGATTTTGTCGTTCTCAGCGCTTCACGGGGTGTGATGTTTGCCGCTGCAAAAAGCCCTAAAAGCTGATTTCGCGTCCAGCCATCTTGTAAATATTCCACGATGACCGGTACATATCCCGCATCTTGAATGATCTGCAAAACATTGTTTGATGTACCACATTCCGGGTTGTGATGTATCACAATCATAATTTTACCTTATTCCTTTCATTGAATAGCCTGCATTGCTCAATTTGGACTCGGGTGACAGTGATGACACTGAATCAGCCAGCCAGCGAATTGGGAGAACACTTCAAACACGTTTATGCGCTGAACCAATGACGAGTGCGGTTCGCAAACCATACCAGCGACAGCATGACGGGCACTTCTACCAACACCCCAACCACAGTGGCCAGTGCCGCGCCTGAATGCAGACCAAACAACGAAATCGCGACGGCAACTGCCAGCTCAAAGAAGTTCGATGTGCCAATCATGCAAGCGGGCGCAGCAACGTTATGAGGTAACTTCAACTGCTTTGCCAGAAAATAAGCAATCGCAAAAATGCCGTAAGTCTGAATCAGCAGAGGAATGGCAATCAGTACGATCGCTTGCGGTTTTGCCAGTATTGTTTCCGATTGAAAACCAAAGAGTAAAACGACGGTTGCCAGTAAACCGATCACTGACCAGGGTTTCATCGTCGCTAAAAACTGATTCAATCGGGAATGGTCATCCGCCTTATCCAGCTTTTGCCGTGTTATTGCTCCTGCAATCAGGGGAATCAGCACATACAAGATGACCGACAGAAATAGTGTATCCCACGGCACGGTAATATCAGTGACACCTAAGAGCATCCCTGCAATCGGTGCAAAGGCAAAGATCATGACGATGTCATTGATGGAAACCTGCACCAGCGTGTAGTTCGCATCGCCTTTGGTCAGTTGACTCCAGACAAACACCATTGCGGTACAAGGCGCTACGCCGAGTAGTATCATTCCTGCGATATATTCGGTTGCCGTGTGCGGGTCAACCCAGTCAGCAAACAGCCCTTTGAAGAATAACCAGCCAAGGAACGCCATGGTAAACGGCTTGATGAACCAGTTAATCACGAGTGTGAGGGCAAGACCTTTGGGTTTTTTACCTACATCTTTCAACGAGGAAAAGTCAATCTGCACCATCATTGGATAAATCATCAGCCAGATGAGTACGGCAATCACCAGATTCACGTGCGCATATTCTAAACTGGCGATGACAGCGAAAGCATCAGGGACAACACTGCCAAGGAGAATACCAATCACAATGGCAATCCCCACCCATACCGATAAATAACGTTCAAATAAGCCCATATCTTCCTCTTAATCCCTTAAATAGAACGCTGGTTGACACGCTGGCTTAACTGTTCAGCCGACTCAACACGTTCAGAATACCGGTCTACCAAATAGTCTTTATTACTTCGGAGCAATAAAGTGAATTTCATGAGTTCTTCCATCACATCAACAATACGATTGTAGTAGGAGGAAGGCTTCATCCTGTCATTTTCATCAAATTCAAGAAAAGCTTTCGCCACGCTGGATTGGTTTGGGATGGTGACCATGCGCATCCAGCGACCAAGAATACGTAATTGATTCACCACATTGAATGACTGCGAGCCACCACAGACTTGCATCACCGCTAACGTTTTACCCTGCGTCGGCCGTACGGCACCAATGCTCAGAGGCACCCAGTCAATCTGGCTTTTGAATATGCTGCTCATTGAGCCATGGCGTTCTGGCGAACACCACACCTGACCTTCTGACCACATCATGTATTCTCTGAGTTCTTTCACCTTGGGGTGATTTTCATCTGCAGTATCAGTTTGTGGCAGACCTGCGGGATCAAAGATTTTCACTTCTGCACCCATTCGTATCAGAAGCCGAGCGCATTCTTCGATCACTAAGCGGCTGAACGAGCGTTTCCGTAAAGAGCCGTAAAGTAAAAGTATGCGCGGTGCATGGTCAGCCGATGTACTCTGGCATTTATCAAATACCGGAATTTCAAGCTGCGACGCATCAATATTCGGCAGTGTCATGTCGTGAATCATGGCTACAGTGCTCCTAATTTCGCCAGTTCAGCTTTTAGTTCGGCAGGGGCGAGCGCTTTTTCTGCTATCGGGAGTAATTGGTTAACCCGCGCTGTGATTTCAGCAATACAGGCGCGAAACCCAAGTGCTTTTTCGGTTTCACTCCCTTCTATTTTGGAAGGATCGGCCAGCCCCCAATGGACTTTAACTGAATTGCCAAACCACACCGGGCAGGCTTCTCCGGCAGCAGAATCACACACGGTAACAACCACATCGGGTTTGAAATCTTCAAACTCATCCCATGACTGGCTTTGCAGACCTTCGACAGCAATGTTGGCTTCTCTCAGGTACTGAACAGAAAGCGGATGCACGACCCCTGAGGGCTGGCTCCCCGCACTTCTTGCAATAATTCGCTCTCCAGCGACATGATTGGTGATGGCTTCAGATAAGATACTTCGACAACGGTTGTGGGTGCAGATATAAAGAATTTTCATGGTGACTCCTTTCGGGCTAACAGCATGAATCTTGCTGTTTGGTCGCTGTTAGTTTTGACAAGGCTTCAGCAAAATAGCTGTGATTGCTTTCAGCCGTTTGGCTGATAACCGTTTTCGCCCAGTCAGGCAGTTGTTCATGGAGTTGGTAATATACCCATTTGCCACGGCGCTCATCTCGCAAAATATTACATTTACGTAGCTCGGCTAAATGGCGTGAAACTTTGGGTTGGTCAAGCTCAAGTGCTGCCATGAGATCACACACGCAAGCTTCCTCAAGTTGGTGAATAATCAGAATCGACTTGAGTCTGGTGTCATCTGACAAGCATTTAAAAAACTGTAGTGGTGTCATGGTTTATATCTCTTTTAACACATATCTCTTAAAACATATATGTGTTAAATAATATATATGTTTTCCCATATGTCAAACTTGTATTGTACTTGTGCGCAGAGGTAATAGCGTGCCGCAAGGTTTGCTGACCTTATGGGCATTTTAGTTCCAACGCCCGACATTGGATTTTGCCAGTGCAGGAGTCAGGTTATCGAATTGTTGGGAAGAGAAAGTATGGAAAAAGTATGAGATTTTTTGGGGAAGGGGATTGGTTCATACGACAGTGACCAAAAAATGAGTGATGATTCAGTACACATTATCATGCCATCAATTCACTCAAACATTGGATATTATCGCCAGCAGGAACGCCGTTTCCTGCTGACTGGTTTATGGTGATTTTAGTTGATATCCAGCTCAATCCAACCAGAATCGGGGTCGTTGCCGAAACAATCCAGCGACGCACGCGCCATGTATGAATGCTGACAATATTGGCCATTATACGGAGGCAGGGCGTCACTTGGTAACTCGATATTGACTGTCCATTCGTATTTTTCATTGGCATTTAAAACTTGCCCGTCATCCACTGTGATTTCTAATTCTGTGGTGGTGGTTTCTGCTCGTACGATTTCTAGGCGCCGTTCCTCTTCGTCATCGTACTCATAAATGACATCGACATCCGGTACTTCTATTTCTTCTATACCTTCAATTTCAACATAAACGCGATCGATTTTTAAATCAGCATCATCAACCTGAACTCTAATTCGCAATTCAAACTGCTCACCAAACACAATTTCTGATGAGTCTAAATAAACTTTCGCCGCACCACCGGTAATGAAATTCTTAATTGATTTTACTTTATCGAAAAACCCCATTTTTTTTCCTTTAATTTAACTATGGTTTAAAATTTGAACCATGAATAGATTCTGAAATATTGACGTTGTATTGTTAAATGCATAACGCTGCATTTTTACGAATCTTCTTATGATTTCTATATAAAAAAGATTATCGCGCATCACTTTTCGAGCTGATGAATTTCGCTCAAAAATGCGGTCAGACTGGGAAATATGCGTCTATATGATGTGCGATACTTCGATTATACAACAATATTTTTATCAATAATGTCTTTGTATTCACAAAAAAGCTGATTTATCTGATGCTTGCAATCAATCTGAGTCTGAATGGTGTGACACTGAATTGACTAAAAATTGGTCGTTTCATTGGTGATGCTTGAACTTCGAAGAACCATCGCACCTTGTTATTGGTTATATTTGTCGCAGTGACGGGGTGTTTTGTATAAATATTAATCAAAAATATTGCTCTGCTATAAATATATTTTTAATATGATTGATAGCTTGAATGGAATGATGAAATCGAGATATTCAGAAATGGATGACGATTGGGGGGAAATAATAAGTTGTTCACAGTTTCTCAATGTGTAAGCTCGTCGGTTTGACCACTAAAGCAGTTTGCTCAGGCGCTCTCATAATCTAAATCAGCATCTATTATGGCTATTTTATAAAACGAGCCGCAATAGCGGCTCGAAATCTAATCACTACATCAAATCCTCTCCATCAGGGGCTTCATGGTAGCGCACATAATGGGTGGTAATCAGGTTATTGAGATAGAGCAGTACATTACGCAGTTCTTGACTATTGTGCCGCTGTTCGGCTTCAAACATTTCTTCTAACTGGCGCAGGTATTCGCGGGCTTTTTGGGCGAATTGGTGATCGTAGGGGATCGTTTCGTACATAGTTGACTCCTGAAGAGTAAAAAGTTGTTTCACCAACATAAAGTTAGCAACCGATAGTACCTGAAGAACAAATGACTGCGGGTTCCTACGCCCGGCACTGGATTTGGCCAGTACAGGAGTCAGGTTATCTGATTTCAGGAAATTAAAAGTATTAAAAAAGTATGAGATTTTGCGAGTGAGTTAACAGGGTTTATTCTTTTATATGCTGGCAGTGGTATATTAGCCAGATTAATAGCCTAACATTATTTTAAAGGTTCAATTTAATTTGATAGAAGAGCGAGAAAGGTAGCCGAGCATCATATAAATAAAATGTCTATATTTTTACTTCGTACTATAAATACGTTCAATTAGAAATATAGCGACAGATGCCATGCTTCTAAATTGTAATTTACCATTATTATACTGACTTCCCCAGTTTGTGGTTTCGGGGGGCTGGTATGGCTCTCCCGTTATTACATAAATCTCATCGAAATTTTCATAACATTATGATTTAGTTGACTAAAATTATAAATCGGTCATCCCTCTTGTTCCAACTCATATGATCTGCGCAATCGTGTATTGGCTGTCAATTCTTTTCATGCCCCGTGCAAATAACATATTCCTACTATATTTCTTTGAGCGATCTCACAGTAGAAAATATATTAAATAACTCTTACTTTTTTTTGTGAATTCATTGGCAATAAAAGTCAACTTTTCTTGAAGCAAAGTTGGTTCGAAGTATATTAATTGAGCTGCAAACGTTTGCAAGAACGTTCTCAGTTTGAGGGAAAAATACAACGAATAAATAGGAACGAATGATGAAACATGAAATTGATTTGAAAGGTCTTGTGCCTGCTCCAGTAACTCCTTTTACCCGTGATGGCGATGTTGACTTTGCTGCGATCAAACGCCTCGGTTCATGGCTGGCAAGTGTTGATGGCGTGAAAGGGCTTGTTGTGCTTGGTCATGCGGGCGAAGGGACTTTTTTAACACCTGAAGAGCAGTGCGCGGTGATTACTGCTTTTAAAGATGCGGTCAATGATGAAATCCCAATTATTGCCGGTATTACTGGTGAAGGAGATATGGTTGCAGCGCTGGAAGCGAAGCGTGCGGTCGAAGCCGGTGCTTCTGCGGGTTTGCTATATCCTTCACATGGTTGGCTACGTTTTGGTTACCAAGAAGGTGCCCCGCAAAAACGTTATAAAACAGTCCATGAAGAAAGTGGATTACCACTGATTCTGTTCCAATATCCTGATGTGACGAAAGCGACTTATAACCTGCAAACCCTGTTAGATATTGCAAAACAGCCGGGTGTGATTGCGATGAAAAATGGTGTTCGCAACATGCGCCGCTGGGATACCGAAATTCCAATTATTCGTCGTGAATGTCCAGAGCTAACGATTTTGACCTGCCATGATGAATACCTACTTCACACTATGTTTGATGTTGACGGTGCGCTCGTCGGTTACGGCGGTCTGGCGCCTGAGCCTTTGGTTGAACTGATTGAAGCAGGTAAAGCGCGTGACTATCCGAAAGCCCGTGCCATTCACGATCAATTATTCCCAGTAACGCAGAATGTTTATCACCGCGGTTCACATATGGAAGGAACAGTGGCCTTAAAAGAAGGACTGGTTGCCCGAGGGATTCTTGAGCATGCAACAGTTCGTAATCCACTCCGCCCCCTACAAGAAGGTGCGCACGAAGAAATTGCCGCCGCTCTTCGTTCTGCCGGACTCGTTGATTAACACGAGCATGTCGAGACCAGAATCCAAGAGATTCTGGTCCTCTATAAAAAATAATAATTCAAACGTGAAACAAAAAATGTAGGTATTGTATGAAATCTAATACGAGAATAGAGACAGTAAAAACTGTCGGTAACTCGTATCAACAAGGCGAAAAGTCGTCTAATTGGTACAAGATTTTACTCCTCATGGGACCCGCATTTGTTGCTGGTGCATGGCGATTCGGCCCCGGTGCACTGACATCAGCCGTACAAGCAGGTAGTCAATATGGATACCATCTACTATGGGTCATCGTTGTCTCTGGTATTCTCATGTTTTTCTTTAATGACATGTCTGTGAGAATCGGCCTTGCAACGGGTGAAAAATCATTAGTTGATACAATCAAGGAAACTTTAGGTCACAAAATTGGCGTGTTAGCTGGGGTCGGTGTATTTTTCATTACGTTATGTTTTTCTGTTGGGAATGCAGTCGGCTCTGGTATCGCTTTACAGTTATTATTTGGTGGTTCAGTTGTTGCTTGGGTATTGGCTTCAACTGTCGCAGTTGGTATTTTGATTGCGATGAAAAATGCGTATCGCGCATTAGAGAAGATGCTTGTCGCTCTGATTGCAATTATGTCATTAGGTTTTTTGGGATCTGCGATTTTAAGTGATCCTGAGTGGGTTGATGTCTCTATGGGATTTATTCCCACAATACCGGCTGAAGCAGGGTATTTACTAATAGCATTAATTGGCACAAACTTTTCGATTAATTCAGCATTTTATAGTGGATATTCTATCCATGAGCGCGGGCTGAAACCAGAGCAATATAAGCACCTTACGATTGCTGATACGATCCCTGGCAATATAGCTACGGCGGCTATGACAATGTTGGTTATCATTGTATCTGCCGCAGTATTTAATGTGACAGGTGAAACAGCGAATAATTTTACCCAACTGACTAAAGTATTAGAGCCGTTATCAGGAAAAATGGGATCCATTATTTTTAGTATTGGGTTCTTTTCTGCGGCATTTTCATCTATGGCCGCAAATGCCTCTGCTGGCGGAACACTATTATGTGATGCGGTAGGGTGGGGTAATAAATTATCATGTTCAAAAGTGAAATTTTTTGTCTATGGTATTTTAATATTTGGCGCATCAGTTGCCATATTTAATAATGGCTCACCAATTAAATTAATTATTTTAGCACAAGCTTTAACAGTTCTTGTCGCACCGTTTTTAGGTATCCTATTATTTGTTATTTCATCTAAAAAATCCATTATGGGTAAGTTAGTGAATAAAAACTTACATCTAACAATGGGATTGATAGGTTTACTTGCAATATTTTCTTTGTCATTTAGATTGATTATTAAACTTTTTGCATAAAACAGCATAACATCTAGGGGATATTCGTAAACCCTAGATGTTATTTGAATGAGGTGATATATGATATTCGGAATATCCGGTAATTTTAAAGGTCATTTAGGTCAAGTAAATAAGGGAAATAACAACATTGATATTCCTGGGTGTATATTCCCAATTTATGCCAAAGGAATGGATGGTTATCTTAGTGTTTATCCTGTCAGCGAAGATTACCTGAGAATAACAAATGATTATAATTATCAAATTGAGCCTGAAATATCCCTTTTTTTCGATGTGCAATATAAAGATGGTAAAGTCGTTAACCTGAGCGCTACACATTATACTTTATTTAACGATTGCTCAATTAGAAGTAATGACATAAAGAAAATCTCACTGAAGAAAAACTGGGGGACTTGCTCTAAAGGGGCTTATTTGAAACCTATTCCTTTATGTTCATACGCTGAAGATTCGGAATTAGAAAATTTAAGAATTGTTAGTTTTGTAAAGCGAAATAATGTCCTTCATCAATACAATGAGGATTGTTCTACAAAAGAGTACACATTCAAATATGATACATTGTTATCTTGGATAAAAGATACAATAAATAGTCAAGAAGAAACTGAAGTAAAAGATGATTTAATCAATATCCTGGAAAGTTGTGACTTTCCTGAAACGATTCAAATTGCCATAGGCGCGACTCGCTATACTGATTTTGGGAAAGATAATTTCTTAAAAAATGGTGATGAAGTGTTTATATTGTTATATAAAGACGGGCAGTATGATAAAGAAGAAATAGAGAAAATAGTTAATAACTATGATTTAGATAAAGAGAATATAGTAAATATATATCAAAAAGTTATTATATAAGTATCAGTCGTTAAAAGTGATGGGATAGAGGGCATTAATCCGAGTGATATTTTACTCGGATTTGTTATTGATAAACTTTTTCTTGTAAACGATGAATAATATCTACACCTTGTAATAGATGGATGAATGTCTAGGAATTAAGCTCGGCATAATTTCTACAATTTCGCCTGTTTTGTCTCCAAATAAAAGATCGACCGCTTTGTAAGCGATAAAATCTAACGGAATATGAACAGATGATATCGGTGTCGGTAGCATATTTGCGAGTGGCGTATCATTGTAGCCAACTAACGCAAAATCTGTTCCTGGCGTTAATTTGAATTCTTTTGCTGCAGATATAACACCGAGGGCTAGGTTGTCGGTCACGGCGAAAATGGCAGTCGGTCTATCTGGCAGACTTAAAAGGGTTCTTCCTGCATTCTCTCCGGATTCAAAATCAAAACGTGATTCAATACATAGCGATTGTTCAAACGCTATTCCGGCTTGTGTTAATGCATTTTTATACCCTTCAGTTCGACCCAATGAGTTCGATGAGTAACTCGGACCAGCAACAATCCCAATTCTTGTATGGCCGAGATCGATTAAATGACGAGTCGCTATATATCCACCATGAATATCGTTGCCCACAACGGAGTTACTCGTATGGTCGGTTCTCAATACTAATGTATGAGGCACTCCGGAGCGTCTTAACTTTTCTGTAGAATGACTATCTAATCTTGAAGTCGCAAGAATGAGCCCATCAACACGTCTCCCTAAAAGAGATTCAATCGCTTTTTCTTCCTCTTCTAACTCATCACCACACGTAGCCACAATTGTAAAATAGCCACTTTGTTGAGCAGCTTTTGCTAACTCTTCATACAGAATAGCCATCACGGTGTCTGTAAGGTGAGGAACCAAAACGCCGATAGTTCCAGTTCCACCTCTCCTTAAACTGGATGCCATGACATCTCGTGTATATCCAAGCTCTTTAGCGACAGCCCTGACTTTCTCTGCCGATTTGCTCTTGGATTTAGGTAATCGCTCATCAAGGATCCGAGATACGGTAGATATACTTACGCCAGTCGCTTTTGCGACATCTTTTAACGTTACAGGTAAGGCTTTTGCCGGAGGTTTTTGGTTCGTTAAGTCATTCATTATAGTAATATCATTTATAATAGTCGGGCAATTATAACACTAGAGCCTGCCGAGAGTAAAAGTTACATGACGGCATGGAACGTTCGTTTTAAAGATTCAAATGCTTCAATCTCATCTTATAATTTGCAGTACATTTTCATGTCACATCCTCATTTCCTTAAAACGTATTAAATAAAATTTCTGTGTGCTAGATCACGTGGAAAGATGCACGAAATAATTCTTATTTTTTTTGTGAATTCATTGGCAATAAGCAGCAACTTTTCTTGAAGCAAAGCTGATTCGCAGTATATTAAACCCAAAGTGCAAACGTTTGCAAGAACGTTTGCACTTTGGCAAACAAATACAAATAAATAGGAACGAATGATGAAACACGAAATTGATTTGAAAGGTCTTGTACCTGCTCCAGTAACCCCTTTTACCCGTGATGGCGATGTTGACTTTGCTGCGATCAAACGCCTCGGTTCATGGCTGGCAAGTGTTGATGGCGTGAAAGGGCTTGTCGTGCTTGGTCATGCAGGCGAAGGGACTTTTTTAACGCCTGAAGAGCAGTGCGCGGTGATTACTGCTTTTAAAGATGCGGTCAATGATGAAATCCCAATTATCGCCGGTATTACTGGTGAAGGGGATATGGTTGCAGCGCTGGAAGCGAAGCGTGCGGTCGAAGCCGGTGCTTCTGCGGGTCTGCTGTATCCTTCACACGGTTGGCTACGTTTTGGTTACCAAGAAGGTGCCCCGCAAAAACGTTATAAAACAGTCCATGAAGAAAGTGGATTACCACTGATTCTGTTCCAATATCCTGATGTGACGAAAGCGACTTATAACCTGCAAACCCTGTTAGATATTGCAAAACAGCCGGGTGTGATTGCGATGAAAAATGGTGTTCGCAACATGCGCCGCTGGGATACCGAAATTCCAATTATTCGTCGTGAATGTCCAGAGCTAACGATTTTGACCTGCCATGATGAATATCTACTTCACACCATGTTTGATGTTGACGGTGCGCTCGTCGGTTACGGCGGTCTGGCGCCTGAGCCTTTGGTTGAACTGATTGAAGCTGGTAAAGCGCGTGACTATCCGAAAGCCCGTGCCATTCATGATCAATTATTCCCAGTGACTCAGAATGTTTATCATCGCGGTTCACATATGGAAGGCACAGTGGCGTTAAAAGAAGGTCTGGTTGCTCGGGGTATTCTTGAGCATGCAACAGTTCGTAATCCGCTCCAACCCCTACAAGAAGGTGCACACGAAGAAATTGCAGCCGCTCTTCGTTCTGCCGGACTTGTTGATTAATGAAAAAGCGTATAGCCAGTCACCGAGTTGCTGGCTATACGGTTTGAAAAAAGTAGCAGTGGTTAGCTCTGCTGAGGTGAATATGTCTCAACGAGTTAACCGGCAGAGGTGGTATCTTATGAAGTGAATAGCAGACCATTTATGCCTTTCTAAAACGAGCCGCATTCGCGGCTCGACATCATCTTACCAGTAACTACACCAAATCCTCCCCATCAAGCTCTTGATGGTAGCGCACGTAATGGGTGGTAATCAGATTGTTCAGATACAGCAGCACGTTGCGCAGCTCTTGACTGTTTTGCCGCTGTTCGGCTTCAAACATCTCTTCTAACTGGCGCAGGTATTCGCGGGCTTTTTGGGCAAACACGGGATCGTAAGGGATAGTTTCGTACATAGTTGATTCCTTGGAGAATGATGAAAATAAACTCACCACAAGAGTTCCTACACTCGGGTGGTGAACTGGAACAAGGTGTAGGAATACCGCTCTCCAAGACACGGTCAGCCAAGGCTGCCTTGCCCAGCTCACCATAATTCAGATGTGCTGAAGCCGCATATAGTAGAAAACCAACTAAAAGTTAGCAACCTATAATACTTGGAGTCTTGTGAGCGGGTTCCTACGCCCGGCACCGGATTCTGCCAGTGCAGGGCGTAGGTTATCTGTTTTGGGGAAAATAAAAGTATGAAAAAAGTATGAGGTTTTGCGAGTGAGTTAACAGGGTAGCATTGAAGTGACAGTGGCTGTCAGATCACTACAGCCACCGATTGATTGGGAAGTCTTGATTTAGAAATAAACCGACTGTTTTTCAAGCGTGCTTAACTTTGCTTGGGGCGATATCCGCAATCAGTTGTCTGTTGCGTTGTTCTAATCGGCCCAAGTCTTGTTGCAGCTACTATAGCGAATTGAAAAAACGATGCTTCGTTGATGACCGAAATATGGTTGTGGGGGGAATTTCAGCAAAATGTCGAAAATCTTCAATCTATTGCTCAGCGCGTTTTTTATCATGTACAAAATAAAGGAGAAAGACCATGCAAAAACGACTCAGCTATACTGACATCGCACCAAAGGCAATTGACATCTTGTATGCTCAGGAAGCGTATTTCCATGAGCAATTTCGCCAATCTGACACCATGAATATGACCATATGGGAACTGGTCAAGTTGCGTGTTTCACAAATCAATCAGTGTGCATTTTGTATCGATATGCACAGTAAAGACGCACTTAAACTCGGAGAACGGCCTGAACGGATATGGGGGCTTAGTGCGTGGAAAGACATGTACTTCTACAGCGATCCAGAACAAGTTGCGTTGGGCTGGGCTGAATTACTGACGGCAGGCCTGCCGGTCGATGATGATACCTATCAACTTACTTTGAATACCTTTGGTGAAAAAGCGATGGTCAACCTGACGTTTGCGATCAATGCCATCAATAGTTGGAATCGAATCGTGAAGGCATTTAAGCCTCAGGTGGGTGTATACCAGCCCAAATAATTTAACTCGGGTTAATCTAATCGTGACTTCACCGTTTATACTTTAACTTAAGACGAAGAAGAAAGCGTATCAATTGATACGATGTTCTTTTCTGAGTTGCGGTTAAATAGGGATAATTCGTTTGAGTTTGGACTTTGAGATATTTAAACCTCAGGGGAGGTTAGCTAGCCATATTCAGGCAATCTGGTCGGTTTCCGTCGCGTCTGACACGGTGCAAACGGTGCATAAGCAATTACTCAGTGATGCCGGAACTGGCGTGACGTTCATTTTGCAAAATGAGGTGCAGATGGACGGCGAGTGGCAGAGCCCGGGGGTTCTGTTACTGCCAGTCAGCACACTGGCGCATCAGGTTTGTCTGCCACCCGGTACAGTTATGGCCGGGGTGCGCTTTCATCCTGCTGTCAGTTATCAGTTGTTTGGTCAACGCTTAGCACAGCCGTTACGAATTGAGGGGGATCATCCGCTCGCCTCTTTGGCGTTAGCGACATTTGAATCTCTGCAAGCAGCGCATTCGCCGTCAGCAAGAATGGTTGCGTTATACCACTGGTGCCAAGATCTGATTGCAGCATATGAGCCTCAGGATGTCAGTCATATTATCCACCAAGAGCGAGCAACGATCAGTCAGCGTCAGAGAGAACGTCAGTTTCAGAAATGGCTGGGGATTACTCCGAAACATTATCAGCGCATTATACGGGTGAGACAGACTTTAGAGCAGCTTCGGGCACAGCCTAACATCTCTTTATCGGATCTGGCGCTGGAGCAGGGCTTTGCTGATCAGGCCCATATGACCCGGGAATGTCAGCAGATTGCGCGTATGACACCCAAACAGTTTGTGCGGAAAAGAAAAAAGCCGAACAGGCTTTAATTAAGCGGTGATCCGATAATTGGTGAGTCATTTCGGCTGGTGTGAGCTCGTGACATGAAAGTCAAAAAGCGGAATGAATTCCGCTTTTTGATTATTCCAAGATAGATCTAAACCAAGATAGCTTAACCGAGATAACGACCTTCAAGGTGGGCTTTAAAATGCTCAGCATTCAACGTCTCACCCGTCGCTTGTTTCACCAGCTCATCGGTGGTTAACAAACTCCCTTTACACCAAATATTGTCAGATAGCCAAGTGAATATCGGTGTCAAATCGCCACTGTGGATGACTCCGTCAACATCGACCGTTTTCTTCATGGCCGCCATAAATTGAGCGGCATACATCGCACCGAGTGTATAAGAAGGGAAATAGCCGAATGAGCCGTCAGTCCAGTGAATATCTTGCATACAACCTTGGCGATAATTGCCTTGGGTGGATAGCCCGAGATAGTTCTGCATTTTATGATCCCATAACTCGGGTACATCACGGAATTCGATCACACCGTTGATCAGGTCGCGCTCGATTTCGTAACGCAAAATGACATGGGCAGGGTAGGTGAGTTCGTCGGCATCGACGCGGATGAAATCCTTGCTCACTCTGGAATAAAGTTTTTGCAGATTGGCTTTGGCAAACACGGGGTCATTGTGTGCGTTGAAATGCTGCGATGCCAAATCGGCCAGATGATTGATGAACAACGGATTGCGCCCAATCTGCATTTCAAAGAAAAGTGATTGCGATTCATGAATCCCCATCGACCGTGCTTCACCGGCCGGTGTGCCGGCATATGCTTTGGGTAATCCCTGTTCATAGCGCGCGTGGCCGGTTTCGTGGACGATTCCCATCAACGATTGCACAAATTCCGTTTCACTATAGCGTGTCGTGATACGGACATCGGTAGGCACACCACCACAAAACGGGTGAGTGCTTTCATCCAGCCGCCCGTGATCGAAATCGAATTGCAGCTGTTTCATGACAGCTAATCCCAGCGATTTTTGTGTCTCACTCGGATAGTTACCCCGCGGTAACAGAATAGATTCATGCGACTGTTTTTCAAGAACACGATCAATGAGCGCGGGCAACCAAGATTTGACGTCGTCAAACAAGCTGTCCAGTGTTTGGGTCGATGCACCGGGTTCATAAAGGTCAAGCATTGCATCATATGGGGTCTTGCCTGTCGCTGCGGCCCGGATCTGTGCTTCTTCGCGTGAGAGTTTAACGACTTCCTCCCAGTTGGCTGAGAAACCGGCCCAATCATTGTCTTGTCTTTGTTGCCGCCACGCATGTTCACATCGGGCGCCAGCGATTGATTGTGCCTGAACTAGTGATTCAGGCAGCACGGTGGCTTGTTGCCACTGCCGTTTCATCTCGCGAAGCACGGCTTGCTGCTCTGCTGAAAGTGGTTCTTGCTCTGCCTGAGCAAACCATTCAGTCAGTTGGGGCTGATTCATCAACTGGTGAATATGGACTTGTAACGCGGCCATTGCTTGGGCACGCGCTTCAGCCCCGCCTGCTGGCATCATCGCTGCCTGATCCCAGCCGCAGATTGCAGAAAGATGCTCGAAGTGAGCGATATTTTTTGTATGCTCAACCAACTGATGGTACGCGTTCATAGATTCAACCTCTTATTTAAGTGGTAGCAAATGAACTCAAGGGTATATCAAGATGCAGTGAAACACACAATGATTTTTATTTTTTATGACTTATTGATTTTTATGTGCTTTTTATTATGGGTTCTATTTGTTAAGTGACTCCCAAAAGTGATCTAAACAGCAAAATGCAATCTTCATGATGGGAAGAATATTGATAGAATTATTTTCTCATTTGAGATTAAATGTTTATTCATATGAGTTTTGTTGTGTGGTAAACAATTTGTTGAATCCGTTGTGTTTTTGGACGGAGTCGTTTCTCGCCTATCTATATAAAAGGAATGATCATGATAGTCACTTGTGATGTCTCTATTTGTTATGTCGGCCATCTTCTGAATCATCTTGTCTGTACATCTTCTCGGATCACCGTGGATGGTTTGGCACGATGAGCATATTGCAATCTGAACAAGCATTGGCTCGAATACCGACAGGTACGGAGCATCATCTGTATTTGTTTGTGGATGGCCGACAACTGCCACCGTATAACCAAAACTATTTTCCTGGTGAGCCCATTGTCGAGTCGGCCGCAATTTATCTCTATGAATCGGATGAAGAACAGTCACCTTATCTGTTGGTTGTGAATGATGTCGTGAAGCAATGGTTTTTGCGACACCAGCGCGGGGCGGAGGGATTTTTCTTCAGTTCATCCTGGTCGATCGAGACACTTGCTGAACATTTTCGGCAGCAGATACAGGTGTTGTCTCCTTATGGGACAACAAGTTATCTCAACATGGCTCATGCCGATGTGGCATGGACTTTACTCAGTGCGTCGTGTCATTGGTTTTGGCTGCCGATGAATCAGGTGTGGCTCCCAACCTCTTTAGGCTGGAAAGCGATAGACCGGTCTGATTTTGAACCCATGGTTGAATTTGAATTACCGCTGCAACTCACCCCCGTGCAGTGGCAACAACTCAGCCAGATCGCGTGGCAGAGCCTGCTTGAAGCGATATACCATCACATGAAACGACATTTTCCCGAGGTGCTGTTCCAGCAAGAACGTGGCGATCTGTGGGTTGAAGCCCATGCTCAGATTGCCCGTCAGAAAGGGTTTGTCACCCGTCAGGATCAATTGAATTACTTCAATATCATCGGTTGGTTGGGAGAATCCGCGGTGGCGGGGGAAGTGTATCCAGACATTTATCAACTGATTCACTTTCCCTCACCGGAAAGGACACCGACTCAGCGGATTCGTCAGGCCGCCCGATGCGCAAAACAGTATGCGTTGGGTGTGTGATTGCTCGGTGCGTGTTCGCCAGTACCGACGTGTGGGTTCAGAAGGCGAAGTACCGACAACAGTCAGAGAGGATTACATCGGGTTTTATCACTGCTTATGCAAGATAACTGTCATATAAATCACGTAATTTATAGTCATCAGGTAAGTAATCATGAAGGTTTATTATGCCGGGTGCATTTGCCCACATCACGGCGGTCAATCAGGCATTCATGCAGGGAGATGTTCGGTATACTTTGCCCAGCCAAATGCAGCGTATTTTACTGGTGAATCAACGCTATGTTGAAATGGGTGCGGTTTCTCCGGATTTTCCTTATCTGAAAATTACCGATTCGCTTCAGGCAGCATGGGCTGATCGAATGCATTATCAATATGTCGGGGATTTGGTGCGCGGTATGATTGCGCATGTGCGTCGTCTGTACGGAGAGCAGCAGGACCGAGCATTTGCCTGGCTGAGTGGGTTTCTCGCCCATGTGATCACGGATGTCACGATTCACCCGGTGATTGAGATCAAAGTCGGGGACTACGATCAGAATCGACAGCAGCATCGGGAATGTGAGATGCATCAGGATGCGTTTATCTGGCAACGGATGGGGTTGGGTGATATCGGGTATGTCGAACGTTTATCGCGTCATTTGTTGCACTGTGCTGCAATACAGTCGCCGAATCAGATTGATCATGTGATTGAGATGATCTGGCGAGAGTCGTTGCTGGATACATACGGGCAACGGCTCGGGACACCGGATATTCATGGTTGGTATGTCGCTTTTATTCGTGTCATGGCCTTGGTGGAAGACCAATATCGGTTATTTCCGTTTTCCCGTCATGTTGCGGCTTTTCTCGGCTTGGTCTATCCACAGATTTCAGCCATTGATCAGCAGTACATTACCCATCTGGAGACGCCTTATGGTGATTGGCACTATGATCAGGTGTTTGATTTTACGGTCGCGAACGTTGTTCACTATCAGCGGCTGCTTGGCCGGAGCGTTTATGATCATGCGACAACAGACTGGCTTAAGAACTGGAATCTGGACACAGGACGATGTGAGCAGGGGAATCTAACACTTTGGTCGCAAGAATGGGCGGAGCGGCAAAAGCTACAATCGACAGCAGCACCTACAACGAGCTTTGGTAAATCGGGATTGAGCGCGCTTGTGGCCGATCACACAACGCGCGCTACTCAGCGTTAAACCTTGAACGGTATTCAGGCTTCTGCGGGCGCAGACTTCATCATGCCGTGGCGGAAGAATAACGCGGTTTCTTCAATAACGACTTTTCGTAACATCAGCAAGCCAATCAAGTTCGGGATGGCCATCAAACCATTGACGATATCGGCAATAATCCAGATTAAATCCAAGTGCAAAAATGAACCGGAAGCAATCAACGCGATGAAGATCAGTTTATAGGGCAGAATGCCTTTGGTGCCGAACAAGAAGACGACACAGCGTTCACCGTAATAGTTCCAGCCCAGAATCGTGGTAAATGCAAAGAAGATTAAACCAATCGATACGAGTAGTGGACCAACCGTGGCTGAATCAAGACCGACTGCAAATGCATGAGTGGTCATGGCGGCACCGGACAAATCTCCCTGCCATGTATTGGTGAGGATTAACGCCAGCCCGGTCATGGTACAGATCAGAATCGTATCGAAGAATGTCCCCGTCATCGAGATCAACCCTTGCCGTACGCAAGAATCGGTTTTTGCGGCTGCGGCGGCCATCGGTGCGCTACCGAGGCCGGACTCATTGGAGAATACCCCGCGAGCAACACCGGCCTGAATCGCTAACATAATGGTTGCACCGGCAAAACCACCGGTTGCAGCTGTTGATGTGAAAGCGGATTGAATCACTAGCAGGACCGCCGGAACAAACTGATCTGCTTGCATGATTAAGATCGACAGACAGGCCAGAATATAAAATAGGGCCATGGTCGGTACCACTTTACTGGCAACTTTCGAAATTGACTGAATACCGCCAATGGTAACGATGGCAACAAGCAGCGTCAGGATACCGGCCGCGAGTTCTCGGGATACCCCGAATGAGAGTTGTGATGCATCGACAATGGCGTTGACTTGCGGGAATGTGCCGATCCCAAAGAATGCAACACCAATCGCAAACACAGCAAAGGCAGTCGCCAATAGTTTTGAGCCGACACCGTACTGTAGAAAATACATTGGCCCGCCAACCATTTGGCCTTTTGCATCGGTTTTACGATATTTGACGGCCAGCAAGCACTCTGCGTATTTGGTGGCCATGCCAAACAAGGCCGCAAACCACATCCAGAACAGCGCACCGGGGCCGCCGAGCTTGATAGCTGTTGCGACACCGACAATGTTGCCGGTTCCGATCGTTGCGGATAGGGCGGTACATAATGCCGCGAAGCTGGAAACATCACCGGTTTTCCCTTGAGGGGAGCGACCAAACACGAGTTTTAACGCGGTGGGTAGATGACGGAATTGCAGGAGTCCGAGACTGAACGTGAAATAGATACCGGTTCCGACCAATAAGCAGAGTAATGGTGGTCCCCAAATAAAACTATCGATAGCACTGAATATGGATTGCAGGTTTTGCATGATTTCCCCTTAAAATAAGTACACATAAGGAGAAGAGGAAAGGTTTATTATAAAGTGATCATCCTGACATTACGGACGACGCGTTGAATTAATTTCAAAAAATGGGCCTTTCACTCCTCTGTCCTTTTGCCTGAGAGTTTCATCCCGGATGGGACTTGCTCCTTCGGCGACCGATTCAACGGTTCTCTCCAGAGGTTCCTCCAACTACAGTCCTCGTATCCCAAAAAATGAAGCGTTCTTCAAAATTGAAAGCTCTTCAACATTAAGCGTGATACACCTGAAAGATTTACTTCTTCGGTGGGAAATGTTAGTCCTAATGTTAAAATTAGGTTAACAACCTCTCTCCTGTAGTCTTCACTGGAACAATCATCTAGTTTGATGATTTACGAGCTGATGTTAATCCAAAAAAATTGTGATGTCACCTACAGAATTTACGTAAATCTATAAAAAATGATGACTTGATGTATTATCGACTTTCCTCTGACCTTAAATAAAAGAATCATGATATAAACCCTAGATGAGTAAGGCGGAATAATTATGGTTAGACTCATTGCAATTATTGTTTTGATTGCGCTTGCATATGTTTTGGTTCGATACGACACTCGTGAGAACATACAGAAGGGCATCATCATCGTTCTTTGTAGCGCTTTTGCAATTTACCTGATTGCCGTTGTTGTAAGTGAATTAATACGTTAAGCAGATGGAGTTATTGTGAATAAACAATCTGACAATTTGGATGATGGAGATGAAGACGTTGTTGTTATTGAACAAAGAGACAAACGAACTTATCTCTACATTGGTATCGCTGCCGCCATCGGTATTGCCGCAGGCGGGCTGATCGGTGCCTTGTTGTCGGGGCAACGTTGGCAGCAGAGTTATCAGGCACTGGAGGCTCGTTATCATCAGCTTGAACAGGCCAACCAGAAAACACTGGTAGATTCAGACCAACAAACTCATTTAAAAATTCAGCAATTGAGTAAAGCGTTTGATCAGAAGCTGGCCGAGCAGAAAAGTACCTACCAGCAACAGTTAGATGTGTTGAATGGAAAAATAGACCAATTGACACAGGAAAAAACAGCGCTGACGAAGCAGTTGTCGAAGGAGAAATCCAAGATCACGCAAGTCAACAAAGTGAATAACCGACTCAATCATCAGGCCGATCTTCAAGCAACGATGTTTGAGCGGTCGCGAGAATTGTTCCAGAAGGAACTCAAAGTAAAACAGTCCCTAGAGTCACTGGAACAAGAGCGGGATACACTCCAGCAGAAAAAGAAAGAATTAAAGAAAGAGTGTGACCTTTATTTACAAGGAACCTCTTGGGATGCCCATTCAGATGCTTGTGATCAACAAGATGCTGCCAATGAACGTTTGGGTAAAGTCAATCAACTGATTAAAGTCAATCAGATGGATTTGAAAGAAATTCAGGCACTGGCAGAAGATCTGGGGATTGAGTAATCACAATTGATGAACCGGAACATTGGTGGCCGGTTCATCGCAGGATCTTCTGTTGGACCACCTCGCTGATACGTGCTCGATCAAGCAATTCCCGCTATTCCTCTGTCACCAGTTATTCCTCTCTCAGAAAAGTCGATGGTTAAGATTGCGTCGGTAAGTCATGGTTTAAGAATCGTTCCGGAAAGTCACTGAAAATCGCATCGACGTCAGACAGACGGCGAAAGTGTGGGTTGTTGACCGTATAACACCAAATCTCAACTGACTTTTCGCGCAGTTTTTTAATCTGTCTCTTGGTCAGCCAGCGTGCATTGAGGTGACAACTGAAGGCTGATACTTCATCAATCAGTCGCATGACT
This sequence comes from Vibrio gazogenes, assembly GCF_002196515.1. NCBI lineage: Bacteria > Pseudomonadati > Pseudomonadota > Gammaproteobacteria > Vibrionales > Vibrionaceae > Vibrio > Vibrio gazogenes. The sequence goes on along the minus strand of NZ_CP018835.1, from coordinate 258,004 downwards.
TTCATATTTGCTCTTTCCGCTAAAACACCGAGACGGAAATCAGCAAGCTGCTGACTCATTTCACGCATGACATCATGGTGAAAACTGGATAATAAAATTGAATCGGGGGAGATGTTACTCGTTTCAAGCTCTTTTTTGAGTGAAGCAATTACTGGCCCGACAGCATCATGATCGAGTTTCACTTCGAGATTGACCCGGATATCAGTGGCTTTGACAACTCTGAGCAATTCTTGCAAGGTCATGATCGACTCTCCGGCAAAGCTAGGCGCAAACCAACTGCCGAAATCGAACTGTTGCAGCTCATCGAGTGTCAATTCATCAATGCGCCCCTGACCGTTACTGCACCGATTAATCTTATAGTCATGACAAACAACCAGCGCCTGATCTTTGGTGGGTTGAATGTCCACTTCGATCCATTCGAGGCCGAGGTCAATCGCGGCCATGATGCTGGCCATGGTATTTTCCGGATAACTTCCGGCGACACCGCGGTGTCCGACGATTCGGGGTTGCATTGTATACTCCTGACAAAAATGTGCCCCAAATAATAGACTGAAGTGGCTGTAAACGACAGCACCGCGTCTGAATATCTGGAGAAAGTTGTCCGATCCGCGCGTGGTGTGGCGGCTGTATCATTTCATGCCAATCGGACAATAGAATTGATTTATCTATTGATAATGAGATTTTTTCTCATTAAGATGAAGACAATTTGACGCAACCAACTTTATTCTTATGAATCGTTTTAGATCCAGTGCATTCGTTTTGGCTGCATTAACAGCATTTCCAATACTTGCAGCACCAGTCGACCAGGCTCAATCCATTCAGAAAAAGACCAATCAAGCCTCCGTCCGTAGCCAGAAGGTGATTGATAAAAGTGCCTCGGCATCCATTGAACTCAAAGCATCAATTGAAAGACTGAGAGAAGAGGTCAATAACTTAGAGGTGTATCGTCATCACCTGAAGACATTGATCGATAGTCAGAACCAAGAGATGGACAGTCTGGCGCAGCAAATCAGCAATATCAAAGAAACCCGGCAGGGGATTGTCCCTTTGATGTACCACATGATCGATGGACTCAAACAAATCATTGCACAAGATAAACCGATCAAGCTTACGCAACGCCGGGAGCGCGTCGAGAAACTGACAGCATTGATGGGGAGAGCCGATGTGAGCGAGGCGGAAAAGTATCGTCGTATTTTAGAGGCCTATCAAATCGAAATGGATTACGGGAATAAGATCGCGACTTATCAGGATGAGATTACCACATCAGACGATGTGACTCGTGAAGTTGATATTCTCTATATCGGTCGTTTAAGCCTGATCGCAAGAAGTTTAAATCATCAGGCGTACTGGATGTGGGACATGCAATCTCATCAGTGGATCAATGGTGATACCGCGCAGTTAACGCGCATCAACCAAGCATTTGATTTAGCCAATCAACATATCGCACCGACTTTGCTGGATGTGCCGGTTTCTCTTGCTGTAACGGAGGCGAAATAAGATGACATTAAAAGTATGCCTCAGCCTTTGCTTATTGAGTTTAACGACGTCTGTTATGGCTGATAACAGCCAGACATCTTTGGTTCATCAAGCCCAAAGTGCACAACAGCAGGAACGCCAACATAACCGGGTGCGGGAGAAGTCGTTTCAAGAAACTGAGCAAACGTTGCGAGCAGAAGCGAAACGCTTACAAAAAGCCAAAGCTGATCTGCAAAAAGAGATTGATTCACTGACGTCTCAATTCAGTCACAATGAAAGCGCGTTGGCGAAACAGGAAGAGAAACTCCGGCTTGAAACTGGCTCGTTGGGCGAAATATTCGGTGTGGTACGACAAAACGCCAAGACCCTCAAATCAGATTTATCTCATTCGATCACGCAAATTGATCGACAGACTTACACACCGGTTGTCGATGAGATTGTTGCCGCGAAATCACTTCCGTCACTCAAACAGCTCAATGGCTTGTGGCAGAGTATGAATGAACAAATTCGTGCGAGTGGTGAAGTCACACAAGTGAAGGTGCCTTATGTCAATGAATCGGGGATCAAAAGCTCCGAGGCGGCAGCCCGCCTTGGCTCATTTGGTCTGATTGCTAGCCAAGGGTACATGAATTGGGATGACAATAAACAGGTCGCGTTCCCTTATCTCAAGCAACCTGATGACGGTCCGACACTGAACAGCATTGGGCCATTACTGGCCGGTCAGACACAGTCACTGGTTGTTGACCCGTCAAAAGGAACTTTACTGGCTCAGTTGGCAAATGTACCAACCTTACTTGATCGGTTAAAAGCGGGCGGTGTTGTCGGAAATATTATTCTGGGTCTGCTTGCCATTGGTCTTGTCATCGCGATTTTGCGCGGTATTTCTCTGGCGATAATCAAGCAAAAAATCAAAGCGCAGCTTAAAGCGCCTCAGCAACCGGGCGACAATCCGTTAGGCCGGGTGCTGAGTGTGTATGACAAAGAGAAACATCGTAGCGTTGAAGCATTGGAACTCCGTTTACTGGAAGTTGTTGTTGATGAGCAAAGCCATCTCGAAAAAGGGTTGTCCATGCTCAAACTGCTTGCTGCGTTAGCGCCGATGCTTGGGTTACTCGGGACGGTGACTGGTATGATCGAAACATTTCAGGTCATTACTCAGTTCGGGAATGGGGATCCGAAAGTCATGGCTGGCGGCATATCCATGGCGCTGATCACCACGGTTCTGGGATTGGTTGCAGCAATGCCCATGTTACTGGCGCACAACATCCTTTCTTCTCAGGCCGAAAGTATTCGTACCATCCTTGAAAAACAGGGGATTGGTTTAGTTGCCGCACAAGCAGAGAACGATCAAGTCTCAAAAGATGATTTGGAGCATGCTGCGTGATGGATAGTTTCTTCATGCCGTTTGAGCAACTGTTGCTACCGCTGGACCATTTTATGTCCCAAGGGGGGACGGTGCTCTGGTGGCTGGCAGCCGTTGTCTGTTTGAACTGGTTACTGGTGATTGAGCGCTTGATTTATCTGTTTTTCCTGTTTCCCAAACAGAAGCAGCACTGGATTCAAGAATGGATTGAGCGTGATGACCAGACATCATGGTATGCCCGCTCAATCCGTGAAGGTTGGTTGGGGCAGGCCCACGACGCGCTCTATCAAAACCTGAATTTTATCAAAGTATTGGTGAGTATTTGTCCGATGTTGGGATTGCTCGGGACGGTGACGGGCATGATTTCCGTTTTTGATGTGATGGCGAATCAAGGCAGTAGTAATCCGAAACTGATGGCTTCGGGGATTTCTCTGGCAACACTACCAACCATGGCGGGTATGGTTGCCGCGCTTGTGGGGATGTTCATCTATGCCCGATTGTATAAAAAATGTCAGTGGCTTGAAATGAAGCTCGAAAAATCACTGAGGAGTCGTTTATGAGACTGGGAAGACGCTCAGTAAAGCAGGATGAAGCGCAGGTCGATTTGACCTCGATGCTGGATATCGTATTTATCATGCTGATCTTTTTTATCGTGACGAGCTCTTTTGTGCGCGAGTCTGGTGTCGAAGTTAACCGGCCGCAGGCTGCGCATGCGGTGAGCCAGAAACAGGCTGGTGTTTTTGTGGCGATAACGGCTGCGAATGATATTTATATTGATAAGCGACGCGTTGATGTTGAAAGGGTGCAGGCAACATTGGAACAAATGTTACTGGATAAACCCGATGCATCCTTGGTGATTCAAGCCGATAAACATGCTTACAACGGGACGGTCGTTCAAGTGATGGATGCCGCTAAAAGTGCCGGTGTTAAACAAATCGCGCTGGCAGCGGAGAAGCGGTAATGATGCGCTGGTTATTTGCTCTGCCGGTCGCCATTGTTTTCTCTGTCGCTCTGTTTAGCTTTATGGCTTGGATGGTGGATAACGGCTCGCACCAGAAACCTGAAGAACAACGTGCTTTGCAGTTCAATATGGTGATGACTGAACCGGATGATGCGGTGCAACGGCGTCAGAGAACGGTGCCGGAAAAGCCGAAACCGCCTGAAGCGCCGCAGATGACTTCGGCTGCTCAGCAACAGTCGGTCGCCGATCATGTTCCGACGATGGCGTCCGTCCCTGATTTGGGATTACCTACCGGTTTGGAAGGGGTTGCTATTCAGGCGCCGGCGTTTGATATCAATGCGATCGGCGGTAGTCGGCAAGCGATTCCTCTCTATCAGATCAAACCTGATTATCCGCCCCGGGCGAAGCGAAGAGAAATCGAAGGCTCGGTAACATTACAGTTTGATATTGATGAAAGCGGGCGGGCGGTCAATGTACAAGTAATAGAGAGTCAGCCGAAACGGATTTTTGATCGGTCAGCCAGGCGAGCGATCAAACAGTGGAAGTTTCAGCCTCGAATTGTGAACGGCAAGGCTGAGAAGCAGGTAGGGATGACTCAGATCATCAAGTTTGAGATGGATAAATGAAGATGAAATATATTTTTATCGGTTTGTTATGGTTATATGCCAGTACTGTCTCTGCGGTGGAACTGAGTCGTCATGTCGCCGCTCAAGTGGTTCAAGCTCAAAAACAGGCTGAACAGCAGCAGTTGGAACAGGCAATTCAGACATTACGAGCGGTCACTGCGGCGAAGCCACAGGATCAGGCTTATGTTGCTTTAATCTTAGCCAATTACTACTGGCAAAATGAACAGAGCCAGCAGGCAATTGAACAGGCTCGTTACGCGGTCACATCTAATCAGCTCAAAGATAATCTGGCATGGACCGCTAAGCGAATGCTGGCAGATCTGCTCGCGAATGACCATCAGTATCAAGAGGCCGTTACCTATTATCGACAACTGGCAGAATCGGCCCCCCCGAAAAAAGACGTGTCTCAACTCTGGCTTCGAATCGGACAAATTTATTATCAGCTATCTCAGTGGAAAAAATCACTGGCGGCAATCTCCCGATACGAACAATTTCGACTGCCGGATGCGGTGACGCCACTCTCGGTGAAACTAGGTGCGCAAATCCAGCTTACTCGCTATCGGGCAGCCATTCCAACCATTAAACGATTGTTGACACTTGAACCGGATCAACGCAACTTGTGGCTACAGTTAGTGAATATGGAAATCAAAACGAAACAGTTCCGTTCGGCGCTTGCTTCGTTAGAACTCGCGCGATTGAAAGGGGTGGCACTTTCAGAGCAAAACCTGAAATTGCTCGCGAATCTATATGCACAAAACGGTATTCCGGAAAGAGCTGCCCGAGTCATGGCCGGGTTGGCGAAGCAATCGGCACCGGCACTCGAAGAAATAACCCAAACGGCTTACTACTGGCAGCAGGCAAAAGAGTGGGATAAAGCGATTGAAAACTGGCAGCTCGCTGCACAACACGATAAAAAATATTATCGCTACGTCGCACGCTTACAGCTCCAGCAAGGTCGTTATCAGCATGCGCTCGATGCGTTAGCTTTATTACAAGGACATGATAAACCGGCCGATATTGCACTGTTACGGACGCAAGCACTCTACAAGCTGAACCAATTTGAACAGGCGCTCAGTCAAGCGAAGAAGGCTGATAGTCTTCAACCGTCCCGAGAAGCGAAAAGCTGGATTAAGTATCTGACTCAGTTGCATGCATATCGACAAAACAGAGAATCTTAGCGGTACGTTGCGAGTCATCGCACACGATTGATGAACCATCATGTTCCTGATGAATGAGAAACTGAATTCTCTCTCGAATTAAAACCAGTTATGTGATGACGCCTTTCACGTACACCGTCATGTTATCGACAGTTCAACCGATAACAGGATATTGCCACCGTGAAAATAAAAATGACGCTTCTCTCGCTCTTGATGCTGTCACAGGCAGCAGATGCCGGACGGCATGATGAATCATCTCCCGAGCAAGTCATGCTGGCCAACACTTACATTCCCGGCCGTTATGAACTTAAATTCAATCATTACCGAGCCAGTGAGAAACTGGATGGTATTCGCGGAGTCTGGGATGGCAAGCAGTTACGGACTCGAAATGGTACACCAATTCATGCACCGCAGTGGTTCTTACGCCAGTTGCCACCGTTTCCGGTAGAGGGAGAACTCTGGGCCGGAAGAGGGCAGTTTCACTTGGTTCAGCAGACTATTTTGGATCAGCAACCTGATCCGAACAGCTGGCAACAGATGTCATTTATGCTGTTCGATATTCCCTTCGGTGTTGGCCCTTATCATCAGCGCTATCATAAAATTGCTTCATGGTTACGCCATCAGTCCGACGTATCCCACATTCATTTGATTGAGCAAGTTGCTCTGACATCTCAAAAGGCGCTGGACAAATTGATGCAGCGGATTACCCAAGCGAATGGTGAAGGGATTATGTTGCGGGACTGGAATGCTGTTTATCATTCGGGCCGGAGTGACACCTTGCTTAAGATAAAACCTTATCGCGACGATGAAGCGCAGGTGATTGGTTACAAAAACGGCAAAGGGAAGTATCAAAATCAAGTCGGGGCGCTGTTGGTCAGGAGTCGTCAGGGCGTCGAGTTTTATGTTGGGAGTGGTTTAACCGATCAGCAGAGAGCATCACCTCCGACTATCGGGAGCTGGATTACTTATCGTTATGACCGGATGACCGCGAAAGGAAAGCCTCGATTTGCCCGGTTTCTTCGGGAGCGCTTGCCCTGAATCATGTATCGCGATGCGGTTTATGGCTAAGTGCAGATATGGTTGAGTGTCAAAATGGAAAGCAGAAGTTCAGGTCCGTTAGACTCAAAAACCACGGGGGATACATTGCTGCATCCCCCGTGGTTGGAAATCATCCGGTGATGAGATGATTCAATTATGACGAAGCCACATTCAGTTTAGGAACCGTATGCTGTTTGAAGATCCATCCGAGTCGAGCGCCCAGCATCAATGCTGCTGAAGAGAGGCCGATGATGAATCCGACCCAGAATCCGGCTACACCCATTGGTTCTACAATCCAGTTGGTAAAGGCCAGAATACAACCGAAAGGTAGTCCGAATAGCCAATAAGCAATAAAAGTAATGTAGAAAAGGGACTTCATATCTTTATAGCCGCGCAAGGCACCGGCAGAGACAACTTGAATTGAATCGGTGCATTGATAAATCGCGGCAATAAACAGCAGGTGAGCGGCCAATGCAATGACTTCAAGATTATCTGTATACATCCAAGCCAGTTGTTCACGGAACAGAACCGTTAATGTCGCGGTGATCACTGCTGTACTAAGACCTAAGGCGATGCCGACTTTTGAGGCGATGATCGAGCCATCAAAGTCATCTTCACCTAGCTTATGACCCACACGGATACTGACTGCGGCACCGATACTCATCGGGAGCATAAATACCATCGATGAAAAGTTGACTGCGATTTGGTGTGCCGCGACAACGGTCGCTCCTAATTTAGCAACCAGAAGGGCAACCACGGCGAAAAGTGACACTTCAAAGAAAATAGCAGCAGAAACAGGCAGCCCCAGAGAGAAAATCCGCATCTGCTCTTTCTTATTGATACGAGAAAGTGACTTGAAAGGAGAGAACGGGGCGAGCCGTTTGGCCGTGACAATATAGAAACATAACATCGAGAACATCGTCCAATAGACGATTGCTGTTGCGATTCCGCAGCCAACACCGCCCAATGCCGGTGCACCGAACTTACCGTAGACGAAGATCCAGTTCAATGGAATGTTGATCAGTAAGCCGAGAAAACCAATCACCATGGCCGGTTTGGTCATCGACATCCCGTCAGTCAGGTTTCTCAGTGCCTGAAAGAGCAAGAAGGCTGGCGCACCAAACATCATGGCATACATGTAATGGCGGGTTTTTTCTGCCAGAGGGAGATCGATATCCATCCAAGTCATAATTTGGTTGGTCTGGAAGAGGATCAGAATGACCGGAATTGTCAGCAAAAGCGCCGCATAGATGCCTTGCTGAATTTCGTAAGGAATACTGCTTTGTTTACCAGCACCATTCAACTGGGCAATGACAGGCACCAAGGCCATCAGAATCCCCATACCGAAAAGAATGGTTGGCATCCAGATACTACCAGCGACAGCAACAGCAGCCATATCGACAGCGCTGGCGCCACCGGCCATCACAGTGTCAACAAACCCCATTCCTGTCTGCGCCACTGAGGCGATTAAAACGGGAACGGCAAGGTTAAATAATTTTTTTGTTTCTGCTTTATAGAGATGCACAAAATTACCCAATGAGACAAAAAATAAAACGAGTTAAATTCACTGCTATTCATATATACCCCATGTTCAGACAGAGATCGTATTCAATCCCTGACGTGTCATTTGGGTATATTACTGCAGCCCGATAGCCTGAGCCCTGCTGGAGATAACATGGATAAACCGAAGTTATCTCATCTTGCATATCCCTGCCTGACGATATTCAATGAAACTATTATATTTGCGTCATATGAATGTCGTCTGAATATATTCTATCACTGTCATACTCAGGAGGCAGCAAGAATGTTTACAGGAATCGTTCAAAGTTCAGTAAAAGAGCTTCGGGAAGAACGAAAAAAAGATCTTTGATATTCATATGGTTGCGCTTGATGCCCTGTATGACTGAAGCGAAGAGCTGCGCCCCTCGCTTATGATACAGATAGTTATGAGTGGTCCGACTTGGAGAGTGCTTTTTGAGCGGCTTGACCGATAGAGTCAACATCGGTGTTGTTTGAGGATAAGAACTGCTCGAACAATGGCATGAGCGCCCCCATTTTCTCATCAATGGCATCACGAACTGTGTCGACAATCACTTGCGTACCACGCTCGATTTCCACATTAATATTTGCACCGCTCTGTTTGTCTTCAAAAGTGGTCATTCTTCGGGTTTCCGGGATCAACCAAACATCAAACCAACCTTCATTTTTATTCACATCCGAAACAGTCAGGCTTGCACCATTTAAGGCAATATACCCTTTGGGGAAAATGTACTTACCCCATTCACGCGGTGCTGAAATACGGACACGATAGTTGTCGTCGATTTGTTGCACGTCAAGCACTGATGTTTTGAAATCAATGTGTCCCGAGAGAGGATGTCCACCAATCTCAGCACCATCTTTTGCAGCGCGTTCGACATTGACTCTTTGGTTCTGCCCGTATTCACTCAGTGTCGTAATTTCTAAGCTTTTGAGCATGACGTCAAACTTCACTGTGGTACTTGTAACTATCTCCGTCACTGTTAAGCAAACACCATCCACAGCAACACTCGCCCCAACTTCCAGGTTGGTACAAAAACCAGGTTCAAACTCAATATTAAATGTTCTTATACCCTTGTGGTCACTGATTGATGAGATAAGACCGACAGACTGAATGATACCTGTGAACATCGTTGTTTCTCCTGTTATACCCATGTGACAATGTCGTCGGTATTCTGAACCAGTTGTCGCTTAATTCCTAGGGGCTGTTGACGGTTGTCTCGCTATGATTCTTCTAAAATATAGCGAATCGACTGTTGGGCATCATCGAGATAATGACCGCCGAAGCAGTTACAGTGATTGAGGATGTGATAGAGATTATAAATATGCTTGCGTTCCTGATATGCCAGTTCTAACGGAAAAATACTTTCATAACCCTGATAGAATTCAGGCTCGAATCCACCGAATAGTTCTGTCATGGCAATATCGCATTCTCGATCCCCCCAATAGCTGGCAGGATCAAAACAGAAAGGGGCCAGTCCGTTGTCCGCCACATTTCCATGCCATAAATCACCATGGAGTAATGAAGGTTTGGGTTGATGGGCTCCAAGTCGCTGAGCAACTATTTCGACGAACTTATCAATATCAACAAATACGATGCCTTTTTCATACAGCAGTTGTAACTGCCAGCCGATGCGCTGTTCGGCAAAAAAACGGTGCCACTTTTTGCTCCATGAATTGGGCTGGATGGTGACACCAATATAGTTATCTTGATCAAAACCATACTCTTTTTGTTCTTGCCATTGATGGAGACGCGCTAGCTGTTCACCGAAAAGGTAGCTGCGCTCACCGCTTTCCAACGGTTTTAAATGAATATAATCCAGCACCAGAAAAGCATGTGTTTTAGAACTGCCGACCAATCGTACTTTGGGAATATTCACACAATGACTACGCCCAAGAGCCTTGAGGTTATCTTGTTCGCAAATTAATTGTGAGAGTCCTTCTTTCTCCGTGACTTTAACAAAATACTTATCTTGTCCGTCATTGATGACATAGCAGGCATTGATATCACCGCCATGAATTTTTTGTCTCTCGTGAAGTTGAAACTCTTTGCCTAATGTAAGTGATAGTTGTTCTATGATACCTTGCCACATAACGATTACCTCGCAACGACGCCTTCGTAAGTCTAGGAGAGAGTTAGTTATTTTTCCTATTCTTTATAATTAATAGTGACTTGGGTAGGGTTCATCCTCTGAATAGTGTGATTTAATGCATGTTCTGCTGTTCCGATTTCAACATTCTGTTCTTGAAATTGGCTACAGATTATCTATAGACTGTGCTAAACGTTCAAAAACAATAATTTTCTGAACAGCACTACTGTAAAAATTGCGTTCTATAATTAGAATAGAAGTAATTGCTGGCTTAGATATGAATCATCGTGGAGTACAAAAGTGGTTGTAGAAACCGAAGGCTATTTGGCATTGATCGAGCATCTCTCATTAAATCTCGACGTGTTCATGCACGAAGGTGATATCGGTCAGGAGAGTGTTGAAGACGTTGTGACGGATTTAGTCGCAAGTAATATTATGGATATTTTCGAACAGAATCCTGATCTTCACTCAAGTGTCCGTTTTCAACTTCTGAAAGAAGCGGATCTGGTTGCTGAAGATTTGGAAGAAGTGTTGGCTGGATGCTGGAAGAAAAAGGCAACCAATGAGCAGATCAGTTTTCTGGATGAGTTTATCTCATTGATGAAGAACCTGTTTGACACGGCTGTTGCAAAATATGACTGAGTATGAAGAATAATTCGCTATCATGTTAGCGTTTAGTTATATTATTATCACTGTCATAAATTTGTCATATCACTGTTACACAACTGAAATTTTTTATTCTTAGCATCAACTCAGGTATTCACCAGATGACCAACTCAGATGCTAAATATTTTCAAATTTTTTTCCTCATCTTCCCTTATCAGAATTATCAGCGCTTGTTTCGTCGCTTTTATTCTGTTTGTTGTATTACTTTCTTATCAAGGACTCCGCGGGCTCCATTCTGTCGCCGGACAATTTGATCACTTGTCTAACCGGGCGTTTCCATTGGCAATTACCAATGCTCAGCTTGTGCAAGCGATTCTAGAAAATACCAAGCTGATGAGTGCTGGTATTCGTACAACACAACAAGCTCAACTGACTCAAATTCGCGCAGGCATTGATCAAAAAATTAATGCGACGCAAAACCTGTTAGGGCAGCTCAAGCAAGCGGTGGATGAATCAGTTCAGAACAACAGCCTCACCAAAGAACAGGTTGATACGATTATTCGTAATGTAGACACCTTTGTCTCTCTCAGCCGCTCATTAATGTCGATACAAGCTGATAAGTTAAAAGAGCAGGTGCCATTAAAAGATGCCGCAGATACTTTTCGTTATGGTGTGAGCTCTATCGGACCAGAAATGAATCGAATTGCCAACATGCTGGCTTTTGAAAATCCTGAAGCAATGGATGCTGCTAATCGGTTTGTTGCGAATGCCGCAAAAATGGAAAGTCTGTTTTTGATGCTGATGATGGAGAAAGATGAAGCCGTTGCGCAAAAACTTTATAAGACATTGAGAACCAGAGAGTCGGCCGTCTCACTGGCTTTCGATGATTTTCGGGAAATGTATCCAGACGTATCTGAATTTGCCAGTCTGACCGCGCCTTACGAACTCATGGAGAAAGGCTTTGCTGACCACGGTGTTATCAAGCAGGTGCTGGCACAAATCGATCTGATCCACAAACAGGATGAGCAACTTAACCAAGCGATCGATATTGCAACCGAAACGATTCAAAAACTGGATGAGATTTCACAGGGGGCCAGTCAGCAGATCAAGAATAATCAGTCTCTGGTGAAAGAGACGCTTAGTCTGACAACCTCGGCTCAGATATGGTTCATGGTGATTGCGATTATTGTTTTGGTCATGATTTGGTTTCTTTTACGTCGCTGGGTGCTACATAGCTTGCGCCATATTCTGACCGAATTGCATTCGCTCGCCCAAAAAGACTTCTCGGATAACCTGATTGAATCAGGCCCGTCAGAACTAAGAAGCGTTGCCCGAAATCTGAATGAAGTGGTTGACGCGATCCGTCTGTCACTCAATCAAGTGACGGAAACATCTTCATCACTTTATCAGGCTTCAGAAATCAGTCATCAAGCATCAGAAAGTAGTCAGCGACGTTTGACGCGCCAGAATGAAGCGCTGGCAGGTATGAGCACAACCATGACAGAAATCGAAGCATCGATTAGCGAAATCGCATCAATTACCGGTGAAACCCATCAAGAAAGCCAATTATCCGTTGCTCATGCCCAGAAAGGGCTCGATGTGCTGCTTCAGAATCAGGATGCGCTGAAATCTCTTAATGCACGACTGGACAGTAGTGATGATGCAATGAATGAACTCGTGGAACGGGTTGATCAGATTCAGGGCATGGTTAATTTGATCAGCGGGATTGCTGAGAATACCAACCTGTTGGCGTTAAATGCGGCGATTGAGGCTGCCAGAGCGGGTGAGCAGGGCAGAGGCTTTGCTGTGGTCGCAGATGAAGTGAGAAAGTTAGCCAGCGGTACATCGGAACAGACCACGAACATTCGTCAACTGATGTCAGAGTTGGTTGCATCAGCGAATCGTTCTCGTCAGGCTGTAAATGATTCGCGTCGACAAATGTCACTGGCATTAGAATCGGGAGAAGACGTTAAATCATCGTTCAACTCGATTGAATCATCGGTGCAAGGCATTTGTGCGCGGGTTGAACAGATCTCTGTCGCTGCAGAGCAGCAAGAAAAAGCTACGGCAGAGGTAAACTATTCCATCGCTTTAATTGCTGAACAAGGGCAACAGACAGCATTAAGCCTACAGGAAGTAGTTGGTAGTGCCGGGCAGGTCTCCGACATTGCAAATCAGCAACAGACGATGTTGTCCCAATATCAGTTGTCACAACATCAACGATCAGCGACGGCCGCTGCATCTGCTTAAATGCCATTCGCATCAATCCTCATCTCATTGCGGTGCTGATCATCATTAGCACCGCTTCACTTCTGAATGTATCAGTGTTTGAATTGGGTATATCATCTGAATTTAGGTATATTGTCTGCATCGGATACGGACCAAGCCGTACGATTGTGATGTGCGGCAGTGCCCGAAACAATCACCCAATGATAAATCACCGTTATGGAGGAGGCGTGCCATGTATTATGGCTTTGACGTTGGTGGAACGAAAATTGAGTTTGGTGCATTCGATACAACATTGACCCGAGTTGCAACCGAACGCTTGCCAACCCCGCTGAAGCATTACGACCAGTTTATCAAAGTGATTGCCGAACAGGTTGAAAAATATGATGAAATTTTGGGCTGTGTTGGTCAAGTCGGGGTGGGACTCCCCGGCATAGAGCGTGTAGATGATGGTTCGTTGATGACGGCCAACATTCCGAGTATCAATGATCGTCATTTACGTCACGATTTGGAAAAACGACTGCAACGTCCCGTTCGCATAGAAAATGATGCAAATTGTTTTATCTTATCTGAAGCATGGGATGACTCACTGCGGGACAGTCCTTCAGTCATGGGGCTGATTTTAGGCACTGGCTTTGGTGGAGGAATTGTCTATCGTGGGGAAGTTTTTTCCGGCAGAAATCATGTCGCAGGAGAAGTCGGCCATATGCGAATACCAATTGATGCATGGTTTTGGTTAGGCGACAATCCGCCTCTGTTTCAGTGTGGATGTGGTCAGCAAGGTTGTCTGGAAAGCTATATTTCTGGTCGCGGTTTTGAGGGCCTGTATCAACACAAATATGGCCAATCTAAACCTGCCGTTGAGATCATTGAGAATTTTTACGCAGGTGATAAGACAGCAAGTGACTTTATTGATTTTTTCATCGAACTGCTGGCGATATGTCTCGGAAATATTTTTACGGCATATGATCCGCATACCGTTGTGCTCGGTGGTGGATTATCAAATTTTGAACGGCTCTATCAGGCGCTGCCGCAGCGAGTCTCCCGTTATTTGTTACCTATCGCACAATGTCCGGAGATCAGAAGAGCAAAATATGGCGCAACCGGTGGTGTCCGAGGTGCGGCATTTTTGAATCTTCAGCCTTGAAATGATGATGTGTCTCTTGTTCTAAGATGAATGAGCAGTCTGATTCGTTCGGGCTGCAATGTTGTTCACTGTCATGCTGTTCATTGTATTGATGCCGGAAGAATGTGTGATTGAAAGTCTTGTACATACTGCATCACAAACTCAGCAATCTGGGCCGTATCATTCAAATCCAGACAAGGTAGGGGACAGGTGATCATGCGATCTGTTGCGACGGCAATAATATCCGGATCATCAGGATAGAGCCACGGTTTGTTAATTTCGTGACGGTGTAACTCTATTTTAGGAAAGCGCTGTTCCTTACACCCTTCAACCAGAATGATATCCAGATTCTCTGAATCAAATTGTTGTAGCAAATGATAGAAATCAGGAGATGTCGGTATCTCGGAAAATTCAGTGGTCAGAATGGCTCGCGCCGGTGTCGAAAGTAATGTCTGAAATGCCCCGGCTTTGCGCAGCCGAAAACTGTCTTTTCCCGGTTTATCTTGTTCGATGACGTGATGTGAATGTTTATAAACCCCCACGCGAATGCCATGTGCGATCAAGACCGGAATTAGCGATTCAAGTAGCGTTGTTTTTCCGGTTCCGGAAAAAGCCGCGAAGCCGAGTACAGCAATATTGGGCAGTTTGTCTGAAAGACTCGTCATGTTAATGATGTCCCTTAGAAAGTGGTTGTGAGGTCAGGCTTTTTAAACCATCGGCTGATCTTGTGGGTTGCACAGCTGTTCCGGGGTATTCACATTCATAAACATCGACTGAATATCGTGACAATCAACAGGACAAGCACCGAGCTGGTCAAAAAAGCGCATCACTTTTCGTTCGCCTTGAGCCAGAAAGTGTTCAAGCTGACTGAGCACAGAACGGTGAGCAAGGGCATAAACCGGTTGATATTTGTGACCGTCATGAGCGACATAAACCTTCCCACCCCGTTTACTTGCCTGACAAAAGCGTTCAACTAAATCATGGCTGACATGTGGGCCATCACAAGGAAGAATGCCAACCCATTCCGTTTTTGCATGTTTTAAAGCGCTGTGTAGCCCGGCCAGTGGTCCGGGATAATCCGGATAAAGATCTTCAATAACAGGCGCGTATTGCCGATAAGCCGCTTGATTGCGGTTGGCACAGATCCAAAGAGAGGAGACCTGCGGTTGTAGTGCGTCAATCACCCGCTGGATTAATGGCTGCCCTTGATAAATTAACAGCCCTTTATCATGACCACCCATCCGCGAAGATTGTCCTCCGGCAAGAATCACCCAAGTGATTTGATGTTCTTCGAGCATATTATATTTACTTCATACCGAGACAAGCGTTCACTTTATCTCAATCACGATTTATCTCAACTACAATATCAATACTTGTCTGGTGGTAGACACGAAAGTCTCTGGTTCGATGACTTTTGAAATAAGATCACGAAACGATTGAAGAAATAACATGGATTTGATGAATCGTTTCATGAAAAGGTGACAATAGTTTCAAGGTGGGCGACAATATTCCGTATGTTATTCTGAATAATCGATTCCGTTGCCTGAAAATACCAGAGCATCTAGCCGAGAATCATACTTGTGAAATTACTAACCGAACGACAATTTCTGACTTTTTCTGTACTGGTGATTAGCCCTCAGCCAGAAGTTTTAGTGCAGTTTGTCCGTGCATTATCGGGGTTGGTTTCCGGATTAGATACGATGAGTAACCCGCAGGGTGATAGCCAACTGTTGGCACTTTATGACCTGATTATTCTGGACGTCAATGCGTGCCAACCTCATGAAGTTGCTCAAATTTCATCATGTTTTGAAGGTGAAATCCTGCTGCTGTTAAATGAAAATGATCTTAAATCAGACCTTGTTCAGGGACGTTATTATCTTTTGCCCCCGTTAAACGCACACCAGATTCAGCAAGCCGTTAAGTGTGCCTTACAACGGTTGATTGAAACGCAAAAATATACCGTGCTGACACAAACATTAGAGCAGTATCATCAGAACGTGATTGTTGGTCATTCGGACAGAACAACATCTCTCAAGCAACAGATCATGCAGTATGCGCCGTCAAAAGCACCTGTTCTGATTGAGGGGGAGACCGGGACAGGTAAAGAATTGGCAGCGCGAGCCATTCATGAGTCGAGTGGGCGAGTCGGACCTTTTGTCATGGTCAACTGTGCAGATATCCACTCCGATTCAGTGGCAACAGAGCGACTGTTCCATCATGGCGGATCATTACGTCTTGCCAATCATGGCACGCTATTTTTGGATGGTATTGAAAATATCCCAGCTGATTTTCAACATATTCTGGTTCAGTTACTCGAAGGGCGAACCGTTCAGTCGCAAGGGGGGAATTCTTCGTATTTAATTGATGTTCGTTTAATATCCGCAACGACGAAAGGGATGCTCAATATTGTCAGAGAAAATGGATTTTGCAGAGAGTTATATGAACGCTTATCGGTATTAAAAATGAATATTTCACCACTGCGTGATAGGTTGAGTGATTTAAGAGAACTATTCCCTTATTTAACCCAACGTCTTTGTGGGAAATTATCACTTCCTATACCGACATGGTTAAACGAGTACGATTTTTATCAAGGTGAATATAACTGGCCGGGGAATGTAAGAGAAGTTATTAATCTGATTGAAAGATGCCTGATCATAAATAAATCACCTAATGATTACTGGCATGAATATATGATACAGCCATCACAATATACATCAAAAGTGATGGTTAGCATCTCTCATCACAGTGAAATGCCTGAATTTCCTTTCTCAAGAGCACTAACACCAACACCGATGCGGGGTTATCCGAGTGATTGGAGTTTACAGGAAATCGAAAAATCCCATATACAGAAAGTCGTTGATTTTTATGATGGTAATAAGTCAGCAGCAGCACGTCAACTCGGTATCTCACGCAAGACACTGGAGCGAAAATATAAAGAATGGCAATCCGAGTCTGATTGAGATCACTAAAACGTGTCATGTGACCTTATTTACAGTAAAAACTCCTACTAATACTTCATTCTTCTCTAAAAAATGAGACATTTGCTTATTTATTGATAGGCTATTCTATTCTGATATTCGGATCTTAAATCTTATTTTTATTGCTATCGCAATAATTTTTACAAAAATTTTGTGACAAATAAAAAGTGAGACGGAATCGAATTTCAGAGCCTGTTAATAAAAAATAAGAGCGATTAAAATGTCATATTTAAAAAAACCTACAAAGTCAGAAATTACATGGCTAATTGAATGTCAGTTTATTGAACACCATATTACTGCCGGTGCATGGGTCACAATACAAAAGCAGTTAGTTGGATTTGAACTGATTCCTGATCTCGATTCGGAAAATCTTGGCACATTACGACTGCATCGTCGTGAAAAAAAAGACTACCGAAAAAACTTAAAATCCAAAGAGCCAAAGCTTTATGCGGTATTAAACACAACCCCCCAAAAAGAGATTCGAATGCTGACTGCATCTCCCCAAATGGCCCGACGATTGATGGATCAAGAATATTTGGTCCTCTCAAATCGAATGCCGAGTGAAGTTCGGTCATGGATAGCATCTTATCTTGATAAGCGCTAGCGCTGATATCGATAATTGTTTCACTTAACTGGGTGCCCAATATTGATGCATTTAGTCAATATTGGTGCACTCTCATGTCGCAGGGGAAAAGCTTATCAGGCTCGGCTGGAGAAAATATCTCTTATTATTCAATTTGTTAATATTAATTTTTTGCCATGTCTCGCTAGTTTATGATTTGGCATAAATTCTGCTTAGTTCGCTGCAAACTATTATTCTCCCCAAAATGGGGATTTTTCATTTTTATGAGCACTAAGTTAGGGCGTCTTATGGAAAGCGAGCTTCTTTCTGGGATGTCGGGTGCAGTTGAATTGATGGAGAGAACGCGAATGGAGCACAATTTAAGCCAAGTTCAGGGGGCCGTCCAGACCCTGACCCAAAGTTCAGATACACTGTTTTTATTACTGGGGGCAATTATGGTTTTTCTGATGCATGCTGGCTTTGCTTTTCTAGAGGTTGGTACGGTTCGGAAGAAAAATCAGGTCAATGCCTTAGTCAAAATTCTGGTTGATTTCGGTGTATCAACCATCGCTTATTTCTTTATCGGTTACTGGATTGCATATCACACGACGTTTTTCTCTGGTGCCGAAGTACTGGCGGCCGGGAATGGTTATGCGCTGGTTAAGTTTTTCTTTCTACTGACTTTTGCAGCAGCGATCCCTGCGATTGTTTCTGGTGGTATTGCCGAGCGAGCCCGTTTCCATCCGATTATGATCGCGACCTTTTTCACGGTTGGTATCATTTATCCATTTTTCGAAGGGATGATCTGGAATGGTAACTTCCAATTCCAAAACTGGCTTGCAGCTCAGTTCGGCCATCCGTTTCATGACTTTGCCGGTTCGGTGGTTGTCCATGCTGTTGGCGGATGGATTGCGCTGGTTGCCGTGATCTTTCTGGGCATGAGGAAAGGGCGGATTCGGGCCGGGAAACATACCAACTTCGCACCATCAAATATTCCATTTCTTGCTTTAGGCGCTTGGATTCTCAGTGTGGGATGGTTTGGTTTTAATGTGATGTCGGCACAAACACTCAACGGGATCAGTGGTCTTGTTGCTATGAATTCTCTTATGGCAATGGTTGGTGGCATTCTGGCTGCATTTATTGTCGGCAAAAATGACCCCGGATTTATTCATAACGGCCCTTTAGCAGGATTGGTTGCGGTGTGTGCCGGTTCGGATCTGATGCATCCTCTTGGTGCATTGGTCACGGGCGGGATTGCAGGGGTTCTGTTTGTCTGGGTGTTTACCTGGCTACAGAACAAAACGCATATTGATGATGTGTTGGGAGTTTGGCCTCTCCACGGTTTATGTGGTGCCTGGGGCGGCATTGCCGCAGGTATTTTTGGTCAGCAGTCACTTGGTGGTATTGGTGGTGTGAGTCTGCCGGCTCAGGTACTGGGAACCATCGCCGGCATTCTTGTTGCGCTATTCGGTGCACTGATTGTTTACGGTTCACTTCAGAAAATCATGGGATTAAGACTTTCTGAGGAAGATGAATTTAATGGTGCAGATCTATCGATTCATAAAATTTCCACTATCAATGAAGAATAAATCATCACTTATAAGCACGGGGTTCATCCCCGTGCATATTGGCTGATGTAATGATTGGATTCATTTAAATAACATCATTTCAACAACTACCTTTCGCATCACTTTTTCTTATTCATACAATTAGAAATAATCATGTATAGCACGTTAAATTCGTGACCCGGATTGTTTTTTGTCAAGCTTATCTTTAAGTTCATTCACTTCCGTATTCCCAAAACTTCTGATTGCTGGTCAAATATAACTGAAACTTATTTTTAGTATATTATTTTGCCAATGATGAGAAACTTAACATGAATACAACAATATTAGTACAAAATAACAAATATTCATCTGGTAAATGGACTTACAAAGATTTTACATGGTGCCTCTCTCTGTTTGGAACAGCCGTCGGTGCGGGTGTGCTTTTCCTGCCGATTAAAGCAGGGGCCGGTGGCTTTTGGCCATTAGTCATTCTTGCCCTGATAGCCGCACCAATGACCTGGTTTGCGCATAAAAGTCTGGCGCGTTTTGTGCTGTCAGCCAAACGCCCTGAATCTGATATTACGGATACGGTTGAAGAACATTTTGGGAAAACCGGTGCCAACCTGATTACGTTTGCTTATTTTTTCGCGATTTATCCAATTGTGTTGATTTATGGGGTAGGAATTACCAATACGGTAGACTCCTTTCTGGTGCATCAACTTGCGCTACCCTCAATTCCGCGCTGGTTACTGTCCGGTGTATTGATTCTGACGATGACGGGTGGGGTGGTATTTGGTAAGAGCCTGATGTTGAAAGCCACCTCGTTGATGGTTTATCCACTGGTGTTGATTTTACTCGCATTGTCGGTTTATCTGATTCCGGACTGGAATACATCGATGATGGAAGTAAAACCCGATTGGTCCGCGATGCCGATGATCATTTGGCTGGCGATTCCACTGATTGTTTTTTCATTTAATCACAGCCCAATTATTAGCCAGTTTACCAAAGAACAGCGTTTAACCTATGGGGATGATGCAGCGCAAAAGACCGACATGATAACTGGTGGTGCAGCGTTTATGCTGATGGCATTTGTGATGTTTTTTGTGTTTTCGGTCGTATTGTCGCTTTCTCCTGAGCAACTTGCACTTGCAAAAGCGCAAAATATTTCGGTCTTGTCTTATCTGGCGAATGAACACGATTCACCGTTGATCTCTTATTTGGGGCCTATCGTGGCATTTGCTGCCATTACATCCAGCTATTTTGGTCATTTTCTAGGTGCACATGAAGGGTTGGTCGGGTTGATTAAATCTCGCAGCAATATGGCGGTAAAATCAATTGATCGCACTTCTCTGATTTTTATCGTTTTGACGACTTGGATTGTTGCCATTATTAATCCGAGTATCTTGGGGATGATTGAAACCATGGGTGCACCGATGATTGCAGCCATTCTATTTATCATGCCGGTCTATGCGATGAGACGTGTGGGGGCGATGAAGAAGTTCAGAACTTCTGTGCCAGTACAGATTTTTACCATGGTTTGTGGCTTGGCTGCCATTACTTCTGTGATTTGTGGCGCTTTATAACGCTTGGTTTGAGCTCGATATCTTACACCCCCACAGAAGATGACACCTGTGGGGGTGTTCATTTTTATGGACGGAACAGTCGGTCAATGGGAGAAGTACCGAAGATCCTTCCGGGAGAAGGGCGCATATCATTGAAGGCTCTGAACGAGGTATACCATGGTCTATTTTTGTCTGCAAAGAAGATCAGGTATATTAAAGGTAAACCATGAAATCATAAGGATATGACATGCACTATCCATATCGTAATATTGTTGTTCTCACTGGCGCTGGTATTTCTGCTGAATCAGGGATTCAAACCTTCAGAGCACAGGATGGCCTTTGGGAAAATCACAGTATTGAAGATGTTGCGACCCCCGAAGGGTTTGAACGCAATCCGGAACTGGTTCAGAATTTTTATAATCAGCGGCGGCGAAAATTGCTTTCAGCATCGATTCAACCGAATTCTGCTCATCTTGCTTTAGGTAAACTTGAAGCAGAGCTCGATGGTCAGGTCACCGTCATTACCCAAAACATCGACAATTTACATGAGCGCGGCGGGAGTAACAATGTGATCCATATGCATGGTGAACTGTTGAAAGCGCGTTGCTGTGTATCACAGCAAGTGATTGACCAAAAAGATGATTTACACATGGGTGATCTTTGTCATTGCTGTCAGATACCTTCTCAATTACGTCCTCACATCGTGTGGTTTGGTGAAATGCCGTTGAGAATGGGAGAAATTTATACAGCTCTTGAACAAGCGGACTTATTTATTTCAATTGGTACTTCTGGGGTGGTTTATCCTGCAGCAGGTTTTGTTCATGATGCCAAAATGCATGGTGCCCATACGATAGAAATCAATCTTGAGCCGAGTGCTGTAGAAAGCGAATTTGTCGAGAAGCGTTATGGTAAAGCCAGTATTGAAGTCCCGAGACTGGTTGATGAGTTACTTTTACCTGATTAGCTTTTTGTCTGATGAGACTCTCGTTTGAAGGGGATTTTATCTGATTCGGTGCTCATTAAGAGACATCATTACGAGACAATGGATGGCGTATAAAAAAGTGGCTTTCGCCACTTTTTTATTAAGATCAGACGACTGTTTGTTACAAGTCGGACAATAAATCCCTAGGTCAACAGCCCCTAGTTACTGACTTTCAGCTTTTGGAAGTACGATTCGTACAAGTGATTTGCTTCACCGACTTCATCCTGCCAGACACCGCTATCCATCACGGATTGTGGCGGGAAGATATTTGGATCATTGGCGAACTCGCTTGGCAATTGCTTATAAGCGGCCTTCACCGGCGTCGGATAACCAATTTCCAGCGCAATTTTTGCTGCGTTTTCAGGACGAAGCAGGAAATCAATCATTTTATGAGCCGCTTGAACATGTTTGGCACCTGAAGGAATCGCCAGACTATCCATCCAGAAGATCGTGCCTTTTTCCGGCCAGATGATATCAATGGGCGCACCTTCTTGCCGTGCCATATAAGCCGAGCCATTCCACAGCATGCCCAGAGCAACTTCACCGGCAATATAGGGATTTGCCGGGAAATCAGAATTGAACACGAGTACATTCGGCATGAGCGATTTCAATGCTTCGTAAGCAGCTTTAATTTCATCCGGATTGGTGGTGTTGGGTGAGTAGCCCAATTTTGACAGCGCGATATGGAAAACTTCACGCGCGTCATCCATCAGCAACAACTGACCTTTCCAGTGTGGGTTCCATAAATCATCCCAACGATGAATCGTCGATTTATCGACAAGGTCAGTGTTGACGCCGATACCTGTTGCTCCCCAGATATAGGGAATAGAATAGTTGTTATTTGGATCAAACGATTTATTCAGATAATTGGGATCCAGTCCATCAAAATGGGGGAGCAGAGATTTGTCAATCGGCTGCAACATGCCTTCTTTACGCATTTTGGACACAAAGTAAGTTGATGGCACCACCAAATCATAACCGGATCCCTGAGTCTTCAACTTTGCGTACATTGTTTCATTCGATTCGTAAGTTGAATAGATGACTTTAATCCCAGTTTCTTTGGTAAATTCCTGAAGGATGTCATTTGGAATATATTCAGACCAGTTGTAAAAATAGAGCGTCTGATCGTCTGCCATACTATAGCCGGAAAATAATGCGGCGGTAGACAAAATACCTGCAAAGAATTTATTTTTCATTATTGCTGTGGATCCCTGTTAGCCGTGGAAAGTGTTCATCACATCTAGAGAGAATGATGTGATACGTCTGCGTAATTATGGCATTGAAAACCATGATTATAGCCAATGAAGTTGATTCAAAACTTCAAAAAATGAGTGATTTCTTATCTTTGTGACAATTCATTTTTAGCGGCGTTGAAGCTTATCTCTCCCAATATAATGAGAAATAACAACCAGTGTAAATGATATCAGTAACATCACTGTTGCCAGCGCGTTAACTTCCGGAGAAATACCGACCTTCACCATGGAATAAATTTTTAAAGGCAGTATTTCGTAACTCGGGCCAGTCACAAATGAGCTGATAATGACATCATCCAATGAGAGGGTAAAGCTAATCAGCCAGCCTGAGGCGACAGCCGGCTTGGCTAACGGGAGGATAATTTTATGCAGAATCACCCATTCGCTGGCCCCTAAATCTCTGGCGGCTTCTAACATTTTGACATCAAAACCATTCAGGCGTGTATAGACAGCAACGACAACAAAAGGCAGACAAAATGTAATATGGGAAAAGAATAAAGTCAGAAAACCGAGATGAACACCTAACACAAGGAAGAGGGCCAGCAGAGAAATCGCCATCACGATATCCGGTGACATCATCACGACAAACAACATCCCATTGACCAGAGATTTGCCTCGGAACCGATAACGAAATAGTGCCACAGCGGTCAAACTACCGATGATAGTTGCCGTCGTCGCTGAAAACACCGCGACATTAAAAGAGTGCCATGCGGCCTGCATCAAACTGTCATTTTCGATGAGCGCGTTATACCATTTGGTAGAGAACCCATCCCAGCGCATGCCAAATTTATTGGCATTGAATGAATTGATGATCAGAACAAAAATCGGCAGATACAGAAAACTATATACGATAGTCATCAGGCTAAAGCGAAAGACTTTTGTCATGGTTTAAAGTTCCATTTTTCTGTTTAACAGGCGGCCTGTTTTGTAATAAACATAAAGTAACAGCGCCATGACGAATGTCAGAGCGATGCTGGTTGCTGCACCGGCTGGCCAGTCTCTCGCATTGAGTATTTGGCTCTTAATAATATTACCGATCAACGGATTTTTCGCACCGCCCAGTAAGTCAGAAATATAAAACATGCCAAGTGCCGGTAATAATACGAGTAAACAGCCACCGATAATACCCGGTATTGTAAGAGGGATAATAATTTTGATTAACGTCTGAAACTTATTTGCCCCGAGATCTTGCGCGGCTTCCACATAAGCGTAATCCAGTTTTTCGAATGCGGAGTAAAGCGGCAGAATCATAAAAGGGAGTAAAATATAGACCAGCCCGATCATCACAGCGATTTCGGTATACATGACTCGAAACGGGGTATCAATCAACCCTAAACTAAGCAATGCTTTATTCAGGATTCCATTGGTTCCCATCACGATTTTCAAACCATAGGTACGGATCAGAGAATTGGTCCAGAATGGTACAATTACGAGAAAAAGCATAAAAGGGCGCCGGGCCGCTGGCATCTTTGCAATTGCAAATGCGAAAGGGTAGCCGATAAGCAGGCAGAGTAATGTCGCGATTCCCGCCATATAAAATGAATGTGCCAGCACTTTGATATAGAGCGGATCGACCAGATTGATATAGTTTTCCCAAGTGAGTGTAAAGTTGATGAGGTCTGTCTCATCTCTGGTAAGAAAGCTCGTCCCAATGACCATCAGATTAGGGATGAAAACGAAGATCAGCAACCAGCTTACAATCAAATAGATAATGGCTTGGCGGAGACTAATTCGAGGCATTTTCATCCAGAACGACCTCCCAACTTTCAACCCAAGTGAGTACTACTTTTTGCCCGAGAGAGTGATCGACATCAGGATCATCTTCATTGAAAAATTCACTGACCATGATGCGCAGGCCGGACGACAATTCAACCACTGAATCTAATGTCATTCCTTTGTAGGTTCGATCGATTACGTGTCCGGTAATCCCTTCGCTATCGCTTTCTTTTACTTCTTTCAGACGAATATCTTCAGGACGCAGCAAAACCTGAAGTCGCTGACCGGCAATCACGGGTTTGTCGAAATCAATGATTGCATTTGTCCCTTCAATTGAAACAAGAATTCGTTTGTCATCCACTCTTTCGATGGTCACCGCTTCAAACACATTGATTTCACCGATAAAGCGGGCGACGAATAGGTTTTTCGGGTCTTCATAAATGGCTTTCGGCGTACCGTCTTGTTCGATATTACCGTCTCTCATGACAATAATTCGGTCTGACATCGACAGCGCTTCTTCCTGATCATGGGTAACAAAAATGAAAGTAATCCCCAACTGGCGCTGAAGCTGTTTCAGTTCGACCTGCATTTGTTGACGCAGCTTATAATCAAGCGCGGATAATGATTCATCTAGCAAGAGAACTTTCGGTTTATTCACCATCGCCCGCGCGATGGCAACCCGTTGTTGCTGCCCACCGGATAACTGATGAGGTTTGCGTCCGGCATAATCATCTAATCGCACCATTTTCAGCACGTCGAATACTCTGGTGTGAATATCCGCTGTCGGTACTTTGCGCATTCTCAACCCAAAGGCAACATTGTCAAAAACCGTCATATGCGGGAAGAGGGCATAACTTTGGAAAACAGTATTCACGTTACGATGTTCTGCCGGAATCGCCGTGACATCTTGTCCGTCGAGGAAGATTTTGCCCTGATCGGCTGATTCAAATCCTGCAATCATTCTCAGGATGGTGGTTTTGCCACATCCGGATGGCCCGAGAATGGTTAAAAACTCACCGTGATTCACTTGTAATGAAATGTCATCAATGATTTTTTTCCCGTCGTAACTCTTGCTCATTCCTACCAGAGAAACAACGGGAGATTCATGTGATTGTGCTGCGTTCAATGTTTCCATTTCTCCATTGAAAGGCTGAGACTGTCAGCGTCGATTAAGGTATCTCATGCTATTCGCTGCATCATAATATTCACTCATTTGAAGTCAATTCAATTTTCGAGGCTTGACAATGAATTTTTATGACAACTTCAACAAAT
This sequence comes from Vibrio gazogenes, assembly GCF_002196515.1. Classification (NCBI taxonomy): domain Bacteria; kingdom Pseudomonadati; phylum Pseudomonadota; class Gammaproteobacteria; order Vibrionales; family Vibrionaceae; genus Vibrio; species Vibrio gazogenes. The sequence continues at coordinate 231,927 of NZ_CP018835.1, read as the reverse complement.
TACTCGAATGATGCATGGAAATCAGTGTCAACAAGGGCGTTTTTATCAAATGAATAAAAAAAGTTACATCTATGCAATTTCGGGTTGAAATCAATTTCAGTATAATGCCCCCTTCGTTATGAATATGGTGGTCTGAGTTACAGCCATCCAAGAGGTAGCATGAGTCAGAAATTTGAAAAAGAGTTTAATTTAGGGGGAAGCTTAGAAAAAGCTTTGACTGGCGATTATGAACTGAAAGTGGGTGCGATTCTCAGGGAAGGCGCATCCTGTACGGCCAAGCACTTCTGGTCCTTTACTCCGGCTATATTTATTTTGCTCGCAGTGCAACTCATTATTTTCTACGTTGTTCTGAAACTTCAGCTACCAGATTTGGACAGTATTCTGGCGAGTGTCCAGAACCCAGAGAAAATCGATCCCCGTTTAGTACAAGCTTTTTTTATTGCTGTATTTAGTTTCGAAGTGGTGAGTGCCCCGATTTATGCTGGAGCCAGTCTCATGGCGATGAGTCATGCTGCGGGGCTAAAAACGCAGACTCGGCATATTACCAAAGGTCTGCAATTTACAGTTTCTGTCACTTTGGCAACATTGCTGATGCTCATTACTCAATCGGTCCTCGGGCAAATTTTTTGGCTTCTTTCCATGTATGCATCTGTTGCCTTTAGTCATACGATTCTGTTGATTTGTGAGAAGCGCTTACCGATCTTCAAAGCATTATTACTCTCACTGAAAGCAACCAATAAAAAAATCCTGCCGCTGACCAGTATCTACTTTATTTTGATGATGCTGACTGGGTTCGCGATTGTTTTTTACGGTATCGGTTTTATTTTTGTCTTGCCGTTTTTCTTACATGTCAAAGGTATTTTATATCGAAACATGTTTGGGATTCGGTTGACGATTGTTTCGACATCAGACAATGATCAGCAAAATAAGGTTTTCAATGCGTAAACTGATTTATTTCTTTTTCTCCGTCGTGGTACTGATTCTCGGCAGTTGTACTTATTATCAGTTACATATTGAAGAGAGTCGTTCGACGATTGAAGAAAAACAACCGCAAGGTATACCTGTTGCAACTGCACCAAAATTTAAGGCGTTTAAAAATGTAGCGCAGAAAAAACATGCGTTCTTTCATTATCTTAAGCCGGGTATCGAATATGAAAACTACAGAACCCAGAAAGAAAGGGAGTTTTTGTTAAACACCAAAGAGGACATCGAGTCTGGCTCATTGTCTCAGGCTGAGATTGAGCAACTGGCTGAACTTAGCTCGCTTTATTCGGTTAAAATTCCTGTAGAAGGGCCCGACTTAAAATGGCTGGATAAAATGCTGCATAAAGTCGATATCCTACCGGAGGCATTGGTGCTGATTCAGGCTGCAAATGAATCAGCTTGGGGTACTTCCCGCTTTGCCAGAGAAGGCAATAATTATTTTGGCCAATGGTGCTATCAAAAAGGGTGTGGCTTGGTGCCACTCGCCAGAGGGGAAGGGATGGCACATGAGGTGGCGAAGTTTAAATCGGTACAACAATCGATTCATCGGTACTTTATTAATGTTAACCGTAACTTAGCTTACCGAAAATTACGTGATATTCGTTATCAGCTGCGCGCAGAAGGGCAGGACCTTTCATCGCTGGAGAGCGCGATGCAATTAACGAACGGATTAACCAAATATTCAGAGCGAGGGATGGCTTACGTGAAGTCCCTTCAGACGATGCTTCGTCATAATCAGAAGTATTTACAAGATGATGCAACGGCGACTGAATAACGCCTATATGACCGAGCCGGAATTGACGGCTCGGTTTCATCGCCTGCACTGCAGTCATATTTAGCCATTTACATATATTTCAACCCGCGCGAAAAATCCGTATAATCCACGCCCTACAGAGAACCTAGCATTAATCTACGGTCGGAATAATCGACAGTGTGAGAAGTCGTCATGAATCAAAAAGATACCAGAAAAGAAACCCTTGAGTTCAACAAACTCCAGAAGCGTCTGCGCAGAAATGTTGGCAATGCCATCATCGATTACGGCATGATTGAAGAACATGATGTTGTGATGGCTTGTATCAGTGGCGGAAAAGATTCATTTGCGATGTTAGATATTCTGTTGAATCTACAAAAAGCGGCACCTGTTCAATTCGATGTCGTTGCAGTCAATCTCGATCAAAAACAACCAGGATTTCCCGAGCATGTGCTACCGCAGTATTTTGAGAGTCTGAATATTCCTTATTATATTGTGGATAAAGATACTTATTCGGTCGTCAAAGAAAAAATACCGGAAGGGAAGACAACATGCGGGCTATGCTCTCGGCTCCGTCGCGGTACGTTGTATTCGTTTGCTGAAAAAATTGGGGCAACAAAGATTGCGCTTGGACACCATCTGGATGACATTGTCGAAACGTTGTTCCTGAATATGTTTCACGGCTCACGGATGAAAGCTATGCCGCCGAAGCTTCGTTCTGATGATGGGCGTAACATTGTCATTCGGCCATTAACCTATTGCCGGGAAAAAGATCTGATTCAGTATGCAGAGCATAAAGCGTTCCCGATTATTCCCTGTAATTTGTGCGGCTCTCAGGAAAATTTACAGCGACAGGCGATTAAGGCAATGCTCATGGAATGGGATAAGAAAACTCCCGGACGTGTCGAAAGTATTTTTAAGTCGCTGCAAAATGTGAGTCCAAGTCAATTGGCAGACAAATCATTGTTTGATTTTATTGATCTACCATTGGCACGAGAAGGAGACAGAGGTGAATATGCTTATAGTGAAGCCATTGTTTCTTCAACAAATATTGGGTCTTCAACAAATATCGATGAATCTATGTTTATTGATGTGACAAACGTTTAGGCTGAATATTCACTAAATCAGCCCCGTGATATGGTCCAAAATGACCTGAACCACAAAAAACCTTGCGCGATTGACGCAAGGTTTTTGTCCATATAGATGAGTTTAGCTATCTAATCTACGAACTCTGATTCGGATCAAGTGGGCTGATATATCCTTCCGGTTTAATTGCCAAGACATCACAGTCAATTTTATCAATGACATGTTCAGCGGTGTTACCGATAAAAATCGAAGATAATCCTGTTCGGCCTGTTGTGCCAATAATCACCATCGCTGCATTCAATTGCTTCGCTTGTTTCGGAATAATATCTTCAGGTAAACCTTCTTCAACGATAGCTTGCGCATCATCAATTCCAAAAGACTGACGCAGCTCTTTCATCGATGTCAGGCAGTGAGAGCGGACGGCATCCCGATAGGCCGTGATATCAAACTCAGGTAGCTCAAGTGTGATATTACTCGGTGTGACCGGATATGAACTGACTAAATACGGTGTGGCATCGAGATGATCAGCAATACTCAGTAATTGTTCGGTGAGTTTTACATTCAATGAATGATGGACCTCATTCTCAGAACCAACATGTACGGAAGCCATCACATTGGATTGCTCCTGCCACTCAGCGTTTTTGACCAGTAACACAGGGACCGGACATTTACGCATCAGGTGCCAATCGGTTGGTGTGAAGATCACCGATTCGAGGAAGTCATGTTTGCGGGTTGCTTTGATGAGAATATCGTATTGCCCGGAAAAGACTTCAGCAATAATTGCTTCATAGGGGCGATGGTACCAAACAACTTTGACCGTAAAATCGATCGAGTCGTCGAGGTAAGGTTTAGCGACATTCTTGAGCCAATTTTCTCGCTGATGAATGACGCCGCGACGCATCGCTTCTCGTTCATCAGCAGAGAGCATGGATGTCATGTCATAAGAAAAATCATAGATAGAGAGGAACAACGTGATGTGACTAATCTCTTTGCTTTTCTTGGCCAGTAACATAGCTCGCGCAAGTGCCGATTGTTCATCATGGTTAACATCTGCAATCACAAGAATATTATTGTAAATACTCATTATATCTCCCTCATATCATGGGGCTTCAATACAACTCTAGCTTAAAAGGGGGCAGAAGATGAGAAAAATCGTGGGGGAGTCTGTAGAAGTTTGATACAGCTCATTCATTGAATGAACTGTATCATAATGATGGTTAGCTATCTGCTGAGACGCCAGCCAGTTCCATGAGAGAATCGTGATCTAATATGGTGATATACTTACCTTTTACACTCAGGATCTCCGATTTTTGGAATCGGCCTAATAGACGACTGATCGTTTCGACGGTCAGGCCTAAATAGTTACCGATATCACCCCGAGTCATCGTAAGGCGAAACTCTCGTGGACTAAAACCACGTTGCGCGAAACGAGTGGATAGGTTGAAGAGGAAAGCGGCTAAACGTTCTTCCGCATTTTTCTTGGATAACAACAGAATCATTTCTTGATCGCCTTTAATCTCATTACTCATCAGGCGCATGATCTGTTGGCGTAACTTGGGCATTTTCCCTGATAGATCGTCTAAGATTTCGTAAGGAATCTCACAAACCATTGAGGTTTCTAATGCCTGGGCAAAACTGGGGTGGCTGTCTCCGGTAATTGCATCGAAGCCAACTAAATCACCAGCCAGATGAAAAGCAGTAATCTGTTCATCACCTTGCTCTGTAATCGTATAACTTTTGATGGTTCCGGACCGAATGGCATACAATGAGCGAAGCTCATCACCGGCTTTGAATAGCTCCTGTCCTTTTTGGATAGGCTTCTTTCGCTCAATAATTTGATCGAGCTGATCTAACTCAGACTCATTCAAAGTAAAAGGAATGCAAAGTTGGCTAATACTGCAATCCTGGCAGTGAATCGCACACCCTCCAGATTGAATCCGTTTCGTACCTGGCTTATCTGAAATCATAATAACCTTTCACTATCTTGATATACATCAATATTTTACCATTCCTTGAACATAAAGAATAGTCAAAAAAAGAGTACAGGAATCAGGGGATTATATAGCGTTCTTGTAAAATTGACAGATAAACTTTACCTGAATGAGACCTGTATTCTTGTCACATCTTCTGACTCAAGGTAATGAGCATATACCTCCATTGTAACACGCTACTTATGGCATACAAATCATTCGAATCGAATTTCCTCCGTTCAGGCTTCAGTGGTAGACTAATCGCTTTTCAACAGTCTTTGTCGGCTGTTCATCTGAAAATTGAGAATATTGAAGTCACTATGCCCGCAGAAAAACTCACCAAACAGAGATTGATCCATATTGTCGTGATTTTAACGATTTTAGTTGCTGCATTTTTCTGGCGAACTTATCGCTATTCGAAGCCTGAACAATTGTCTTGTGACTATCCGTGTCAGGTTGCGATTGATGGTCAATCGACTCTCATTACTACAGGTAAAGACGCGGGGAGCATTACCATTTTCCCAGCGCAAAAAAGTTGGTCAATTGTAGAGCAATCCTCACAAATTGAGGAAAATGACGATGGCCAGATGAAGCTGACTTTGATGCTTGAAAATCGCGACCAGTTTACTTTAGTTACAGGTATGCATAAAAAATATATTATCCATATAAAAAACAGATAGAAACACTGCTGAGTTGATTGTATCTGATATAATTATTGTTAGAATGCCCAACAAATGACAAGAATGATGAACGGTGGCAAGATGCGATTTTTAACTCAAGTTTCTCAGGTTATTGATCCGGTTGCGGCCGTGACTTCACTTGTATCTGCGTTAGATCATCCTCACTTGCGCGGTGTATTTTTTTACTATACGGAAGAGTATGCACCGGAAGTCTTATGGCAAGAGCTGGTTCGTCAGTTACCGAATGTCCCGATCGTCGGGTGTTCGTCATATCAAGGTGTCATGACAGAGAAAGGCTATTTTAACGGCCCAACGGTTGCCTTAATGGCCATTCAGCATGATACCTGTACGTTCGGAACAGGATTTGCTGAATTAGCAAATCACGCCACAATCAATGATGCTGTTCAAGACGCTATTCAGCAGGCATTAGAGCATGCACAACGCTGTGGCGAAGTCCCTGACTTGGTTGTTTTACATGCGATTCCCGGATATGAAGAAGAAATTATTGCTGCAATAGATGCTGCTTTTGGTATGCCAGTACCGATAATTGGCGGTAGTGCAGCGGATAACTTTATTCAGCAGCGATGGTCAGTGATGACCGATAAAGGCTGGTCTGGCAATGCGGTTGCCATTCAACTATGTTTTCCTATCAGTGCCGTGGCGACAGGCTTCTGTGCCGGTTATTCTCCGACTGAATGCGTTGGAACCATTACCAAATCCCGTGGCCGCCTATTAGAAGAAATTGATCATGAACCAGCAATTGATGTTTATAAGGCTTGGATCAGTGATCATTCGAATCGACTGATTTCTGATGAATATGTCTATCAACACATTACGAGTTTTCCGCTCGGACGTATTGCCGGACAAATCTACGAACAGCCTTATTATAAGCTGACCCATCCCAGACAAATCACGGAGCGGGGTGGACTGGAATTGTTTGCTGATGTTCAGGTCGGTGAAGAAGTGACATTAATGACCGGTTCTCAGGAACAGTTAGTGAATCGAGCGGCGAGAGTTTTGAAAGAAGCCCGGGCTAAGAATTATACTCACTCGGAGATTCTTGGTGCCATCTCGATTTTTTGTGCCGGTGCTATGGCTCGATTGGGCAGTGATATTCAGAGTGTACAGAAACAGATGTGTGAGCAGTTAAACGGCAAGCCTTTTATCTGTCCGTTTACTTATGGTGAGCAAGGGCAGTTTGTCGGTGGTGAAAATGCGCATGGTAACTTGATGATTTCATCTGCCATTTTATATGAGCCGGAGTCTTTCTCGTGATGAAGAATCTTGAGCATATCGAAGTGTTGAATGAAACCTTACTCGAGTTGAGGCGATGTCGGGAGCGGGAAATCAGTCTGGCTGAAGAAAACCGAACTATTCTGGCGACCCTATCGGCGTTAAGTAATTCTGAAAACAAATATCAGATATTTGATGAACTCCAAAAAGTGCTGGGGCAATACATTGATTTCAGCGACTTTATCGTCATTTCCAAACAAAAATCAGAACTGACATTTACCACGTTTCTGACGACCAATCGCGTATTTAAAGACAGACACTGGCGCCACGGTAATAAATTTCAGCGAGTGCTTGATGGAGAATGTATTTTACTGTTCCAGCCCGATTCTCTAGCTGAGTTTAGCTTTTTAAGTGAATCGCTCAGGCAAAGTATCAGGATGGCTCTGATGATTGGTATCCGAGCGCAAGCCAGCGACTCGGTTCTCTTATTACTCGGATCTGAAAATGGTCAATTCAACACCGATACCAAGTCAACGTTCCTCCGTTTTCGGCCACTGATCGAACGTGCAATCAGTGAAATCGAGCACAAAGAAGCCCTGCAAAATATTGTTGATCAGCGAACTAAAGAGTTACAAGAAGCCCGGCAGATTGCCGAACAAGCGAATGAAACTAAATCTCAGTTTCTCGCAATGATGAGTCATGAACTGAGAACACCGCTGAATGCGGTAATTGGTATCATCGATATCTTGCAGCAAAGCTCCGATGACTATCAGAGTGATTTATTAACACGTATGGGACATTCTGCGGAATTACTACACGTGATTATCGGCGATATTTTGGATGTCAGTCAGATTGAATCCGGACACTTTAAATTACATCGCCAATGGACTAATTTAAACGAACGTCTGCTCGGCTCTCTGGAACATTATCAAAATAATGCCGAACAAAAAAATCTGGCGTTTCACATTTCAGCTCAGGTTTCAGACCAATATGAATATTTTGTTGATCCAGTCCGGCTTATGCAGATTATTTTTAATCTGGTGGGTAATGCGATCAAATTTACGGATGAAGGCGAAGTTAGCGTTGAACTCAATACAGCGGATGATCAGTTGACAATTATTGTTGCTGATACCGGTATTGGGATTAAGCCAGAGAAACTGCATCATTTATTCACTCCGTTTATTCAGGCTGACAGTACCAAAACAAGGAACTATGGGGGGACAGGACTTGGCTTAGCGATTACCAAGCATCTTGTTGATCTTATGGGGGGACAAATTCATGTTGAAAGTCGATTAGCCAAAGGGACAACTTTTCATGTCACCTTACCGCTGTGTTTGAAAAAAAACTATCAGGCCTCTCAATCCGAATTACCACCGAGTACGCCGTCCTCATACAAGCCAGCTACCCAGAAGAATGTGTTAGTGGTTGAAGATACAAAAACCAACCAGATGGTCATTCAAATTCTGTTAGAACAAATGGGTTACGGTGTCACTATTGCTGGAAATGGGCAAGAGTTTCTCGATGTTATTGCAGAGAATACCAATTTTGACCTGATTCTGATGGATATTTCTATGCCGGTAATGGATGGGATAGAAGCGACGAAAAGATTACGTCATCACAATATTCTTACACCAGTCGTGGCCTTAACTGCCCACTCAACACCGGAAGATCGGGACAAATGTCTGATGGCGGGAATGGATGACTTTATCGTTAAACCGTTCAGAAAGCATCATATCCAAGCAATCGTCAATAAATACCTTAGTGAAAACCGCTAGTTCTCTGGAGACGTCGGGTCATCTTCATCCATGCCTCAACCAAACATCTCCAGTGCAGCATCTTATTCTTTTGCGCTTGAGGTGAATTGGAACAGCATCTGATCTTGCATAAAATCAACCGGAATCGATGCCGGTGAATACTGACAAATATCGGATACGGGAGTGAGTGTGCCATGCCAACCATATAAGGTATGGAAGAAAATTACCCGTCCAGTCGTATTTTGTTGCTGGTCAGTTGGGATTTCTGCAAATTTCATATCCCGATCAATACATCCTCGCCGCGAACCAGAAATGACCGCGCTCGCATCTACATAGTAAGGCTGTTCAAACACCAAATCATTCACGGCGGTATCCCGTACAACAGGCCTGATTTTTTCGGGTTGAGAGGTAATCGATTTGATTTGTGCTTGAAGTGAGCCAGACCAAAACAGAGGAACCTCAAGTGTATATTCACCGTATTCATTAGACTTTGGCTGACTCAGATAGCCTTTCACTTTGACATTTGAAACGGGTAAGAAGTTTTCTGTCAGCACATGCCCTGAAAGGGTGACGGTTGGGGTGGGATGCGTATACAACATGGGATGATCTGCCCCGACCAATAACGTTCCCCGACTAAATCCAAAAGAGTATCCAAAATTAAGGTTAGGGGATTCATTCGTCAGAACATTGCTATATTGCCATTGTCCTCGTCTGTTTAAATCAAAACGATAGATTTTTTGCAGTTCATCATCACCAATCAATAATGTTGTACCTTCCAGTTCGACATCATGACCAAAATATCCTTGCTCGGAATCAATATCGGATTGATAAATGGTTTGCGAGTATTGCCAAGGTTGTCCGACATGACGACGTGTATAGATACGAACATAGCCAGAACCGAGCATATAACTGCTCACTGCAAGGACATGACGATTGACATCAAATGCAAAAGAAAATTTCACACTGTAATCTAAATCATCGTTGGCCGGTGCTTCAATCACCTGAGTTCTTTGCCAGCGACCATGTGTTTGTTTAAAGACTAAAAGACGATCTGCGTCAGAATCACTGATATAAAGTTCATTCTGAACCCGTCGTATTGTAATCCCAAAAGATTCCAAATTGGGACGAGGAAGCTCTTCGGCACTGAGGGTTGTGCTGAGTTCCCATTGACCTTGTGATTGGGTGTAAAGATAAACAAGTTGCTCGCGAACATCTGCAACAGCAATAAGATGGTCATCAACATAAACAGACTCACCATAACCGACACTGCCTTGTCCTGAGGGCGGGGTCAGTATCGCTTCTTGCTGCCATTGATTGCCTGAACGGCGGAAAACCCAGGCCAACCCTTTGTTGCGCTCGCCAATTACAATTAACTGATGGCTGATACCAATATGTCGATATGAAAAACTATATCCTTGTACCGGTAATACGGGACCTCGTCGCCAAATACCATGTTGCTTATAAATTACCTGATTCTCAATGACGCCGACATGATGATAGAGCGCAGCTGCACCGGAAGCATCATCAATGACCTGTTTTGCACGAAGGTCGGGTCGTTGCATATGTGCGGATACGGTACCAGAGAGTAGTAGTAAACCCCATGTGAGCCACTGCCGTCGTAGTATTTTTACGCGATGAATTTGTATCATATGATTTTCCTTTGCGGGTGAATGAATAAAATTCCATTTGATCAACTCAGATCAAGCATGTCATTGTTCTACTTCATTCTAAAATAATAAATAAAACAAATGAGACATTGTGTCTATATATGTATCTTTTATGTCTCTAAAGGAAATCACGCTGATTATGACGCATCAAATCGGTCATTAATTGGCTTAGCCGAAAAAAAACAACCAGCCCAAAAACGGACTGGTTGTTTGAATTGGTTTTAATGATGTGGTCTCAGGTTACACGACAAACGGAATAAAACATTTCACTTTACGCTTATAATTTTCCCACTGTTCACCATAGCGTTCGCCAGACATTTTTTCACTTTTCGGAATAGCGTCACCATAATATTGTCCGATATTCGTGAGGGGAGCAATCAGCCCAATCCAATGATTGGCGAGCAGCCCGAAACTGACAAAAATCAGGAAATCACCAAAGTAATTGGGATGACGGGATGTCCCCCAAAAACCAGTGTTTAACAGTCTGCCGCGATTGTTCGGGTTCTGTTTGAAACGGCGCTTCTGATAGTCGCTCCCGAAGTGGTAAATGGTGCCAATAATGTAGACAACAATTGCCAGCCATTGCATGGCGCCGAATGGCCCTTGCTGATCTGCCGCCCAGTAAAACGGTAAGCAGTAGAGCCAACCAAAAATATTGACCATCATCACCGCCAGCATTGGTTGTTGTTGTTCGGGAATAACGCCACCGAGCTTCGCTGCGGCTGTGTTCACATACCAACGTGTTAATACAATATTCATCCGCAGTAAATAAAAGCCGACAAATATAATAATTAAGGCTTTATGTCCAAAATCACCCGTTCCCCAATAACAATAGGCGAGGGCAACAGGGGCCATACTATTAAATCCCCAGACAAACATAGGGCGGGTATCTTGTGCTTTTCGAGTGGCACGATAAGACAGGCCGGATAAAACCAACATAATGACAACTAACGTGATCCAAATTTCCATAGTAACTCCTTCTTGCGAGGACAATTTATATTTTCCCTCTTGTCGCTGAGGGCTTCATCGATCGTTAAAAAATCAATCGATCGTTAAAATACTGTCTAAATGACGTCGGGGCGAAACCTCTGCTGCAATTTTGATTTGCCCAAATCGGGCAAAAAATATTGGCAGATGAGTCATTCCCAGCGTATTTGCCAGTGTTGTTTTGGGTAAATCGTGTTGAACGAGCACACTGAGTGGGTGAATCCCCCAACCCCATTGCTCGAGTAATAACCACACTTGAGCCAATCTCATACCGGTCACAAATAGATTGTGCGGGTTGGGATCGGGAAGGCTCAGCGCCAGATATTGCGGACCTTGTCCGGTGAGTTTCGAGAACTCGCGCGCCATGAACTGGGGTAACCGCAAAAGGCGTGTGAATCGGTTCAGTTTCGGATGAAAACCGATCCGGAACAACCACGCCATATAGGCAGGGATTTTGCCAAATAGATGATGGAGGTAAAACCCATCCTCAACCGGCTTGTTTTTATCAAAATGAATAAAACTATAAGTTTCCTGCCAAGCTGCTTTGTCGGCAAAGTCCAGGGCCGCATATTGATACACTAAATCAGCAACCTGTTTACGACTGGTTTGATTTTGCCATATGTCTAACCGGACTGGGGCATCGGTGAATATTTCCCGAAGCTGAAACTGTTGTTGTGCGGAGAGCGTCGTCGTTTCGTAGGGCATTCGGTTGGTATGACGATGGCGAATCTGCTCTGCCAGCTCATGATAAGCATCTGGATTTGCAGTTTGCGGCTCTGTCGGACAAAAACAGATGAGACCATCTTGTTCTTGAGGGAGTGTCGGTGTGGTATGAAACGCATTAAACCATGTCCACTGTAGCGGAGTGCCGGCGTGACACATTAATGTCTCAATATGCTGAAAGAAAATCCCACAGCTCATCAGCATTTCGTTTTCTAATGATGGCAGACCTTTCAAAGCCCGGCGCCGATCAATGGCCAGACAGCCAGTGTGGGATACGGGGGAATAGTGCACAGCCCAAGGCTGACAATTATGAGAAGAGGGTGCTGAACGAGCAACTTCAATCGCATCAGCCAAGTTTTGTTCAAATGATGTCGTCAACATAGTGATGGGCTCCTGGCGGATGAAACGGTCAATGGTACAAGGCGGGATACATCCCATTTTGAACAATCGCTTTCAGGGCAATAACAGATTGCGCAAACCCAATATAAGCCATAAACCATCCAGAACATCCGTTCACTCAGGTTTGCGGTAGGATCTGATACCCGCTGTTGTTGCCAGTCGATGTCGATGGTGCGTAATAAATGTGGCAGCCCGACACCATGACTCTTTAAAAAGGCTTCTCGTATCGCCCAAGTTGCACAAAGGAACGTTATGGACTGCGTACGTTCTTCGGCAGTGAAAGCCCATTGCCGGGCTGACGGGCCAAAATGTCGGTAGCACTGGAGATCAATCCCTAATGACGGTTGTGATGCGGTGGCCATCGCATACCAGATACCACTGTGACTGACTGACACACCGCGAACACCTAAGTCTGGATGAAAGCCAAATGGCTGACCTTGCTGAGTATATATGACATTAAATTCAAAGCACTTGGTTTTCTGTGAAACTGTGTTTTCGGTCAGGTGGTCTAGCGGTTCACCAGTGGTCTGCCACACCTGATTCAGCCATCGTTTGGTTTGCCAACGCGCTTGCTGCCTGACTTGAGACCGCCTGTCAGCGACCGTTGTATGAGCATCGAAACACGCTTGTGCAATCATCAAGCGAGGCACATCCGTGCCCGCTGAATACTGATTGGTGATGCGTGTATGGTCTTCACTGTTGATAACCATTACCGATTCTTTCTCCGGAAATTTCTTCAATGACTTCGGCCATTTGCTCGAAACGGGCAACCAGACTTTGAAAGACTGGGGTTTGCATATCACGGTCGAATGCTTCCAGACCGCTGACACGAATGATCTCAATCAAATGGAATTGCGCATCGGCGGACTGGCTGACATCAATCACATCAAATGCCAGAACAGAATCAAGCTGATGACAAGCTTGATAGTCGGTATGAATGACCCAGTCACGGAACTCGTGGTACAGGGCGATATCTTTGAGGCGAATTTTATGCACAATTGTTTTCATTTTTCTGTCCTTCTTTCATTTATGGTTCTCAATACCCGTTATTCACTGTGAGCCGTTGCACCACCGGCTTGTTCGATAATCAGGTGGTAATTGATCCCGCCTGTACCGAATGAGTTGATGGCTGCGATACGTCCTCCCGCATCAGGGTAAGGCCAAGGTATCGGCTGTTGAGGAATATCAGCCGGAAGATCCGTTAGCATCAACTGAGGGTTGATTTGCCCGTGGATCGGCATCGGTGGCATCTGTTCGTGTTCAAATGCACTGAGCACTTTACACAGGCTCAGTGCTGCGGCACCGGCAAAGCAATGACCGAAGTTATATTTCACCGAGCCAATGAATAATGGCACCTGTTGTTGTGTTGTATCTGTTGCGCTGTTTACGCGCTGATAATGTTGTCGAATCGCACTGATTTCTGAGATATCCCCCAGAGCGGTTCCGGTTCCGTGAGCTTCAATATATTGAACCTGCTCCGGTGCTACGTCAGTCAGAGCCAGTGTTTTCTCTATCGCGAGAGCTTGTCCTTCCTTATCCGGTGCTGTCATTGAGCGGCTGTCACATGAGCCTGAAATTGCACGAATCGTCGCAAGTGCTGCTGAGTTATCGGGTTGACGGGCGAGAATAAATACCCCACCGCCATCACCGGGCGTAAAGCCATCATTTTTATCGGCAAACGGACGGATCCGAGATGTTGAGAGCATCATCTGGGCACTGCACAACACTAAATCGCGTTCCGTCGTAGCCATTTCAATACCAGCGACGATCACTTGATCGTAACGTCCCGACTGCAATGCTCTCACCGCATCATGCAGGGCAGCCATCGAGCTGGCACATGCAGCTTCAACCGCGTAACAGTCAGCCTCAATCCCTAATTGTTGCGCGAGTAACATCGCTGAACCGATACCACTGGCACCATACCAGTTCCAACGGTTTTGCGGCTGTGGCTGAGGACGAGGGAGTGTGATCGTCTGAGGTAATTGATCCCATAAATGACGTACAGTACGAAGTCGATCTGGCGTCAACGATAAATTGGTTGCGACAATAATCGCGGTACGACGCTGGGGATCGGGTGATGGCAGCGATAAACGTGTACTGGCATTGAGCAGGTATTGTTGGGTGACATCCAAGCGGTGCTGCTTGGCTGGCATCATCGGCTTCTCGGCAGTCACATCCTGAATCTTGTGGCTGGGAAAGCACATCGCCTGGTGAATATAGGTGCTGAGTTTCTGGGGATGGGGACGAAACAATGCCACCTGATGTAGTTGTTCGGCAGATAATGGCTGAATGGTATCGTCCCCTTGGGCCAACGTTTGCCAAAATGGCGGCTTGTCACAACCGAGCGCTGTCAGCGGACAATAATCCAAAAGCTGGATCGGTGCCTGTGGATGAGCAATTGTCTTATTGACCGATGTCGGACTAATTTGCCATCCGGGACCGGTGAATGAATGACCGCAACAGTGCTGTTGTTGCGCACGCAGCATCTCAAGTAATTGACAGAACACCTGATTGGCACCGGCAAAATAGTTATTGGGCGCTGGGGTTATCTCCGTTGATGGCAGCGTATCGATATCACCTAATTCAGCAAGCACCGGCCATTGGTTCTCCTGAGCGACTTTGACGGGGCAAACCAGCAGGCTAATCGCACCTTCCAGCCAAGTTTGATTTACGCAGACGCCTTGTTCCAGTAACAGGTTGGCTTGCTCGGCATGGTGAAAACATTGAATCGATGTTAAAAGGGCAATCTGACTGTCTTGACAGCGAAAGCTATCTTGCGCCAGTTGTAAAAGTCGCAATCCCCCGAGATCCGCACCATCGATGGTCTGACATTTCCCGCGGGTCTGAGCAAAATGTGCAATCCGAGCTGGAATGCTGGAAGCCATTTCACCGATACGGTCATGGGAAGAGGCCCCCAAGTTTTGCGCCAGTTGCTGTTTATACGCATCAATCTGTTGTTCGGTTTCTTGCGATGTATTGCCATGTTCTGTCAATTGATCGCCAAGTAGACGTAGTACCTGAACTTTCGCAGCATTACGATAGGCTGCATCGCTCCCCAGATGCACAGCACAAAATTGATCACAGTGATCCCGTAGGGATTCAGGGAGCGAAATCTGTTTGAACACATCTGCCGCCGCAAGCAATGCCAGCCGGGTTTCTTTACTAACCGCCTTGCGAAACAGCGGGGGGATCGCGAATTTTCTGAAATCAAAGCCCTCATCACTGACTTGGCCGATAGAGAGAGGAGCTTTGGCGTCCAGCGCTGTATCTAAATGCTGCCATGGCGAACCGTAATGCTGTTGCACCAGTTGTTGCCATGCATGTGGCTCTGACACATGATTAAAATCGCGTTGACCGGGGAAAACGCATCCAATACTGACAATTGCCAGCCGGTTGTTCGATTGCTCTGAACTCATCGTGGCGTGACCTCCGCTAAACGTCTGCGGTCTACTTTGCCGTTGGGATTCATCGGTAATTGTTCCGTGATCACCAGTTTCTGCGGCAACATATAAGCGGGCAATTTCTCCCGGAGAAACTGCTTGATAGCAAGCAGACTCAATTTTCTATCCGGTGCTTTCAAAACCGCAACCATGACCAATTGTTGGCTTAGTTCGCCGAGTTCGACAAACAAGGCCACCTGTTGAATCGCAGGGTGCTGGTATAACGCCGACTCAATTTCTCCTAGTTCAACCCGATAGCCGTTGATTTTGACCATATCGTCGATTCGACCACGATAGATGAGACCATCTGACGTCATCTCCACGCGATCTCCGGTTGCATGGCATTGTTTGGCATGGAGCGAGGTTTGTCGCGATTCGGGAGCATTCAAATAGCCCGGTGTCACACAAGGGCCTGAAATCAATAACTCACCACTGACTCCGATACAGTCAGGGATTCGATGACGCTGGCCGGCATCATCTTCAATTTCGCCTTGAAGACCGGAGAGCGGATAACCAATAGGAATATGACTCAGTTGGGATAAACGGTCTCGATCAATCGTGTAAGCGGTACATACATTGGTTTCAGTCGGGCCATACCAATTACTGATCCGACAGTGGCGGGGGAGATGTTTAAGCAACTGACGAAATGCCGCAATCGGGTAGGCCTCTCCGGCAAAAATGACACGTCTTAGTGACACTGTCACATCTTGATTCAATAGACCGCTTTTTTCCATCATTGCCAGAATCGACGGGACGCTGTACCACACCGTGACTTGGTGTTGTGCAATCCCTTCAATCAAAGCCGGACAATTTTTCTGTTCGGATTCTCGAATAATCCAGACACAAGCGCCGACGGAGGCTGCGGCAAACAGATCGAACGTACTCAGATCAAAAGCAAAACTGGCATGGTTAGCCAATGTATCTTCCGCTTGTAATGTCACATCAGCGATAGCCCATTCGACAAAAAATTGGAGCATCGTATGAGTGAGCTGAACACCTTTGGGCTGACCAGTGGAGCCTGAGGTATATAACACCGCTGCAAGCGGATGACTGAAGGTCTGGAAATCTTCAATGGCTGCTATCGGCATTTGTTGATGATCGAGTGAATCCAGCCAATCCTGATCAATGATGAGGGCAGGCTGGGCAATGTCGATAATCCGCTCGATTCTCGATTCCGGTTGACTGAAATCAACCGGAATATAGTGATTGTCCGTCAGCCAGACTGCATAAATCGCTGCAACTGTATCCGGGCTTTTGGGCAGATTGAGCAAAATGCCCTGACGAGATACATTCATCTGCTGTAGTGCTGCAGCAATTTGCAGCACCCGTTGACCCAGTTGTGCATAGCGCCAGTGCTGCGTTCCACAACGCAGCGCTGAACGATCCGGTGCATGACGGATATGAGATAACAAACGGTTTAAAATCGTTGGTATCGCCATATTATTATGCCTCCGCGATGGCAACTTTTTCCCGGACTCGAACGGTATCAGCAACAGGGACACCGACCTCAAGTGCTGAATCGACCAAGATTTGATAGGCTTCATCGAGATCCTGACGGGTATGCTCACTGGTGACACTGATCCGCAGCCGGGCATCACCGACACTGACACCAGGGAAGACAACAGTCTGACAATACATGCCACGTTTTCTGACGGCTCGGCCAAACAGTAGTGTCTTCGCATCATCACCGACAACGACCGGAATAATCGCTGAATCGGAATTTTCCAGATCAAAGCCGGCATTGAGCAGACGCGTCCGGAAATAGTAAATGTTATCCCACAGACGAGTGAGACGTTCTGGTTCACGGAGCATGATATCAATTGAAGCGATAACCCCCGCAGCGACATGAGCCGGGATTGTGGCGGCAAAGACATAGGAATTGGAATAGAAGCGTAAATATTCGACTACGTCACCATCAGCACAAACGTACCCACCCAATCCTGACAGCGATTTACTCATCGTCCCCAGTTCGAGGTCGACTTGACCTTTCATATTGAAGTGTTCAGAAGTACCGGAGCCGGTTTTCCCTAACACACCGGTGGAGTGGGCATCATCAACCAAGACTTTGGCACCATATCGTTCTGCCAGTTTGACCAGACGCGGCAGATCGACGATATCACCGTGCATACTGAATACACCGTCGGTCACAATCAGTTTTCCGCCCGGATGATCGGCATACTTCGCCAATGATTTTTCTAAACTGGTCAGCGAGTGATCGTAAATTTTGCGTTGTGCGCCAGCCAGTTTACAACCATCTTGAATACTCATATGGTTAATTGAGTCGGTAAATACCAGATCATGTTTACTGGTCAGGGCAGAAATACAGCCGAGGTTGGCCGAGTAACCGGATGGATAAACGATACAGTCATCGCGTCCTTTCAGTTTGGCCAGCTTGCGTTCCAGCTCCAAGTGCAGCATGTTACTGCCGGCAATAATCCGACAACCGGTATTGGTCGCACCGTATAACCCCGCAGCATCCTGAATCGCCTGAATGACTTCGGGATGACTGGATAGCCCAAGGTAGCTGTTTGAACCAAACATCAGAAACTCGCGACTTTTCCCGATGGTTTCATCAAAGATGACCGCACGGTTCTTACAAGGCGTCTCAAGTGGCATCCCATACCAGTAAAGCTGGTTGTCCCGTTTCTCATGATAAAACTTCCGGAACTCACGGGCTTTATGAAATAGATCCGGATGTTGAATCCCGACAAAATCGCGCATGGTTCTCGGGTCACCGACTTGTTTGCGATCCGCCTCTGAAGACATCGCAAGGTGCGCATATGGGTTCTCTTCATTCGGTGCCACTGCTTCCGTTTGGGCGATCACAGGAGGTTGATAGCCTTCACCATTTTGTGGCAACTGAGCGATAAGCGCCGTTTTCATCGCAGCCAGAGTATCTACTTTGGGTAAGGTTAGTTTCGGATCGAGTCCCAGCATCGTCAGCAATTCACTCTGGATCGACAGCACATTGATCGAGTCAATCCCTAAATCATTTTCAATCTGAGCATTCATATTGAGAGATTCAGCAGGGTAGCCGCTATTGTTAGCAAACACCTGACAAATCATGTCGTCCAACCAATGACTTTCAGACGCAGGAGTGACCGCGGACGTAGCACTCGGTAACTGATAGGCCGTCAATTGAATCGCTGACATGATATCCGCAATGGTATCGAGCTTATCTGTCGCCAGCGGTGCTGCAAGTTGCAGTTGCTTGGTCAGTGTGGTGGCAATATCTGCCAGTGCAATTGAATCAATGCCTAAATCATTTTCCAGATGGCTGCTTACTGATAATGCATCGACCGGGTACTCGGTGATTTCGGAAAATGTTTGCAAAATGAATTGCTGTAGCGCATCAGATGCTGCTTGGTTATGTTCTGTCATGCTTGTTCTCCTTCAGTTTGATTCCCTTTCAGCCGTTCAACCAGCGAAACCATCGCGGCAACAGATGCAAAGTTTTCCGGATAAATATCCTGCATTTTGATCTCAACCTGAGCCTCGTTCTTTAAAAAATCGACCAGATCGAAAATTGCAGCGGAATCAACGATATTCAGCTCAAATAATGGGGTGTCGCGCTCTAAACCATCCGTGTCTCCGTCAAGAAACTGCTGGGCGATGTGCTGGATTAATTGGTTCGTTAACATCATAGAATTCCTTATTGATGGGTCGATTGAGGCTTATCGCCGCAGATGAGTGTCCGTGGACCGGACAGTTCGATAATCCGAACATTTTCAAATCCGACCGCCCGGAAACGTTCCAGATATTCCTCGGTACTGCTTTCTATGCCACCATCGGTTGAAACCAGCATGTTGAGAGAGAGCAGAGCCGTAAATTCGGGGCCGGATTTCTCATCATTTAACGGTGTTTCGGATGCCATAAAGCGTCCGCCGGCTGGCATCGCTTCATAAATATTTTTCAAAATAGTCAGCTGAATTTCCGGTGCATAGTCATGTAACATCCAGCCCAAATGAATCAGATCGTGATCCTGTAACGAAAGATTGCCCGAAATTACATCACCTTCAATCACATTGATTCTGTCGCCATAGCCTTGAACAGCTAATCGATCACGCAGAAATGCACACGCTTGAGGCAGCTCGCAAATCGTCAGATGAATGTCGGAATTAACCCCGGCAACGGCAATTGGCAGAGTGCCGATACCACTACCAATATCCAAGAACGAATCATGCTGAGTGAAATCGTAACCTTGAATAAACCCGTCAATGAACGGGGCTGCGAATTTCCCCAGAAACTCCTGAAAATCAGTCACATCATCCGGATTTTGGTAAAGAATATCGAACCAGCTCCGGTTATCCCCGAAGACGGTTTGACGTTGATTGGTGTCACTGGCAACCGCTGTTTTCAGCTCACCCCATAATGGATACAGGAATGTGTCGATATGACGGCCTAACCATCCTAACCACATCGGTTCACTACTGACCAAAAAGGAGGCGTGTTCCTGTGGCAAGTGGTAGCACTCGCCCTGTTTTTCCAAATAGCCCATTGCGCGCAGTGCGATGAGCATTTGCTCTACGGAGCGCAGCGGACTATTGAGTTTGTCGGCAACCGTCTGAGCGCTTAAATCTTGGTTGTGTAAATGGTCGAATAGTTTTAAATCTAATGCCGCTGTCAATGTTTTGGCCTGAAAAAAGCCCATCATTTGATTCACAGCGTCTTGTTTCGTTAGTGTCATGAAAAATTCCTTTATAGGTGCTCAGTTTTAAATTCAGCGATTGAATTCCGTGAGTGAATTCAGTGCTCAGTCCATAAATGTCGAGAGTTCTTCACAGACATCGGCAAACGCAGTCACAAACCGTTCCATCTCTTCCTGTTCAATAATCAACGACGGTTGAATACGAATCACGGTTGAGCTGTTCGCAGTGATAAATGTCAGAATGTTGTGATCCAGACATAATTTGGTGACAAACTTCATACAGAACATTTCACCCAGTGATTGTTCCATACGCGTCATGGCAATTTGGAGATGTTCACGGACCGGATCCGGTAAGAACTTCCACATGGTGTGCCAGTCACCGGGCAGGCGTGTCGCAAACTCACGCGCTGATGCCGCAACAGCACCGGCAAAAGATTGCTCAAACTGGATTCCCAGCATGAGTCCACGCCCACGAATTTCTTTGATAAACGGATATTGTGCGGCTATCTCTTCCAGCGCCTGCTTGAGATATTGCCCCGAGCGGTTCGCTCGTGCCGGCAGATCTTGGGCGACCAATTCGCGCAATGCATTCAGGGCAACGACCGAGGCAACGTTACCGCCACCGAATGTTGAACTGTGGACCAGAAAACGATCTGCCGTGCCATAGGCTTGTTGCCAGATGTCAGCACGACACAAGGTTGCGCCAATCGGAACCAACCCGCCGGACAGCGATTTCGACAGAATCATGACATCCGGTTCTAGGTTGTCCCATTCACAGGCAAACATTTTCCCGGTGCGGGCGAGCCCGGTCTGAACTTCATCCACCATCAACAATGTTCCGGTTTCCCGACATAACTGCTGGGCCCGTTGCAGATAACCTTCGGGGAAGAGGTGTACGCCGCCTTCTCCCTGAATGGGTTCAAGGATCAGCGCACCGACATCATCACGTCGGATCGCCGCTTCTAAGGCTTCCGGATCAGCGAAGGGTACTTCCACCATGCTTTCTAACAGCGGCTGGAAATAACGACGGTGTTTATCGCGACCGGTGAGTGAGAGCGCACCGAGTGTTTTGCCGTGATAACTGTTGTTGATATACGCAATACCTGGTTTGCCCGTAGATGCTTTCGCAATTTTGATCGCCGCTTCAACAGCTTCGGTGCCTGAGTTACTGAAAAAGACGCGTCCCATGTTTCCGGGGGAGAGGTAACACAGCAGTTCAGCGAGTTTTGCCGTCTGTTCCGGGATCGAAATATATTGAATGAAGTTGGGGCCTTGGGCATCGAGATAATCTTTTAATGCATTCACCAGTGGCTGAGGGTTGTGACCAAGGCTCAGACAGCCATATCCCGCAACCATATCCAGATATGAGGTTCCGTCTGCTGTCCATAATGTTGTCCCGGATGCGCGTCGGAACACATTGTCGCAATGCTGTAGACGAAGAAAATCAACCATCATTGGGTTCACATACTGACGATAACGATCCAGAGTGTCTTCGCGTTCAGCATCCTGACTGAGCAGTCCATCAATAAAGGCTAACTGTGCAGAGGCGCTTTCAGTGTTGTTATCGTAAATATCATGGTGGTAATAGCGTTTGAGGTTGGTGACCTGCTGACGCTCGAGTCGTTCTCCGAAAGAAGCGAGCGGGTAGGCGTAGAAGCCGTGTTTTTCTGCAATTTCACCGATCTCAAGCACTTTCTCCGGTGGCAGATAGCGACCTAACGAGAATTTTTCACGGCGGCCTTCTAATGCCAAGACAATGGTTTCAGCCATACAGCCATTTAACTGTTGCTTGATAGTGACGTTCAATGACTCACCACCGAGTTTGACGGCATCGGTCGCGGTAACACAACCACCGTCGATGATCAGAATGTCTTCTCGCTGAGGGCGAACTTCGGTATCGACATCCCGGGGGAGTGCAATATCAATAAAAATTGAGCCGGGTTGCAGACGCGCGGTTTCGATAATGCCACCGGAAGAGGTTGCTCCCGCAAACAAACGGCATGACCGGTAGAGTGTCTCCGGATCTCCGGTTAATGTGACACGGTGGTGGTACTGTTCCGGCAAGTGACTGAGCAGTTCAGACTGATCTTTATGACTGGCACGATGCAGCAGGTAAAGCGAATAACCTTCTGCCAACAAGAGCCGACTCAAAGCCAGACAGATCGAGCCGGGATAACCGACAATGGCAATCGGTTCTTTTTCCGGATTGATATCCAGCCATTCTGTAATCTGGCGGAGCGCGCGGTAACCCGCATACGTTGTCAGTGAATTTCCTGATGTCACCGGCACCGGTGATTTTTCAGCGGTCGCTTCTCCGCGTCGTCCGACAATCGAAGTGAATCCGCCCAGACCAACCAGCTCAGCACCTTCATCGACAAGCTCTTCGATTCCCTGAAGTACCCGTTGCGCGATGACTCGCGGTTCCGCCAACATTTCGTCGGCAACCAACGGCATATAACGAATAATCCCTTCACAAGTTGCCCCGGTTGCTGAGGTAATCCGGGCAAAGTTCATAAATGGCACGAGGTTTTCTTTATGCCATAACTCTCGGTTGTAACCGCTGTGGAGTTCATTCGAACTACGCTGAAGCAGATCCAGCATTTTGACATAACGTTTTAAACCAACAGATGTTGGATGAGCAATGAACCCGAACTTCATGATGTGACTTCCTTTGCTTGAATATGGTCGAATGATTGGCTGGCAGACTCTGATGGACTAGCCGCCGCTGTACGTTGTTGTAAGGTTTCTTTATCGCAGGGATCGCGCTGCCAGCCTTTGGCGGTTGCCAGTGAAATACCGTCCCCTTCATTGTTGTGGCCGAGAACCACGGAAAATAAGTTCAGTCGCTTCGAACTTGTCAGCGCATCCCGGATGACGGTTTCATCAAAATGCGTCAGCGTTTGATTTTTGATCTGAAAGTCATTGATGCTCTGTTCAAACGCTGGTTGATCGAGGTTCATCAGACGCATCTGTCGGGATGTCCGGTTAAAGAGAATCCGTTCCTGATAGGTATTAATGACGGATAACCCACCGTTGCATAAATAGAACACCGTAATACTTTTATTCAGTGACTCCGGATGGGTGAGAATGTTGTCGATAAATGCCGGTAACATATCAGGCACAATCCCTTTTGCTCCGTCGCCAATAAATGCAATGACATGCGTCGGACTGGTATGCGCCAGATAGGTTGTTGCCATTAAGGCATCTCCCATCAGAGCCCGGCCGTACCAGCCAGAAAAACCGCGGCGGGTTCTGGCGACATTTCTGACCGCTGAAATCCCGCAGCGGCCAACATCATAAATGCCGGTATAGTCGTATGACTGCGTTGCAATTAAA
The DNA here is from genome assembly GCF_002196515.1 of Vibrio gazogenes. NCBI lineage: Bacteria > Pseudomonadati > Pseudomonadota > Gammaproteobacteria > Vibrionales > Vibrionaceae > Vibrio > Vibrio gazogenes. The sequence continues at coordinate 208,269 of NZ_CP018835.1, read as the reverse complement.
TCTTCAATCACTCGATTGAGTTGCGAGAAGAAGTAGTTCGGTGACATCGGTAGTGTCGGTAAACGACTGACCACATCTGAAGGGGAATCCAGATAAGTACGGATCAGCGCCTGACGTTTTTCTCGCAGGCTTTCACTGACATTGAGGTTGGCTTTCACTGCCTTGAGGAATGCCAAACAATCCATGTGGAGATGGATATTGGCATAAGGTGATAAATGACGTTCATCATGGGTTAATTGAACAAGATGCACTTTATTTTCTAACCGGCCATCGGAGAAGGGCGTCGTGATCTGGGCCACGCGGCTTTTGATCATGAACAGGCTCTGCTCGTGGAGTGGATTGATCTTGTCTTTGGTATGCATAAAGTTATAGACGCGCGGGCTATAACCGTAAATCGCCAATGTACCGAGATAGTGAGGATTTAATTTGCCTTGATAATATTTCGGTGCTGTACCGGGGTGTGCTAATGAATCAACCAGCGCGATGCCAGCTTCGTCAGCGATTTCATGGATCAGGGCGTATTCATCATCAGTGACGGGTCCAAGCTGCCAAATGAGTTTTTCTGGACCGGCATTGATGAGTTGCATCGCCTGTTCAAATGCGTCACTCGATATGAATGAATCATCCGCGGGTTGAATCGGTAGGGAGGATACATCGCTGATCACATGCTCTAAGGGCAGGCTGGATTCTAATACATTCTGAGTGGCAAGAATGACCACCGGTCCTTGATTGAGATGATACAACCGGAAGACTTCGGTCAGTCCTTCGGTCATCTGACTGACATCGTGAATGTAGACATATGGGATTCGTCGGGCTTGCAGGACTTCCCGCATGTCTTCTGTCGGTGTTAGCGTTCCCTGAAAACTGTACCACTGGTTATTGCGGTTTTCTGCAACCACCAAAATCCCTTTAGCTGCGGTTTCACGCAGGTTCGCTAAGGTCCCTTTGAACTCGTCCATCATGCCGGATGTGACAACGCCAAGAAATGGCATTCGATAGAGCTGCCAGTTTGCGATCGCACCACAGGCAATGGCATGTTCATTCGGACCGCGTAGTGTTAAAGCACCATGTGCCTGAGCATGTTTATCCAGATAGCCAATGAGATTGGAGACGATAGAACCCGTGTAATAAGAGAATAGCCACTGATCTGGCGTCACATCTTCAAAAAAGCGGATCAGTTGATCGGCCAATGTATTATGTAGTACCGCAGCTCCTTCGGGCTTAACCCGTCGGTTGGCGTAATTCATTTCAAAAAAATCCATCCATAGACAGAGGAGCTCGGTTTGGAAAACCTGAGGATCTTGAGAACGAACGATCTCTCGGTATTGCTGCGGTAAATAACGACAAGGCGAGCGCAGACTACGAATAAATGTCACCGTAGAAAACGTGGTATAAAACGCTGGAATCCCCGTTTTTTGCATCGCGCAATAGAATGCATCCAGATCGCGATCGATTTTCTCGATTTGATCATCGCTTTGCCCTAAAGAGGCTTGATCGTAAAACAGCATGCCCACCTGAAATGCCGATTGCTCTTCCAACGCGTGGGAATAGACGATCTTACCAGTGGCTTCTGCGAGACTGCTGCACTGGATGACCTGAATGTTGATGGCTTTTTTCTGCTCTTTCAGAAAATGAATGGCTTTGCCTCGCGTCTCCAGATAGAGCTCATCATAAGATAAGTCGAGGAGTTGCAAGGGCAGGTCTGACTGGATGTGGACCTGGTTAAATGAGTAATCGCGGATGTCATTCAATACACTCAGGCCAGTCTGAAAAAAGGCGGGATCTTGAGTTACGACAATGACACCGACAGTAATTGTATCCAGTTTCATTTGAGACTGCTCTTTGTGAGTCGCTTGCCAAAACTGCTCATATAAGGCGCCGGAAGCGTTTGTTGCTTGTCCTATCATGGATCGGTTCCTTGTTTTCGCTGAAATCATGGGAGTCATCCAACTCGCATGTGTACTTGCTCAAATGGGGCGAGCTATATGATGAAATACAGCCGTTGCCCGATAAAAAAACGTAGCAACCCCCGTCGAATCATCAGAGATGATTCAATGTCTATTTGTCATCATGTTGTTGACGGTGGCAGGGTTTCTACCACCGATATGGGTGATTTTTGTGCCTAAGATTCCTGACGCTGGATCCTGACATGCCCGTTATCGCCGTCGATAATCAGCGTATCGCCACTCTGAATCTGCTGAGTTGCCGTTTTCAGATTCACAACTGCCGGAATCCCAAACTCTCGCGCAACAATACAGCTATGGGAGAGGGCAGAGCCGATATCTGTGACAATTCCTCCGGCCAAAGCAAACAGCGGGGTCCAGCTGGCATCGGTATATTTTGCAACCAGAATTTCACCAGGCTGCAATTCTCCGGCTTGGCTTTGCAAATCGGTAATAACCCGAGCCTTCGCAACAACTTGTCCCGGACTTGCGGCTAAACCTTTTAGCTGGTCGGGGTTATCGTCAGTAGCTGAGACTTTGAGTTGTGGCGTATAACCACCGATAATTGCCATTGGTGGCTCATCCGCATGAAGATTCAATAAATGCTGATGGCGGTTTTGATTGAGCAACTCGGGAGCAAATGCTTCATCGGTAGAAATCCGACCGGCCACATAGTCACGAAAACGCTGAAAATCGATATAAGGTAAATCCTCGCGACGGACGATATTCTGCGTTTCCAGTCGTCCCAGCACTTCCAGAATAATCCGGCGATAGAACCATGTTTCGGTGATAAATGTTGGACGAGTCGCTTCTCTGCGTTCAGCCATCACGCCATAAAGTTTCATCAGCATTTTCAGCTTGAATCGTCCCATAAAGGGCAGGCCGCTCAATAATTGTTCACTGTCCTGATTGCGCAGGCTTTCCGTCTCTTGTAATTTTTTCTGTAAATCAACCGGATGCTGGAGATACATTTTCATTACTTGTAATAAGTAACTCGGGTCATCACGCCAGCGTGGGATACTTAATTCAAACTCCTGTCTTCCCCGGGAGCCGAATTCAAACAGAAAATCTTCAAATGGCCCATTCCAGAAGACTTGACCATCAGGGTCCTTCGGCAGGCGTTCGACCAGTTCATTCGCTTCATAACTTTCAAAAAGCTGCTTCAACCGAGGTTGCTGATGAATAATATCAACCAGTTTGAAAATACCGAGCGTGACTTCGATGGTTCGTAGATTATTCATCGACGCTTTAATGCGATTTTGCAGGCCATTGCCTTTGTCGCCCAAATACGCCTCACAGGTTTCGGTTAATGCATCATACAACGCAAAAGATTGCAGGAAGAAAGGCATATACGCGGCACAGCTTTCCAGAAAGTATTGATCGGCACGCTCTAATTCACGGTTCAGATCGGCCAGCGTCATTTTGCTGAAATCCAGAGCCAGAAAACGCTGTGTTTCTTGCTGACGCAGGGCAATCATGCGTTCAACGATTTTGGGGGCATGACGGACATTATGAACCTGCTGCTTGAGCCAATACCAAGCACTTTTGACATAATCCCAACCTTCAACGCCGGGGCCATAAGGATTCTTATAGTGAGTGAAATCGATATCGTCTGTCGCATAACGGGTGGTAAATTTCATCTCATCACGAGTCGGCGGACACTGTCTGAGCATATGGGCTGAACCGGAAATATTCAGATAGACCTGTCCCTGAATGTAGCCCATGTAGATCGTCCAATCTGAGATATCCGCCATCCCCATTTTCTGAATCGATGGGCCGTGGATATGTTTCTGATAATATTCACAAAAAGACAAGCCCAGCGGGGTCATCAGCCCGGTTACGATTTCACCGGTATCCATCCGGGAAAACAGCGCACCGTCTTTGACGGATTGTTTGGATTCCCAAGGGTTGGCATAAATGACGGTCGCTTCTTTTGCCTCGGTTGTAACCGGACGTGCCTGTAGCAGCCAAACTTTGTTATCTTTCACTGCCCATTCGATATCTAGATCGGTGCCGTAAATTAACCGGGCCTGACGTGCAAGGTTGTTCAGCTCGCTTAAATGTTCCGGTGTCAGGCTGGGTTGCTCTTGCAATGCATCCGGGGTTGGCAGAATCGTCACTTGTCCCTTTTCATCACACTGACAATAGTGGGGTTTGTGACGGATCTCCTGAGCGATGATGCTGCCCGTCTGCTTGTCGAGCGTAAAGGTATCGGTTGTGACCTGACCGGAAACAACGCCTTCACCAAGTCCCCAGCAACTATCGATAACAATCTGCTCCTGATTGCCGGACAAAGGGTCACAAGTGAACATCACACCGGCTGCATCGGCATCAACCATCTCTTGTAAGACCACAGCGATAGCACTTTCCGTAGCATGACCTTGACGATAAAGCGCCGCCCGATCTGCCCATAGCGATGCCCAGCAGGAACGGACTTTCTGCAAGACATCTTGAATGCCTTGGACATGCAGATAAGTTTCGTACTGACCTGCAAATGACTGAGATTGCCCGTCTTCATCCAGTGCGGATGAGCGCACGGCAATGCGCGGATTCTCACCTAGATCTTGATAGGCTTGCTGAATGGCCTGTTTAATGGGTTGAGGAATATCAGCACTGAGAATCGTTTCCCGCACTTGCTCGATCTCTCCGGATTCCAGTAGTGGGGCGGGCAGCGTTTCCCGAATAAATTGCTGATAAGCATCTGCGGTCACGCAAAAAGCGACCGGAACGGGCAGGCCCGCATGAACCAAATGGTTCAGTGAATAACCTTTACCACCTAAATGTTGATGAGCGAGTTGCTGATCACCGGAGATCCCGACGACGATCTGTGAATCCGTCATAGTGTTGCTCCTGCTAAAGAATCTTCAGTTTGAGGTTGAGAGGCTGTATCCGGCTCAGGGGTAATCTTAGCCTTGAGCTGTTGTTTGACTGCTTTGGATGTTTTCAGACCAGAGGAAATTGCACCTTCAATATTCCCGATCCCGACACTATCCTGATTGGCAAATTGAATGCATTTAAATGGCTGTCCGGCAGTGGTAAAAATACCACGACTATGATGTCCTTTAACCGCAGTCACCAGTCCGCCCGACCAATGCCAAATTTTGATATCTTCAATAACACTCGGACTGATACCGATATTGGTCAGAAGTTTGGAAATTTCAAAATAAGTCTGTTTTTGCAGCGAACGGAATTTTCCGTAAGCATCACGACCTTTGCGTTCAGGACGAGTCGTCGGCATGAGTAGTGTGAGCACCCCGACTTCATTATTGCCGTTAGGATCCATCCAATTCGCGACCAGACAGGTGCCGGGTTTACACCAGTAGTACGGTTCGTTCACTGATGCGTGTTCAGGCTCGATCATATACCCGCCAAACGCATGACTCAGTACGGGTTTTGATAACAACACACTGGCCATATAATAATCTTCGTAACAAATCGTCTCAATGGCTTCAACCTGAGATTGTGGCAAAGTTGGAACATAGGGAACAATCGCACTTTTCTGCGCAGACCAAATGACTTGCCGCGTATTGACCTGTATTGATTGGCCTCCCACCATCAACTGTAATTGAGCATGATGATCAGAAAGTTGGTTGATGTTTGCCAAAGTTGCATCGGTCACCATGGTTACATTTTCTTTCGTATCAAGGTAGCGACACAATCCTTCACTTAATCCGCCATTGCCTCCGGGCAGCGCCATGAGATTGCCGCGTAAGTAACCGATGAGGAAATAAAGACCGGCATAAGCAGACACATCATTGAGATCAGAACACTCAACCCGCAGTGCCACTCGAATTGCATTTTCAACTAATTTACCAAGAGAGACGGGCGGACGAAGATGTTGGGGGATATGGGCAATTTTTTCGGGCTCAAACAGATAGGTGTACAGAGAAATATTATCCAGCAGTTCCATTTCTTCCCGAGGCCAACCACTTTCTTCACTCCAGGGCATTTGAGGATAGAGTCGGGTACCGGGCGCGAATCGGTCTAGAAAGCGATAAAGTTCAGCAAAAGTTGGATCACCGAGTTGTTTTGATGAGCTTACAAACGGTTTACCAATGATGGCATTGATAAAGAGCTGGCAGGTGAGCCCCCATACTTCAGGCTTGAGCAGAAAAGCCGGCTTTTTGAGAAAGCCAACGATCACTTCTCCCAAGCAACGCATCAACAACATTGTATCGAAGAAAACCAGCATGTCTTCTGCATTCGAGCGGTAGCTTTTATCCAGTCCGATTTTTTTCAGGATATGCATCATTTCAGAATCGGGGAGTGGCTCTTGAAAACAGACCCCGCCGACGGGGTGTTTGAGTCCTTGATAGGATTCATGACGGGCATTTCCTCCCAAAGATGCTGTTTTTTCAACGACTAAGACGCGTTCTTGATCAAATTCACTGGCTGCGGTTAACCCAGCAATCCCGCCACCAATGATGACTACATCATAGTTCTCACCATTTTGAGGCCGTTCTGCTTGAACGCCGGTTGATTGCAGTAGAGAAAAATCTTGCGTGGGGAAGACGCGAAATGCTGTTTTGCGTCGGTATTGATTGCGGAGCATGTACAGCGCTGCTAAAGCAAAGACGGCATCCAACAACACGACTTGAGGTTGTGAGCGGTGCAAAATAGTAACAAAAACCACCATCATTAGAAGCTGGCCATAAATTACCCATTTTGTCCAAATTGGATTCAGGAGCAAAACGAGTCCTGAAGCGAAAAGAATAACACCGGAGAGGAGGTTAAAAAATTGAGCATGAGTACCAATCCAAACAGAAATCCCTTCATACCAAGTTCCCTGATTTGCCACTGCAGCGATTTGGAGTTCTGCAACAACATCTTCAAACTGAGGGAAAAGTTTAGCAATGCCGGCAAGCATATATAGTACGGCGAAAATACGTTGAATTATCATTCGATAGTTACCTCTATAAAGCCTATTTTGCGAACGATAATCAGTGATTACCGTTCGAAGCGGACAACTCATCGGGCGGGTAACTTACTTTTCCAGAAATCATCTGTTCTAAAAATCATATACTTTTACAGTCTATAAACTATTAAAAAAGAGTGATTCTGGTTATATCCAGTTCGTTATATTCAAAAACTCTATTGTACAGATAAACACAATCTGCATCTATTATTGATATAGATGATATTAATGACGTATTTATACTGCTGATAAAATAAAATTCCTGTACCTAGCCCTGACGTTGTTATAATTGTTGTTCAAAAAAACACTTATTGATAAATGTGTAATATTGCTGTTTTTTTTACGCTATACCTCAATTTGTGTTTTATATCGACCATTCTGCTGTGATGGCTCGTTGTATTATTTTATAAATTAAAAATATTAAACTTTTAAGTCAAAGAATATTTTTTAATTAAAACCTTATTCGTTGTGAAAATAATTACCACATAATTAGAGATACTATCAAGATTAAAATATTAAAGTTAATAATTGCTTAACAATTGTTCAGCAATTATTATCCATTAAAATCAATAGGATAGAATAGACGTTTCATTTTTGAAAATAATCATTGAAAATTTCAACATGAGATGTACTTCTCAAAATATTAGGAAATAGGAATTGTGATTTTCAGTTCAAACAAAGGGGGGAGTTATTTCATTTTTTGATTTACATCTTGCTGTGCTAGGTATTAACTAACATAAATGTAAAAAACAAAATAGAGCTTATACTTTAACTAATGAAGTGTAGAAGAAAAAAAGCACTTTGTAAAAATTTACTCACATGAAAAAACTATTCACTATATTTCAAAGAGTTAAGAACATCAGGAAATAATTTATATTTCTATCAAAAAAACATAACCTCATTTTATCTTATCAAGTAGGGTTGAATGTTGACTTTTATTTTTCGAGTAATTACTCCAACAATTAAATGGTAAAATATTCAAATAAGAACATGTATTCGATGATGAGGATTATGAAAAACAGCAGTGTGAATGTATTTAGAATAGGTATTTAAGATTTATTTCTTCTGATGCCATTACATTTTTTAAAGAGAAGCAAACCAACAATGAGGCATTGAGTGCTGTATTGATATTAACCAATTGTCGATGATTATGGCCGTTTAGAACAGATAAAATAAATAGGTTATGTTTTGCTTTGGTACCGATTATACTGGGGATTCCGTTCCTACACAGAGCAGTTGTTTGGCTCCTGGAGCTGTGACGCTATAAATCATTTTCCTTATACATTATCACTCCAATTATCGTATTTAACATAATATATACAGTCACGTCTTTATCCTTTTAATAAAAAACCCCTAAAATCAGGGGTTTAATCGATTATTCTTGATTCTTATTTTGAGAAGGCTAGGAGGCCATTAGCTTCAATAAAGCTTGTTTAGCTTTATCATTTGTTTGCTTTTCAGCAAGGTTAGAAAGAATCACAACATCTTCATCTATATTTAAAACTCTAGCCACTTTTATAGCTATTTCTTCACTCATTACCTTACCATTACGCCATCTAGACACCGCTTGATGAGTAACATTGAGAAATTTTGCAACAGCATAGTCACTAGGCAAGTCTGCCTCTTCCTTTAGCATGTCTAAAAGTTCAATTGTAGTAATCATAACTACCTCCTACGGCAAGCATAAATCACCTGATTGCGTAGTGCACCACGCAATCAGGTGATTGCTTAGGTGTTTTGATCGTCATATTCTTTGTTTCGTGTTAGCTCTCTTAACCGGATTCGAACGCTGAAAAAAGGGCACGTCCGTTTGTTGTAATCAGTGCCGGTTAAGAGAGCGCTCTCATTCAGGGAGTAGCACAGAGCGAATAACACGGAGAACTAAGCGCATGGCTAAATCACATCAAAATCGAAAATCACAAAAATGTGATGTGCATCTAGAAAAGAATCAGTTTAGAGATGCATACCGCATAATCAGAACACTCTGTCATCACACCCAAAATCTTAGCTCTAACACGTTTGACGACTTTCAAGATGCGTTATGTCATCTAATCGATGCGGTGCCGTATAAGAAAGCAATCTATTTTATGCAAGCACAAGAGTCATGGATTAATCGTGAGTCGTGTTACAAAACTGCATCCCGGGTACAAGCGCACCTATACCGGAAAGAACTCACCGAAATCGCGGAGAGTTTCGACGCATGAGCATGATCAACGCGACAGGAAAGCAGCGTAAGGACAGGCCATTAGCCGCCCTGAATCGCTCGATCTTGTCGAAAATTGCTCACTGTCCTTCATCATCGGCAGCATTCACGACCACAAATGGTCGGGCGATCCGTCAATCATTTGCGCGTGATATCTGCCGTGTGATGACCGTTCTCGTTGATGAAATGTGCTTTCATTCAAATAAGGTCGGGGTTGCAACGGTTCACGGCTTCTCTCTCAGAACATGGGGATTTATTGCTGAAGCTGTGAATCTACCGCTTTGGCGGGTCAAACAATGCGTTAAATATGCATTTCAAAAGGGATGGATCACATCTAAGCAACCGAGAGAACGCTACACAGGCAAAGACAATCGCGATCAATGGCGCGGACTTGCATCAATTAAGCGGGTTACAGAAACCTACTTCAAAGACCTTGGTATCTATGAGCAGTATCAAGAGGCTAAGACAGCCGCTAAACAATGGCTGAAAATGCTTGCCAGACGTTTACAACGCCCCGTCAAATATATTCAAACTCCGATTACATTATTACGCAGACGCCGCAAAGAAGCGGCTATCAATCATCTCCCTCAAAATACCTAACCTTTCTAGCCAATATTTGCCCCGGCCACGGGGCTCTTTTTCGTACCTGACATTTATTTTTGATTAATTAATAATCAAATTCTAATTTCCAGATCCTTTTTTAGATCCTTTCTTGATGATTGTTCACATTCGTTCACTATAGGGATGGTTGTTTTTTATACAGCACCCACAATTTTTGTGGATAACCATCTGTATAACCCATTTAAACTACTCCTAGTTATCGCTATCAGTTATCGCTCTTCATTGCCGGACAACATAGTCTTCGACTAGAACAGATGATATTAGTGAAATTAATAGATTTATATTCTTATCCCCGGCAAAGCGGGGATAAATGGTACCTCCCATTAAATCGCCTTCAGACAAGAGCGGCCAACGGAACACCAACGGGCGATTTAACGGGCCCCGTAACGGAACATGCCAACACAGTCGATCAGCTTCATCATGCGCTTGATGGATATAGGCCGTTTATGTCGCTTCGCGACGGGCTTAGCAAGGAGAAGGGGAGAAATTGAGGCCTCAGAAAAACGAAACCACTTCGCAAGGAAGTGGCTTTGTTTCATACGGTTATGATATTGTTCGAGGGTCGAATCTAAAACATTATCAACCATATGATAGGAACAGTATGATCAATGAGTATTGAATTTGCAATATTTAAAGTAGTACGGAAAGGCTATAAGAACATGATTTCATTTTTTAGAAGAAATGAGCTGAAAGATCCCGAGCTGATTGATTTTGAATTAGCTGATGTGCGGGTTGTTAATTTCGGTACGGCATTAAAAATTGATATTTTGGTGAAGAACTTCGGTTTAACCTCACTTTCTATTTCATCCATTCATCCGGCAATTTCTGTGGCGGACTATATGATTGATACCGCGCCCATTGTAACTTATACGAAAATTCCGCCAGAAACCCGCACAGGCCAACGTGTCTCTTTGATTGTTCCGTCTCCTTATCTCTGTGATAAAAAGTTCCGGCAAGCGTCTCATATTGTCAGTGTGAACCATTTAACATTGCTGGCTCACCGGAATAACGAATCAAAATTAATCGAGATGGATTATATGGGTCATACAAAATGGCAACGGGAAATAAAGAATTACTTTTAATAGTTTAATCATTTATGATTTTTATATAAAATACCCGTCGGACGTGTCCTTATTCAGTTAGCTAGGTATGAATATGGACAATAAAAATAATCACCATCCATTTTTTTCTGTTGGCAATCATCGTATCACCTACGAGCAGCAACAGAATTTCCCCCAAGATAGAGAAAACTGCATCGCTGTTGACTCTATCCGATCCCTCGAAACACTCGTAAACCGGAGTCAAGAGCCGTTAGAGATTGTGTTTCATCCTTCAGAGCCGGACGTATGGCCTGAATTCATGGCTTTCATCATCGCGTGGCATGTCAGACAGTCGGTTTCCGGCCTGTTTCGTGCTGCCTGAACAAAACTAATAACGCAGTAGGCAAAATATGAAAACACTATCCATTGATGAGATTAACCGGGATTTAAACGCGTTGGATGCAGCAGATCAACTGACCTCAGTATTGAAAGCGGAGATAGACAAGTTTAAGGACATGAACCCCCAAAAACTGGTTAAGCAGGCAATGGGGATGCTGATGAAAGGTGATATGTCACTCGAAGCACTCGGTTTACCTGTCAATCTGTTTGACCAAATTGAGCAACTCGAAAAAATCAATCGTGTTGCCAGAGCAAAATATCGGGCTCGAATTATCGCAGACAGGGCAATGCTCGGTGAAATTGAACCCGCTTTGATGACGGAGGCTTAGGTTATGGCCAGACAGCAAAACCCAGTGCGTGGATTCGTCCGTTGTCCCGTCTGTACGTCATCATCAACGGTTCATCAAGTCGGGGAAGGTCGGTTAATTGAAACCGGAGAGCCGCCCAAAAATAACCGTAACTTGGGGCTTATGTATTACCGTTGTCCTGAATGTGGCAACAGCTCGATCAGTCGGAAAGTGAATGATTTTATCGGGGTCAACATGGTTGAAAATGAATCTCAGCTACAAGCGGAAGCCCGGTTACCTGACCCGGTTACACCGTTACCGATAACCGGGGAAGTGGTCACCGATGAAACCAGTCAGGACACGGTTTCAGAGCAGGATAACCGGGTGGTTATCAGACGATTCATCATGTTGATAGGCGTGATCGTATTCATCGTTTGGTTAATTCGTCGGTTCATGCTTCGCGTGAAACTCAATGAGGTTAATGAGAGTGCAGGGGTACAAGATGCAACAGCCTGATACGGACAGCGAATTACTTGAGCCGGATACATCCACTGATGATTGGGGGGATTTCAGCGCGGTCATTGATGCGTTAAATCAGCAGGAAAATAAACCGACTGAACCGGATGATACCGAACCGAACAAATCAGATGACAAAGAAGAGCAAAGCGAAGCCGCGGCCGCTTTCCTTGACATTGCTTTTGTGGTCACCGAACAAGTTACATCCATGTTAGTCGGTTTTGAATTTGAATTTGACGAAAAAGGCAAGACCAAAGTTATTGAAGCGGCAAAACCAGTGTTAACCAAGCATAGTGAAGGTATTTTTATGAAAATGCTCGGGAACTACTTTGAAGAGGCAACCTTGCTTTTTGCGATCATTACTTTGGGTTACAGCACCAGAAAGCAGATCGTCAAAACGAAAAAGCTGATTGCTCAACAAGCCAAACAGGACAGGGGGGAAGGAGAATATGCCGAAGAAGCCACAGCCGTTGCAGTTTCCTAACCCGGTCAACTCGAATCAATCTTTAGATGCAGAGCATACCATTTATGTCGCGGGCACTGGGGGTGGGAAAACCTCCGCGGTGAAACATCTCGACTTAATCCCCAAAGGGGCGCAAGTCGTTTTCTTTGACCCATACAAAAACTATGCTGAAGACAAGTTTAAAGGTCAGATGGTTCAGGCCACCTCTTCACGTTTAACGTTTGTTCGCGCTTTAGTGTCGGCTCGCAAGCGAGGGGATACCTTTAAATTAGCCTATGTTCCTGAAAGTGGCGCGAACAGCGAAGAATTGGAATTTTTCAGTGCTGTTGTCTGGTCGGTCGGGAACGGCCATGCTCCAGCCCTGCATGTCGTGATTGAAGAGCTGGCTTCCTGTGCCGAGACGTCTGCCAAACTCAAGGGACGAGCCGGAGAGTTATTACGGGGCGGGCGTCAGTATGGTCTGGTGATTCATACGGTCTTTCAGAAGGGGCAGGAAGTGCCTAAAACGGTCACCGATCAATCGGCCGTTTGGTGGATCGGTGCCGTTAATTCTGCCGCGGATGCTGAATGGCTTTCAATTCGTCGGGGAATTAATGTGAATCGGATAATAGGGCTAAAATCTGCCAAGGTGAACAAGAAAACCATCAATAAGCCGATTGCGGAATATCTGCTTGTCCGGGACGGGATCGGCAATATTGAACATGCTGCTTTTAACTGCCGAACAGGGGCAAAACTATCTCTGAATTATCGCTAAACGACAGCGATTAACATCACAATTCAACCTATAGGTTAAGCGCTTAACCTATAGGTTATCCAAGCTTTCCAAACTTCAATTTTCCTCGTTTTATAAAGCCGAACTTGGGCATTTTCGCCCTAATTAACTCACCAACGTCGCAAGACAAGGGGATTTTTATTTTATGTTCGGTTTTAAACCTAAACAACTACTCGCAATCGCGATTGTTTCCGCATTGGTAGCAGCCCTTACCGTCTGGGCATCAAACAATGTTGACGCTGTCGAAGACGTCATCGGAGATTAAGCACTATGAATTCAGTTATGAAATTAAACTCGTTCACTGGTGTTGGCTACGGTGAGAAAGCCTCGTTGACGATCCCGACGGGTCCGGTTTATGAAGAGATATTTCTCGAAACCAACCTGTCACCGGAACAAATCAAACGAGTCTCGATTACGCTCAACGCAGATGAAATCATTGTGCTTGATGGCCGTCTGATGAAAGCTTTGGAAGCCTATAAAGGAATGCCGTCAATTGATGGTTTCTATCATATTCCACTGGCAGACATCACCGCAAAAACTAAAAACGGGATGCGTTATACAGCGCTGGTCACTGAGCCTGGGGATAACATCGTACTGGAAATTGAAATTGCACCGGATAACTCCGGTAGCGCTCCGGCGATACAGCTAAAAGGTCATGCGACGGTTTCCCCACAACAAGCGGCACGGATTGTTGTGCCACAAATCAAAAAACACACCATGCAAGCCACATCAACAGAAAATGAGTTCCTTGATCTCACGTCATCGCCTCTTCTGCTGGTTCGTCGGATGCATTTTTTGTCAGAGACGGTGAACTCACTCGAAATTCACCGTGATTATATCAAAGTCTATGACACAACACGGGCTGTTGAAACCATGCGCGCCAAGCGAAATAAAAAGTATTGGCAATCGGGAATGTATCACTTCGATCCGATCATGCGCGGTTACTTCATTGATGAACTGTTCCAGACAGCGCACACCAATGAACTCAAATTCACAGTGAAAACTGATGAGGCTGTCGGCTCTATTCCGATCATTGTTGAGTCAGTCAAGATTGTTCGCCCTGACCTAGTTCAGTAAGGGGGGTAATCATGGCGTTCTTAGATGATTTAAGTAATTTTGGCTCCGGCTTACTCGATAGTGTCGGGGAAGGTTTCGACAGTCTTGTCGGAGCCGCTACCAGTGACAACAGTTCAGTCAACGCCAACACGCAACCACAGGCAACTCATCAGGCCGATAATAACGGTAATAAAGTTACACCATCACAACCGTCTGAGCTCAATCAAACATGGCTCTATGTCGGTGGAGGCATCGCGCTACTGATATTGATTGTCTTGTTTGTCATGCTGATGAAACGGTAAAGGGGGACGTATGCCAGTATTTGTAATCCCTCTTTTAGCCAGTGTTGCAGGCTTTGGGGTTGGACTTTGGACGGGGTCGGCTACAGGAAAACTGTTAAAGGTCTTTGCGGCACTCATGGTTATCTATCTTGCATGGCGTTTCTATAACGCGAAAGGGGGTGGTCAATGATCCCATCATTCGGGGGAGGACTCACCAATTCCGGCACGATGCCGATTAGTGCAAATGGCGGACAGGCTGGCCCAAGTGGTGCCAGCAATAAATCCAGCTTTGGGGGGATCCGTAACGGTGCCATCAACTTTGGTGGCGGCAGTCCGGGACAATGGATCCCTTGGATTGCGGTAGCAATAGGGGTGACATGGTGGCTATGCAGAAAATAACAATCAGCTATCTGGCACCGTCGCGTCGGGATATTAACGCTCATTTTGAATTACTCAAGCCAGCATTTAACGGCTCTCATGACCCTAAATCTGAATGGTTGGATGTGGTAGAGAAGGTGCAAACCGGACAAGCGAGTTTGTACTTGATCAAAGCAAAAGATGTTCAGATCCGTTTTGTTGGTCGTGTGATTGACGGGATTTATCACGTGATCTGCTCACAAGGTCGCGGCCTTGCTCATGCTGCACCGGTGATTATTGAGCGGTGCCTCAGTATGGGGTATCCGGCAATCTCTTATCATGCTTATCGCCCCGGAATGGGGCGTCTGTTACGGGGATTCGGGTTTGAGCTGGACAGTGTTCCGGCTCCGGGTGAATCGCGTTATGTGCTGAATTTGGAGGGCTACAAGCATGGGTAAAGGGGGCAGTAGTTCAAGCAGTACCACAAATAACAACACCAATATCAACGGCACCAATGCCGTTCAGGGCGACAATCTTGGTGTCTTAATTAGTGGGGTTCAGGGGAGTGTCGGCAACATTACCATGACCGACCAAGGCGCAACCAAAACAGCCGGAAAAATCGCAGAAGAGGCGCTCAATCTAGGTGGAGACACCGTTTCAGCAATGGCTTCCTCAATTGATAAAACCCTTGATTCAAATACAAAAGTGTCAAAGGCTGCGTTTGATTTTGGCGAAGAGTCTCTCAAAGGAGCTTTGTCTGCCAGTAACAAGTCCCTCGATAAGATGGAAAGTGTTTCAGAATCGGCAATGAGTGCTTTGAAGTCTATGGCTAGTCAAAGCAACGAGAGCGCTAGAGCTGCCCTGACCATGGCTGGCGACGCCAAACAGCGTGAACAGATAGGTAACGCAACAGAATGGACAAAAGTCGCTTATGCGATTTGTGCCGTTCTTGCGATTGGTGCGGTGGCCTATGCAATCGTGAAGGGGAGCAAATGATTTTACAACCCAATACCGAAACCCCAATTTCAGTCGGGGGACGGGGAAAATATTTGATTGTCCGGTCAACATCGGCACCGGTTTTTATTTCTGCCGACGGCCTCAGTCCTCAGCGGCTTGAATCTGGTGACCGGATCAATGTTCTGGAGTTTGAAAAGATGTTTTTAAGTCATCATTCACATAAAACAGTGAATTTTGACTATCAGATTTCAGACTTAGAGCACAAACCAGCCTCAACATCGGGGCTGGTTGTTCAGCGCATCATTGAGCCGATTCAGTTTGAAGCCAGTGTGAGAGTTGAGGACGGTTTGAAGGTGGCAACAATACCTTCATCGCAAATGGTGACCCATCCTGATATTGAAATCACACCCCAAACCAAGACCAAACTGACATCGGGCGGTTATCGTCAGGTCGTGATGCAAGTCATCAGTGATGAATTGACCGACTTGCGTGTCGGTGACTTTAACGTCTCAGGCAACCGAGGCGCACTGGTCATCGGTAGCAAAGCGGCAATCGGCTCGCTCTCGTTTAATTTTTCAGGGGAGCTGTATGTTTATAACGTCAGTAGTAACACTGCTCGTCTCGCGGTTTTGGAGGTGAAATGATGCAAATAAATAGCCCTGTATCCGTGGTCCAAAGTCTACCTGAGGTTGAGGTGAAAACCATGCCTCAGATTGAGGTGAAAACCATGCCTCACACCGAGGTCAGTGTCACCAACTGGAAAGCGGTTCAGACCGTGACCCAACAACCAACTGAGATTTACGGCCGCAATGACGTGGTACTCAATGGCAGCACTCAACGTATCGATGCCAATCCAAAGCGTCAGGGGCTGATTTTACAGGCAGATGAAGGGAATCAGGGGGAGATTGTGATTCAAAGCTTTCTCCGTGTCCCTGCTGGTGCGGTGGTCGAATTTCCGGCCTCGAATGCGGTCACCGTAGAGGGGATCGCGGGGGATGTACTTCATATCGGGGAGCGCGTATGAATTTTAGTTATTCGCAAGCCTCCGGCTGGAAACGGGGAGATATACGGATTTGGACACGCCCGTTAAGTGAAATTCCTCACGGCTGGCAACTGTGCGACGGCACCAACGGCACCCCGAATTTACTTGATCGTGCATTGGTAGGAGCCGGACGGATGTATCAACAACATGAAATGTTTGGCGATACATTTCGATATCCGGGAGTCAATGTACAACCTCGCACCTTAACTCATCAAAACTTACCAGCACACAATCATACGTTTGCCCGTGTATGGTTCCATGAGAGTTCAGGCGGCAGTAATGTCTGGGGGATTAGTGGCTCTAGTTCTGCACCCACAGCAACGAGTTATACAGGTGGGAACGTCGCCCATAACCACGATGCAACCGTGACCCCAATTGATACCCGTCAACCATCGATAGGTATTATTTTTATTATGAAAATGAGGTAACAACGTACTATGAAAGTTACAGCAATTACACAAGACCAAATGATTATCGTTGATGGCGTTGTTGCAGAGATGTCCAAAATCGGCGGCTATCAGATGACCCATGGTGAATGGGCGGTTCAGTACGATACCGCAATCGGAGCGGGGCATATCGAATATCTGGACGCCCGACCCAATCAGGTGATTGGCGAAAACGAATTTAATGCGCGCTATGCATGGTTGATTGACGAGCATCAGCGTTATCAAGACTACGTCAAAGACCAGAGCGCATGAATCAGCCGCTCTTGATTAGCCTGACCATCATCACAGGAGGACTTGCCTATATGCTTTACCGCTCAACGCTTCCGCGTGGCGTTCGGAATAATAACCCGCTCAACATTCGTGACTCAGCGAATGATTGGGAAGGTAAATCAGGATTTAACCGTGATAAAGAATTCGAAGAGTTCAAACACCCTGTCTACGGCTTTCGGGCTGGCGCACGGATACTGAGAAGTTACAGCCGCCAAGGATACAAAACACTCAGTCAAATGATTTACCGCTTTGCCCCAGACAATGAGAATGACACCGCGCTCTATGTGCAGCAAATCAGCCAATGGACAGGGCTTGAGCCAAATCAGACAGTTAATGTCAATGATAACGACCAACTCGCCCGCCTACTTTATGCAATGAGCCGTAAAGAGGTCGGCAATTATTACGGCCTGAGCATGGCACAACAAGGGGTTGCAATGGCATGACAAAGCAAGACATGAAACGGATCGCCCTGTCGGTTGCCGGTGCAATTCTGGCAGCGTACACCATCAAATATCTGAAAAGGAGCCATCTATTATGAGCGATTTTTTCAAAAACAAATTAGGCATCGATATCAACCAAGCATCGACCAAAAAGGGATTCGCGTTAATCGGTGCAGGTGTCGCACTAGCGGCCGGACACCCTGAACTATTAACCGCCAGTATCACACCGGACGGGGTTCACTATGGTGGTTTAATTGGCACCGCTGCCCCTGTATTCATCGGTATCTGGGAAACGCTGAGAGATGAATTCAAGTAATGGCAGAATATCAAACCCTGATAGTTGCTGCGGTGAGCGCGTTATTTAGTGGGATTGGTGTTGGTATCACCTTGAAAACTGATGTGAAGTGGCTCCGGGTGATGTTGGAAAAAATAGATCAACGGGTGACTCATCTGGAACAAGGTAAGGGACAATGACAGAACAAGAGATTGTAGTAAAACATGATATTACTTTAAAACTTGCGGCAACCATATCTGCGATTGTCTTTCTATCAATAGCAATAATTAAAATGAGGTGATATGGCAAAGTCTCTCACAGTCCGGCAAGCTGGCCGTAAAGGCGGGAACGCAACCAAGCGAAAGTGGAAAACCGATAAACTTTTTGCTGCGACGATGCGAAAGAAACTCAGTGCAGCAGGAAAGAAAAGCGTCAAAGTCCGTCGCCAAAAGAAAAAATGACATACCAGAATGACAAAGCCCCCGTATTGGGGCTTTTTGCTATCAAAAGCAGTAACGCCTGATAGATATATTGATGTATAGGTGATGTTAATACAGGCTAGCTCTCAAGAACACAACCCAACCAATACGAACCCTTGTGCATATAAAAACGCTTAGTATGATACATAAAATAAAACGAGAGAAATAATTATGGCTAGGTTGTGTCGATTTAATTTCGATAATTTTGTATATAACTTCGAATCAAATGTTGTAGCAAATGGGTTCTCGTTACCGACTACAATAGGTGGGGCAATTGCTGAACCTCTTTCCATGCTAACAGCAATAGATAGTGCTTTAAATTTTGGAGCAAGGATACCGAAGATCCCCGGAGGGAAAGCAGCAGTATATGGTTATGCTTTATATGGTGCTTATTATGCAGGGGTTTTACTCGGATCGGCAATAATGGCTTCGAACCGGGCAACGCGATGTGATTTGAGGCAATTGAGACGGGCAGCTAAGGACTTAAGTTTATACGGCTCTTGGATCGATGATGCTGTAAATCATTTTCCCGACATTATGAGGGCACAGTAATGAAATCATATCTTATGGATCGAATGAAGCTACTTTCGGTAGCCTTATTATTTGTGTCTATCATGATTCTGGACAGTATATATATTCATAACTATATCAAAATTGCTTTGGCCTGTGCTTATGGCCTTTATTTGATATTGAGTATTTATTACAAGATAAAAAATCGTAATCAGAACCCGCCAACATAGGCGGGTTTTTTCTTATTAAGATCTTTTAAATCTCTTTTTACTTCTCATCAGCAGAGCATAGCTATCATTTGATTTAATGTTCTTGGGTATATTAAGTTCTATTGCGGAGAACTCACGGCCAGAGGGTGTCAGTAACTTATCTCCACGGATCTTGAACCCATACCATGGTGTAGAGCTGGGAAGATACCCCCGGTGCCTAATCAAGAGTAAGCGTGCTTGTGCAACAGGCCATTTATTTTGTTGTTTAAAACGGTAGAGAGAAGACACTGAACATCCTAAATAGTCCGCGGCTTCTTCCATTGAATCAAACTCGCTGATCAAAATCTCGCTGAGCTGACGATTTAACACACCGCATTGATACAATTCATCGCGCAATTTGATGCGCTGCCTTAGCTTTTTCACGTGATGTACCTCACAAAATCATCAAAAAAATAGAAAATGATGATTTCAGGTGTTAGGGCGCTTAGCTTGCGCCTAACACTCAAAATCTGAGGGATTATGTAAATGATTGCTATGAATGAATGTATCAATTAAGAGGTGAGAAGCATTAACGCATTGAATCGACTCAATTATCTTATTTAACATAATATATATAATACGTACTATAGTTATGTGCAATATTTAGTCTGTTTAGCTTCCGCTGCGTTAACATGATTACTCTCAACGAATTTAAACCCATTACCATGTTCGCTACATCATGATGTTCAAACGCTATCTTTCTGCGACACCCATACCAGCTTACAGCTCTCGGTAGCTGATTTTCTTCCGGCTTTCACGTAGAACTTTTTGTTGAGATGCTGTACCAATAAATACGGTATAGATGCATGTGTCTGTAATTGTCAGTTTCAGCTAGCGAACTATCTCAATATTCGTAGAAAATAACGATGTTGTTTGCCTCTTAGACTTAGTGATTTGTGGTTGATTGGGTCCGTGTTATCTATCTTTGCTGGAGATTTATATTGTTTGGTTTCTTCTAAAAAACTAGTTATAGTGCGTTAGTTGTGACAACATCTTGAGATCCAATATCTCATCAAATCAACTCTATATTAGGTGTTTCTATCTCTTGTGAGTTTGCCACTAATGATGGTTGCTCACTGTTCAGAAGCCCAACAACCTGGCAACGCCCACGATCTTTAGCTTCATACAACCCTTGATCTGCTTCATTTAATAACTCAGCGACTGAGTCTTTTCCAAGCGATGAACTAACGCCTAAGCTAATGGTGACCTGGCCCGTCTGCCTAAAGCGATGTTGGGAAACCGCATTGCAAAGTTTCTTGGCAAGATGAAACGCCTCTAGGTAGTCTGATTGAGGACAAATCACAACAAACTCTTCACCTCCCCAACGGCCAATTTCATTCGGCTGATTTAAAGACTGTTGCAGTAAGCAAGTCACTTCAATCAAAGTATTATCACCAACCAAGTGTCCATATTCATCATTGATAGCTTTGAAATAATCAATATCGATCAGAATGATGGAAAACTCACAACCTGATTTTTCTGACTGATTGAGACATTTTCTCATCAACTCATCGAGTTTCATTCGGTTGTAAATACCGGTCAATGGATCTCTTTCGGCCATTTGCTCGACTTGTTTACGATCAGTCCTGTCAGTAAAAATAGCCATATAACCGGTCAGATTCTGACGTTTATCAAATCTCGGTATGACGGATGTATGTAACCATAACTCATCCCCAGTTCGCGTCTGGCTATGGAGTTCTCCTTGCCACTGTTTACCGGGTAACAATGTTCTAAACATTGAGAAAGGTTCTTGCTCGATCACATGAGGAGCGCTGAGCATACCGTAAGACTGTCCGAGTAATTCATTCTTTGTATAACCCGTTAATTTTAGAAAAGCATCATTACAATGCTGAATAAGGCCCTGCTTATCAGTGGAAATGACGGGAATATATTGGTCGATGATATTGAGATTATCCTGATTTTCAATTGATAACTGATTTAACATAATCTTACGGTGAATTGAGTGCCATACGACCAAAATTCCGAGCGGTACAGAAAAAGCAGCGACGGCCATTACTGCAATCAATAAGATGCTCATGTCTGCACGATAAGCTCCGCGCATTCGATATGCCAGAGTCAACGGTTCATGACTGGGAATCAGTCTTGAGAAACCAAAAGTAGAAAATCCTGAGACTTCCCACATAGCCAAAGTTGTTGGTAATGACTGATACGCATCATGCTTATGACTTGAACTTCGGTTCGAATACAAAATCTGACCGTGCTCATTCAACAAGTAAATATCAGCATCTGGCTGAAAAAATAAGTGCTGCAGAAACTCAGTAATATCAAGATTGACAATAAGTGCACCAATCAATCGTTCTTGCATAAAAATCGGTAAGCCAGCCTGAAGCATTACTTTTTGTGCCTTCATGAGGCTGGATGCCTGCGTTATCTGAGAGAACCAAATCTCATCGGACTCAACTTTAAGTCGTTGGTGAATATCTGGGAAAATAGGTTCTTGATCCGCTGGTAAAAAATCTATTTGACTGTTTAGCTCAACCGTCTTTACAAAATGGAGTAAAGAGCTTCCGTTGACATTCAAAATGTCTAGTTGTTCAATTGCAGGAAAACTCTGTGTAAGTTGCTGAATTATAGTACGAAGGGGTAACTGATGACTGGTGTCGGAATTGATTAGGTAATTCTGTACAATGTCACTCTTTTGTACCGCTTGAAGTGAACTTTTTACGAATTTCACATAAAGATCAGAGTATTGTTCAGCGCTAGCAAAGAAAAACTGCGCACGATTCTCCACAATCGCACCTTTCTGGTACTGATGATATATCAGTACCAATGACACTGACGTTATCGAGAGAATGAAGTAAATAAACTTCGTATATGTTTTGGGCAGAGCCATGACATTGTTCTTATTCCTTGACTTAAACAATATAAAATCTAGCTCATATTCAAGGAATAGCAAACAGAGGTCAGGTATATAGAATTTAGTGTTTATTTTTTTGATTAATGCCTGATTTTTTCAGCCCACTGAAAGGAAAAACATTGCGAATCCGCTGCTGGATACTCTTTGGCACCGACGGAGAAAATTTGAGTCGAATTCCCTCTCGGCGCTGATAGGCTTTCAGATATCCATCAAATGGAGAATGGTGGCCAATTTCTGTCAGGTTATGCTTTAACGTCACTGGTAAATGACCTTTGACTTTAACCAACTCACCTTTCTTAAAATGAACGTACAACACAGGCCGATCAAGAACAAGCAACCAGAAAATGACAACAGCTGCAATAATTATGACGTACATCATTATATAATTCCTTGATTATTCAGATAATAATCGATTTAAATCCTCTTTAAGCGAACTCATTTTCTGACTCGTTTTTTCAGTTTTAGAGGCTTCGCTGAGTAAGTATTCAATCGCTTCAGATAAGGTGCATCCTAGTTCATTCGCACGAAAAGCCAGTTTTTCCCATACGCGATAATCTAAATCAATAGACTTCTTGCGGGTATGAATCTGTTCAGCATTATAATGTCTTTTCCGTTTCGCCCGAATCGCCTGTTTCAGCTTGTTATCCAGTTCAGGTGACATATGTTGCTCAATCCACTCCAATACGTGGATGGGCTCATGTTCAATCTGACTCAGTAATGCAACGGCATGATCAATCTCACTGCTATCGATGTGGCGAGTAATCTGAACCCCCTCTTTATAGCGATCCATGAGGTATTGCCATTTCCATCCACATTCCAGATTTTCAAGTTGCTGGTATTTCATTTGGGATAACCTATTGTTTTATGCAGAATGAGCTTAGATGCAGTGACAGCGTAACCCATGATATAAATATCTGCAAATAGATCGTTGATCAATGGGATGTGAATCTGTTTTCCAAGTAACTTTTTCTATATAATCTTTCATCTTTAAATTCATATCGAATATGCAATGACAAATGATATATGGCGCTTTGTAACGCCTCAGTTCGACGACTACAGCACACAATTATCACAATACCCATCGATTCAACCCGCTGATTTTATGTCAACCCAGCCTCGACTCCAATCGACACTACGTCGCTTTACCGAGCTGACAGGACTGAGCCGCTTATTGGTTATCCATGCACCTGACAATTCAGTTTATCGCCATATCATCCAGAATAGTCTCTCAGCTCTACTTCCAGAGAATATACCGGTGATCACCAGTGAGTCTCTGGAAAAAAAGCACATGTTTACCACGGTCAAAGCAGATAATGGGCACCTTGTCAGCGAATTTTCCGGTTTGCTCGATAAAGCTGATGGCGGTTATTTGATTGTCTCTCCTAACTGGCTGATCAAAAATGCCGCTAGCTGGCCAATTCTGAAAAGTGTTTTGCTTGGTGAAGAAGTCTCGGCATTGAACTGTGATGAAAAATCACCACTCCAGTATGAATGGGCGAAACGTTACGATATCAAACTGATCCTATCTGGCGATCGCGAGCAGTTGGCAACGGTCGATTATATTGATGATGATATTCGTAGTGGTTTATCTCTTTATACAGAGATGGAACTGGAGATGAAAATTGAGCCAGACACCCTTACCCACTATTTCGCATATTTAAAATGGTTGCTGCAAACTTACCGCTATCCGGACCTTTCAGAAGACGCTGTTCAGTTACTGTTGGCTGCTGGCGTTCGTCAAACCGAAGATCAGCAATATATTCCTCTGTGTTTATTCTGGCACCGGACGTTGTTGGAAGAAGCAGCCATTGAAGCTGGCAAGAGCATGATTGAGTCTCACCATATTCAGTCTGCACTGGATAAACGCTATTATCACGAAAGTTATCTGCCGGAACGCGCACTGAGTGATATTCTCAATGGTCAGGTATTGATTGAAACACAGGGCAAACAAGTCGGTCAGGTCAATGGGTTAACGGTGATTGACATCGCAGGACATCCTGTCTCTTACGGAGAGCCAGCTCGTATTTCATGTGTTGTTCACTTTGGTGACGGAGATATCAGTGACGTCGAACGTAAAGTCGATTTAGGGGGTAACCTTCATGCGAAAGGCATGATGATTATGCAGGCATTTGTCAGCAGTGCTCTGGAATTGAATGCACCACTCCCCTATTCTGCATCGGTTGTATTTGAACAATCATATAGTGAGGTCGATGGTGACAGCGCTTCTTTGGCTGAAGTCTGTTCATTGGTGAGTGCATTATCAAACATCGCCATTGATCAACAGATTGCCGTGACTGGTGCGGTGGATCAATTCGGCAGAGTTCAGGCTGTCGGTGGCTTAAATGAGAAAATTGAAGGGTTTTACCATGTTTGTTGTCATCAAGGTCTAACTGGCAAGCAAGGAGTCATCCTGCCTAAAACCAATTTAAGGAATTTGGCACTTCACCATACTCTGGTGAGTCGTATACAAGCCGGAGAGTTCCATATCTGGCCCGTATCAACCGTTGACGAAGCAATTCCTATCCTCATGGGAAAACCCTTTCGTCGGAAAAATACAGATGAAGCCCTAAACAAAGATAGTGGCTTTGAAAAAAATAGTGTTCTTGAAAAGATAGCTGAGAGAATTGAATTATTCGAGCGTGAAGAAAATCCGGAAAGTTTATGGGAAAAACTCAAAAATAGACTGAATTTCTACTGATCGGAGTTGTTTCACATACACTGCTTCACTAACATGCTCGCTGTTGATATTTGGAGTAATAAATAATGCAAAATAAACGTGAATCTTATAATCGTGACGACCTTCTGGCATCAAGCAGAGGTGAACTCTTTGGGCCAGGATATCCACAATTACCAGCTCCCAATATGTTAATGATGGATCGTGTAACTAAGATGTCTGAGACAGAAGGTGAATTTGGTAAAGGTTTGATTCTAGCTGAGCTTGATATTACTCCTGATCTATGGTTTTTTGACTGCCACTTCCCTGGTGATCCAGTGATGCCAGGTTGTCTCGGACTTGATGCAATGTGGCAACTTGTCGGCTTCTTCCTCGGCTGGGTTGGCGGCAAAGGTAAAGGCAGAGCTTTAGGTGTTGGTGAAGTGAAATTTACCGGCCAGATTCTGCCAACAGCGAAAAAAGTGACTTACGAAATTAACATGAAACGTGTCGTCAACCGTAAACTGGTTATGGGTGTCGCGGATGGCCGAGTTTTAGTTGATGGTAAAGAAATTTATGTAGCGAAAGATCTAAAAGTTGGCCTATTTCAAGATACATCAACTTTTTAATCATGAATGCGATACAAGGCGGTTCGTTCACGAACCGTTTTTTTATTCTGCTGATAATTAGTTATAGTGCATTAGGTGCGTACAATAAAGCCCCTGCTTACAGGGGCTGCGTCTCAGTGTATGTGGAATGTTTCGTTATTTATAGAGACCTGCATTCTTGTCATCTCTGGCTTCGCGCCAACCGCCCATCCAATAGGAGCGAACATCCATCTGTTGGTAAGGGCACTCCTCAGCAGAACGACCATTTAACCCTGCTTTGTACCCCTGAGACTGTGCTCTTCCCAGACGATCTCGCTTTTGTCTCTTCATAGTAAAGTCCTCATACATTAACGATTCATTAACTGATAACTGTTACAAAGGTGTGGCTTTTTTATGACCACACCTCTAAGAATCGCTCAATTAGGAATCAGACTCAAGCATAAAAAGGGACCAAAATAAGTGCAAATCTAAATCTGTGACTCATTCCGATTATTGACAAAACTCACCGTTTTCGACGGAACCAAAGCAGAGTCAGTAGTGTCAAACCAGCGCTACCCAAAGCACCACCACTTCGCTTCGTCGGGCTTGATTCATGTCCTCTGGCACTGATGTCACTGCTGGTTGCATTCTCTATCGGAATGAGCTTCACCGCAACGGTTGTCTCTGTTCGCCCGCCATCACCACATGTCGCATTGTGAGCGGTTGAATCATATCCACCACTACACTTAATTGCCGTTGCTGCAATTACACCCGCATCATTAATATCAGATGCATTCAGAATACGGTATTGATTGTTATTTGCAGAAAAATTACCACCGTTAGTCAAATCATCCAGTAACCAAGGTCGGTTGGCGAAAATACCCATCCGTGTGGCGTTACTACCGGTTGTATTATACGGATAGATAAACGCACGCTTGCGTCGCGGCTTACCACTACTTTCACGACTGGATTCCGTATCGACCTGACCAACAATTTCATTAAAGTTATTGATCGCATTCGCATGGCCACCAGCACCGGAGAACGAAATGTTGTCAGAGATAAACTGCGCGGATGGTGATGTGGCACTGACATCCGGTACGACAAAAAACCGATTAGCCGCAGCACCACCGGATGGCCGGCTTCCCGCCCGTTTCGCTTCGCCAATCGCAACCAGGTTGTCATTAACAGCAGTCAAAACAGTATGACTATAGATTCGATCATTGCCCGATTTGGCCTTTGCGTCATTAATCTCAGTGGATTGCCACGATGCTACGCTCGCATAATTGCCTGTAGCCACCTGAAAGACTGTCGCATTCATAAAATTATTATCGCTGTCGTAGGTATTATAACCGACGCCATAAATGTTCCCATTTTTGACCACAAAGTCACGCATACTGCCTTGGGCAAGGCGCTGATCTTTTTCCTGACTAACCCCTGCTCCCCAACCAATTTGGATCACCGCCCCATCACTGCCCCAAATCGCAGCATTAGAACTGTAATAGTTACCAAAACTATTGGTTTTATTGCTCGATACACTCCCGACAGTGAAAGTCCCATCGGTTTTCCAGGCTCGGGATTTATCAAATCCATTTTTGACTGGTTTTATAGATGTTGGAACTTGGGCTTCAACAGTCTGACGGTTATCCCCTGTCGACAGTTGAATCCCAATCGGACTAGAGCTGGTTGTTAAGCTGTTGATCACGGTATTCTGACTACTCAAGACAGAACCGCCTTCGACAAAGGCGATTGCGTTAACAGTATGATCACCGGTCAGCTCACGTCGCCATTCCGTCCAATGGGATTCACCCCAAGCATCACAAGTTGAATAAAGCAACTCACTCGAACAATAATTCTTTAAATCATTCTCTGTCTGAGCGAAAGAGAAAGCGTTATCCATCCCGAAAGGTACTTCTTCGCGATAACTGATTCCATCAACCGCTTCACCAGCCATTGTTTTCTGAATTCGAGTTTCTCCGGCAAGATTAAAACCAGAGCAAGCCGTCCCACCGATCGAGCTCGCGAGAAAACAACTATTAAAATTAGTGGCTGAATGACTATCATCCGTAGAAGGCTGAATTGCGACACCAAATGCACTTTGGTAAC
This sequence comes from Vibrio gazogenes, assembly GCF_002196515.1. Taxonomy (NCBI): domain Bacteria; kingdom Pseudomonadati; phylum Pseudomonadota; class Gammaproteobacteria; order Vibrionales; family Vibrionaceae; genus Vibrio; species Vibrio gazogenes. The sequence goes on along the minus strand of NZ_CP018835.1, from coordinate 180,529 downwards.
TATTTGAAGAAACAGGGGGCGTCACTTCAACAATTTGATAAAGAGCAGCATGAGCCTGCGTCGCTGCAAATACAGAAAAGGCTAAAAGTGATATTTTCGTCTTGATTGGTGTCATTATTATTTACTGTCCTGTTGTAATGCTTCAAGCTCTTCCCAGCGGTTAAATGCCTGCTCAAGTTCTTTTTCCGCGGCATCTAATCGTTCCAAAGTGGGTTGAGTCTGTTCAACACCCTGCGAAAAAAAGTCAGCATTGTTTACTTGCGCCTGGAGTGTTTCTATCTCTTGTTCCAAAGCTTCGAGCTGTTCCGGAAGCGACTCAAGTTCACGTTGCTGCTTGTAAGATAATTTTTTACCTTTACTGACCTTCGCAGGAGGATTTGTTTTCACTGAAGCGCCCGTTGCCTGCACCGGAGAGACTTCCGGCTGTGACGCTTGACGCTTCATCTGTTCATTTCTTGCCGCGAATACTTGCTGCCGCTGTTGCTGCGCATCGTGATATCCGCCGACAAACTCTTCAATCTGGCCATTGCCCTCAAAAATCCAGCTTGTCATCACAGTATTGTCCACAAAATGACGATCATGGCTGACCAAAAGCAATGTACCCTGATAGTTGGCAAGTAAATCTTCCAAAAGTTCCAGTGTCTCGATATCTAAATCGTTCGTTGGTTCATCCAGCACCAAAAGATTATTCGGGCGGAGGAATATTCGGGCTAACAATAATCGATTTTTCTCCCCGCCAGATAGCGCTTTCACTGGCGTTCTTGCCCGCTTCGGAGAAAAGAGAAAATCCTGCAAATAGCTTAAAGCATGGCGTGGACGCCCACCGACCATCACTTCTTGCTTACCGTCAGCCAAATTATCCATTACGGTTTTTTCAGGATCCAGTTTCTCTCGATACTGGTCAAAATAGGCAACTTCCAGTTTCGTACCACAATGTAAGCGGCCATGAGTCGGCTGGATTTTCCCTAATAACAATTTTAACAATGTACTTTTACCGCAACCATTTGGCCCGATCAAGGCAATTCGGTCACCACGCATAACATTAAAGCTAAAATTATCAATGATACAGCGACCATCAATGTCATACGAAAGATTTTCAGCCTCAAAGACAATCTTACCGGAGCGAACCGTATCATCTAATTGTAAGTTTACTTTACCCTGAACCTCACGTCGCTCACTGCGCTCTTGGCGAAGTTTTTTTAAGGCTCTCACCCGCCCTTCATTACGTGTTCTACGGGCTTTAATGCCTTGACGAATCCAAACTTCTTCCTGAGCGAGCTTCTTATCAAATTCAGCATTTTGCAGTTCTTCAACACGTAGCAGTTCTTCTTTCTCCGTCAGGTATTGTTCATAACCCGTCTCGAATGAAGCAAGCTGCCCGCGATCTAAATCGACAATCCGAGTCGCCATCGACTGAATAAAGCTACGGTCATGTGAAATAAAGATGATTGACCCTTTGAAATCCTTCAGAAAATTTTCCAACCACTCAATCGTCGTGACATCCAAATGGTTGGTCGGTTCGTCGAGTAATAATACGTCAGGTTCACAAACCAGTGCCCGGGCCAGTGCGGCCTTCCGCTGCCACCCACCGGATAGATCGGTTAATAACGTCTGACCATCAAGATTTAACGAAGCCAAGACATTTTTAATCCGTTCATCAAAACGCCATCCGCCATTATGATCCAGTTGCTCCTGAACCTGCGCGAGTCGGGTAATATTTTTCTCACTTGGATCACGTTCAATCAATGTCAGCAATTCTTGATAGCTCTGAAGCTGTTGACCAACATCAGCCAGACCATCGGCAACATACTCAAATACCGTCCCTTCCTGATCTCTGGGCGGGTCTTGCTCCAGACGAGAAACCACGACGTCTTGTGTTACGGTCATTTTGCCGTCATCCAGATGAATCTCTCCACAGAGAACTTTCATTAACGTTGATTTGCCCGCACCATTTCGGCCCACCAGACAGACCCGCTCGTTTTCCTGCAGAGAAAAGTCAATATGATCCAGCAACGGATGATCACCAAATGCTAAATACCCGTTATGAATGCTTATTAATGCCATATGCTTCTAACCAATTTTGAATGCTGTGAATATAACGGTCATTTTGATACTCATCCCTGAAAGCTAAGCGCCATTTGTGACGGTGTCACTATGATTTGCACTTATTTTCCAGTCATCATCATTGACTGACCAACAAAGCAGGCTGATTTTGGGTCAGCCTGTTCACTAAATAAAATTATCGCGCTGTATGTTATCGGGAAATGAAGCAAGATATCAATTATTCCGCATCTGCTTCACGATGACGAATGATCCAACAGTTATGGATTTGCTGATGCCGTTTAAAATCTAAAGGCAATGTTTGTGATGAGATATTCTCCGCAGAGAGTTGTAGTGCGGCCATACCTTCCATATCCATCTTAAACTGCCGTTTATTATTAGAAAATACGATGACACCATCCTGACGCAGAATACGTTTCAGATGTTGCATGACATGGATATGATCTCGTTGAACATCAAATGTCGCCGCCATTCGTTTCGAATTTGAAAATGTCGGAGGGTCAATAAAAATTAAATCATATTGCCCTTTCGCTTGCTCAAGCCATTGTAAGCAATCCGCTTGCTCGTAGCGATGTTGACGCCCAATCTGCCGATTGAGAGCCATATTTTCTTTCGCCCATTCCAGATATGTTTTGGACATATCAACTGTCGTGGTTGATTTTGCCCCACCCAATGCAGCATGGACCGTCGCTGTTCCTGTATATGCGAACAAATTCAGGAAATCCCGACCTTTTGCCATCTCTCCCAAACGACGGCGTGTCAATCGATGATCGAGAAACAGTCCGGTATCGAGATAGTCATATAAATTAACAATAAACTGAGCGCCATATTCCCGCACTTGCGAGGTTTTAGCTTTGGTGGACATTTTCTGATACTGCGCATGTCCTTTCTGTTTTTCTCTCACTTTCAGGACAATATGATTTGCATCGACATCCATCACCTGCGTCGTCGCCCGAATCATATCGGTCAGACGCCGTTTGGCTTTCTCCGGTGCAATTGATTTTGGTGCCGCATATTCCTGAATAACCACATGGTCGCCATACACATCAATTGCAGCATTATAATCGGGCAGATCAGCATCATAGACACGATAACAATCAAGCTGTTCTCGTTTTGCCCATGGGGTGATTTTTGCGATATTTTTGCGTAACCGATTGGCAAAATCGGCAGCGACTTCCTGAGTTGCCGACTGGCGCTGGCTCTCGTCTCGCTCAGCAATCGCATAGATTTTTAAGTGACAAGGTAACGAACCATTTCTCATTTTGAATTGTTTATCAGCCCGCATCCGCAAACAGCTTAATAACTCGTCAGAACTGGAAAGGAACATCGCCTTACATCCGCCAAACTCAGATTTCAGCTGTGCACCTAACGAAGCATACAATGCAATGAGACTAGGCTCCGTCCCTAACCGCTCCCCATAAGGTGGATTAGAAATAATTAAGCCAGCCTGAAAAGACACCGGACGTTGTAGCTTTGCAGCATCCATCGATTGAAATTCGATTAGGTCACGTACACCAGCACGACGGGCGTTTTCTTTTGCCAGCTTCAGCATCTTCTCATCATAGTCATAACCATAGATAGGTACTGAGACTTGTTTGATTCCTCTTTTCGACTGAACACTGGCTTGTGTTTTGACTTGTGTCCACAGCTCGGGTTCATAGTCAGGCAGAGACTGGAATCCCCAATGAGCCCGATTGATACCGGGCGCTATCCCAGCAGCCATCATCGCCGCTTCAATGACGATCGTGCCGGATCCACACATTGGATCCATCAACGCAATCTCACCCTGCCAACCACTACGCATGATCATCGCTGCCGCCAGCGTTTCTCGCAAAGGCGCAGCACCAGCTTCGGTCCGGTAACCTCTGATATGCAAGCTTCCCCCAACCATGTCGATCCCCATGATGGCTTTTTCTTTATTCAAACGGACATGCACCCGAAGATCCGGACGATCTTTACTGATCGTTGGTCGAGGTAAGTTTCTTTTCGTAAAATGATCAACGATCGCATCTTTTACTTTAACCGCCCCGTACTGACTATTGCGGATCGACTGATTGGTACCGTTGAAATCGACTATCACCGTTCCCGATGGCTGTAAGTAATCACTCCACCGAATGGCTGATGCCGAGAGATAAAGATCCATATCATCCTGACATGAAAACTCTGAAAGAATTCGGATAAAACGTGAAGCGACTCTGCTCCAAAGGCAGCAACGATAAATTACTTCATTGGTGGCGCGGAACCGGACACCGGCCTGAACAACTTGGGTGTCACTAACACCTAAACGGTTCAACTCTTCTGCTAATAGATTCTCAAGTCCGATTGAAGTCGTGGCTAAATACTGATGCATCGATGGTCTTTACTCTGAAAATTGGCCCGCAATTATACCTGACATTCGTCTATTTGGGTAAATCAAACCAAGGAATTTTTCTTTTTCTGCTCTGAAAGTCGTCATTTTTTCTCTCCTTATATATCAATGCTTCCCGAGTAAGTGAGTATTTATTCACTGCTAAATTGGTCTATACCAGACCCTTGTTTACAATGTAAATTTATTACAAAAACACCCCAAAAGAGGAAGTCTTGTGTATAAAAGGTCATCATTACAGTGATTTTCGCTATCGCATTGGTGATAAATTTATCGAAATTTATGGATGAATCTCACAGTTGAGATTTTCATCTGGATAGCATGGTGGTTGGATGCGGGATCTTAAGGCAAAAAAAATCGGCCTTTCAGCCGATGGGAAATAAAAAAAGGAACAAAATACGAATGGAAATCACTAGCCAACTAAGGCTACAGGTTGTGAACCGAGGTTCACGTACTCCATACGGTCATGCATAACTTTGATAGCCTGACCATATTTGAGTTCTTTACCCGGAGCCAGTGTAAATGCTTCCAGTTCAATGCTAGCGCATAAACTGGCATATTCACCGACTTCCAGAACAATAAAGCGACCAGCGTTCATTCTATTCTTTAGCTGGACAATCTCCCCGACATGCGGGACGGTTTCTGCATTCTGGATATCAAAGAACCAGCTTTTCGGTTGAACGGGTTTATGAAATCTTTTCGCTGCGACGCAGTTTAGAATGAGTTCAACTTTTCTGGGTTCAGACAAGTCCAGATACGCAACACTCTCTTTAAACACTTGGTAATCACTGGCATCATCAACAGTGAACTGACCAGAAGTAAAAGCGCAAGTAACAAGCAGCTTTTTGGGTAAAAGGGTTTTAAAAACCATCTCATTTCCCAAATCGAGCATTAAGTGGCCTTCGCTATCACAAAAATACCAGTTCCATTTATCACTCGGTTTCAGCATATTACAACTCTTTTCAATACGGATCATTTATGATACTCGTGCCCTGATAGAGCAGTTTACCAACGAATCAATATCATTCTAAAAGTGAAAAGAGAAAAAAAAAGAGGAAATGAATGCTCATTCCCTCTCGAAAATTTCAGGCTGATTTGATGTAAATCAGTGCAATATTGTCAGATGACTATAAATTTTTGACGATGTCTCTTACTAGACCAGGCCCATGGTAAATAAAACCCGAATAAACCTGCACCAATTTAGCACCTGCCAGTAGTTTTTCTTTGGCAGCAACATAAGAGTCAATACCGCCCACACCAATGATTGGAATTTGCTCACCCAATTCCTGATATAATTTGCGAATCACTTCGGTACTTCGAAGTTGTACAGGACGCCCACTCAAACCACCCGCTTCATTGGCATGTTTCATTCCTGCCACAATTGAACGATCCAATGTCGTATTCGTTGCAATCACACCATCGATATTGTTGCGCAGCAGAGACTGACAAATCTGTTCGAGTTCATCATCACTTAAATCCGGTGCGATTTTCAGTGCAAGCGGAACATATTTATCGTGCAGCTTCGCTAATTCAGCTTGTTTTGCTTTTAATAACGTCAGTAGTTCATCCAACGCTTCACCGTACTGCAACGAACGCAGTCCCGGTGTATTGGGTGATGAGATATTGACAGCTATATATCCGGCATATGGATACACTTTATCCATACAGATCAAGTAGTCATCCGCTCCTTTCTCAATCGGAGTATCTTTATTCTTACCGATATTGATTCCCAGAACGCCATCATAGTTTGACTTTTTGACATTCTCGAGTAGTTGATCAACACCTTGGTTATTGAATCCCATCCGGTTGATAATCCCTCCCGCTTCCACCAATCGGAACAGTCGAGGTTTATCATTCCCGGGCTGTGGCTTTGGTGTTACCGTGCCAACTTCAACAAAACCAAATCCCATGGCACCAAATGCATCGATACATTCTCCGTTTTTATCCAGCCCCGCCGCTAATCCGACTGGGTTTTTGAACATCAAGCCCATACATTCGACCGGACGATGCGGTAAATGCTGGCGGTAAAGGAGATCAAGAGGTGTGCCTGTGAAACGTTTAAAATTTTGAATTGCAAGATCATGTGCCTTTTCGGCATCCAGTTGGAAAAAGCCACTTCTGGCGATACGGTAAAGCATTGTGCCTCCGAAAGAAAAAAGCCCCGTACAAACGGGGCCTTATTATTTACTCATTTGCCGAACAATTCAAATTTAATAATGTAATTCGTAATGACAAGCAGTGATCTGTACTAACCATAGATACACATCAAATCCTTAAGAGGATGATGAACTAACTTCGATTTAAACACACGATTGGTACACTGTACTTTTGAGCACTTCGGGCTATTGAGGACGGTGAAATAACATTCAATTTTTTAGTGTTTCCTTCTTTATAGCTAATACCTTGTTCATCTAAAAAAATGCTAAGTATCGACGACTTAATAACTTGTTTATCTGTGCTTGTTACTAATCCAACCACTTCACCGCTTTCTGAAAGAACAGGACCACCAGTATTACCTTTACTAAGGCTATTTGTAATACTCATATAACGAATATCGTTATAATCGCCAGAAGCTAAGCTGATAATTCCATCGGTAATTTTCCCTTGATAGGAAGGTATTTGTGAGTTAATAAGATCCGATAGGTCATAACCATATGCATAAGTCCTATCCCCTTGGGTTGTCTTCCTTTTGGAACTTATACTTACACTAATTTCTGAAGGTTCAGACGATTTCAAAACTGCTATACCATTTACCTTATCAACACGTATCACTATTGTATTTATTAATTTCCCATTCCTTTCAAAGTTTATTTTTGTGCATTTTTCTACAGCTTCGCTTGTTGTAACAATATAGTATTTGTTTACAAAGAATCCACTAGCTGCAAAAATTAAATCCGGTATGTAGCTAACACCATTTGACATAATGTTATAATTTGTAACCATATTTACCCTACTGTCTTGAGGACTATTTGAAGACCAAGGCTTACCGTCAACTTCAGTAATACTACAGTTCTTACCACCTGATTTTTTACAAGTTTTAAGAGCCATATCCCTAGCTGATTCTTGAGTCGTAGCCCCCCATGAGGCACCAGATATATTATTCAGACCAATCGCAAATGCTTTATGATCTGTTTGCTCCTGATATTTTTTGTAAAGATCTGTTGTAGTCATGGCTACGACAACTTTTGATGTAAACAATATCATAGTAAGACCCAATACACGGACCACCATCTTATTCATAAAAAATCCTATTCATTATCAAGTGTTAGCATCAATATTGACATTCAAAAAATATGTTTATACCTTCAGATTAGACTATTTGAAAGCTTTGTGTGAGTTCCTTTATCGGGAAGAAGATGATAACAAATATGAAGTGATATAAAAAATCCCCACTAATAAAAAATTAATGGGGATCATCTATAACCCTAGCACTATTCGATGCTTAGAAAGCCAAGTAAATCTCTATCATCTATTTACTCATTTGCCGAACAATTCAAATTTAATAATGTCAGCTCCCTGAGTGCCACTGAGAATTTGGCAAATTCATGAACAGCCCCGACTTTAAATTCGTTGAGGATATTCTCCCACCGTTGCAAGGTCATCTGGTTGGCTTCAATCCATTGTTCCAGTAGCGCGATTTCATCAAATGAATCGTCGAGACAAGCACAGGAAAGAACCTGAGATGTTAACTGACGCTGTTGCCAATCGAGATCTTCCCTAAATGCAGCGCGAGCTAAGGCCTGCCAATTATTATCAACCGCCTGATGATTGATTTGCTCTAAGAACCAGTGCAGTGATAAACGAACACCAAGGTGGAAATATAGCTTCGCTGTTTGCTGAACTGTAATCCCTTTTTCTCGGGCGACGATACAAATATCCAATGCAGAATTGAGACTGGAAAGTCGGGAAACATAATGTGCCATATCGTCATCGATTCCCTGGCCGATCCAGCGGTTAGCAAGCGCATCGTGATCACTGATTTCTCTGCCAACCAACACCTCATTCAAATGTGTCGCAATTTGCTGCACATCATCTTTATAAAGTTCGATCAGTTCATTAACCGATTTTTTCCCCATATGATTGCGGAGAATCCAACGGGACAAACGTCTTAAAAATCGCCGGACAACCCCCAGCACTTCATATTGTGCCGCTGTGGTAGCCTGATTATCTAGCACCCGAATTTTTTCCATAATATGGTCAAGGTTATAGATATCTCTAGCCGCACAATAAGCATTGGTAATCTCAACCACACCGGCTCCGGTTTCATCCTGTAAACGAGAGACAAAATTACAACCCATTTCATTGACCATTTGATTCGCCAGCGCTGTTGCAATAATTTCGATTCGCAGTGGATGTGTCGGAAGTAACTCAGCATAGTTACGCCGTAACTCAGAAGGAAAATATTGAATCAACTGCGTCGCATGGTAACTGTCATTAGCAATGCGTTCATCCGCCAACTGCTCTTTCAACACCATTTTCGCGTAAGCGATCAGAACGGACAACTCAGGACGAGTCAGCCCGACTTCCTGTTTTTCACGCTCCAACAGGGTTTCATCATCAGGCAGATATTCCAGCGCCCGATCCAAAGCACCATTCTTTTCGAGTGCATGAATAAAGCGGATCTGCTCTTTGACTAAAGAGACACCTTGCACTTCAGCCACCGAAATCGATTCGGCCTGCTGATAAGCATCAGCAAGAACGATCTCTCCCACTTCATCCTGCATTGATTGCAGTAATTGATTGCGTTTTTTCATGGTCAGCTCACCATGTGCAACCAATGTATTCAGGAAGATTTTGATATTGACTTCATTATCCGAACAATCAACACCACCGACATTATCAACAAAATCAGTATTGATGCGGCCCCCCTTCAATGAATATTCGATGCGCCCTAACTGCGTCATCCCGAGGTTGCCGCCTTCTCCGACAATTTTCGCTTGCAAATCAGTGCCATTAATTCTCACAGCATCATTGGCTCGGTCACCAACATCAGCATCGGTTTCTTGGGCAGATTTAACATAAGTACCGATTCCCCCATTCCATAGCAAATCAACATCCATTTTCAAGATTAAGCGGATCAATTCATTCGGCGCCAGTCGTTTTTGATCCGTTTGTAGCATGGTTCGGACTTCCGGTGACAGTGTGATTGATTTCGCCTTACGCGAGAAGATCCCACCTCCTTTTGAGATCAACTTCTGATCATAATCTTCCCATGATGATCTGGGCATTTTGAATAAACGATCCCGCTCCTGCCAACTCTGCGCAGGATCCGGATCGGGATCCAAGAAAATATGCAAATGGTTAAAAGCCGCCTGCAAACGTGTATATTGTGATAACAACATCCCGTTACCGAATACATCACCGGCCATATCACCAATTCCAATCGCGGTAAACTCGGAGGTTTGACAATCAATTCCCAACTCCCGGAAATGACGTTTAACCGATTCCCAACCACCTTTCGCAGTGATACCCATTGCTTTATGGTCATAGCCGTTTGAACCACCGGAGGCAAATGCATCTCCTAACCAGAAGCTATATGCCTGTGAAACAGAGTTAGCAATATCCGAGAATGTTGCCGTCCCTTTGTCTGCTGCAACCACTAAGTATGGATCATCAGGATCATGTCGAACCACCTGGGCCGGTGGCACAACATCCCCTTCTTTAATATTGTCTGTAATATCCAGCAATCCCTGAATAAACTGGCGATAACACCGTTGTCCTTCCGCAAAAATTTCATCGCGATTACTAAACAAATATTGTTTCTTACAGATGAAGCCACCTTTGGCTCCTACAGGAACAATCACAGTATTCTTCACTTGCTGAGCTTTGACCAACCCCAGAATTTCTGTGCGATAGTCCTCAAGTCGATCCGACCAACGCAATCCGCCTCGGGCAACTTTACCACCGCGTAAATGGACGCCTTCAACATCCGGTGCATAAACAAAAATCTCATAAGCAGGAACTGGAGCTGGAATATCAGGTATATCCCGTGGACTCAGTTTCATCGATAACCAAGGTTTCGGCTGCCCTTGCTCATCCGTCTGGAAATAATTCGTCCGCAGTGTGGCCTGAATCATTTCCATGTAACGACGTAAAATCCGGTCATCATCGAGACTTTCAACATCTTCAAGCTGAGCTGAAAGCTCATTCACCAATTTCTCAAATGTCCGAGTACGTTTCTGCTCATCTGAAGCCGGATTGAAGCGCGCGCTAAACAGACCAACGAGCCCCTTAGCCAAGTGAGGATAATGATTGAGTGTATCTTCAATATATTGTTGGCTGAACGGGAAGCCAACTTGCCGCATATACCGGGCATAAGCTCTCAGAATAGAAACTTCTCTTCCCGTCAGTGAAGCGCTCAATACCAAACGGTTAAATCCGTCATTGTCGAGTTCTCCGCGCCAAATTGCAGCAAAAGCCTGCTGGAAACGATCCCTTGATTCGCGAATATCAATAGCCATGTCTGTTTTATGTAGCATGGAGAAATCAAGAATCCAGTAAGTCTGCCCATTGGTTTTATCCACTTCATAAGGAGACTCGCCAATCACTCGAAGTCCGAGATTTTCAAGCATCGGCATCACATCGGATAAATGAATCGGTTCATCCCGATGATAGAGTTTCAGTTTGACGACCTTGGAGTGACGATCTTCTTCCTGTGGGCGATAAAACAACATGTCTAATTTATGCGATTCGCTTAAGGACTCCAGCCTTTCGATGTCCGCAACAGCCGTACTTGGCATCATGGCTTCTTTATAAGATCGCGGAAACGCTCGCATATACTCTTTTGAAAGTGGTAATCCTTTACTCTCACCTGAATCCGCAACAATGGCTTCAGATAATCGATCATCCCAACTGGTCGATGCTTCCATCAAGTTTTGCTCTATTCGTTTCACATCAATATCCATATTATTGTTATCAACCCGTACAATATAATGCGTTCGGGCTAACGGACTCTCTGAGAAATACACTGTATAATCAACGGGTTGTTTTGACTCAAAATAATCAGCAAGCACCGTTTGTGTTTTTTTCCTCAGTTCGGTCGTATGTCGATCTCTCGCAACATAAACCATACAACTGAAGAAGCGCCCGAATGGGTCTTTGCGGACAAATAACCGTAACAGATCCCGATCCTGCATCTGGACCACACCCATCCCGACTTCAAGTAATTCTTCCTCATTGGCCTGTAACAGTTCATCCCGTGGGTAATTTTCGAGAATATTGTGCAATGCTTTATAAGAATAAGCTCCCTCGCGATAGCCACTGGCAGCAAGGATCCGGCGGACTTTATCACGGATCAACGGAATACTTTCAACCGTTTGGTTATAGACCGCTGAAGTGTATAACCCCGTAAAACGATGCTCCCCGATCACTTTGCCATTTTTATCGAATTTTTTGATCCCGATATAATCGGTATAAGCCGGACGGTGGATCCGGGACTGACCATTCCCTTTGGTCATGATCAACAAGAATGGCTTCGTTGCTTCCAAACGTGCGGAGTCAGAAAAATCGGAGAGCTTGACACCTCTGACCCGCTTCGGATTAGAAAAAAGTCCCAGTCCAACATCATCGGTTGGTTTGAGCTCCCCGCCTTCTGCGGTATCAATCAAATCGTACTCTTTGTAACCCATGAACGTGAAATTATGGTTGGCTAACCAACGTAAGAACTCAATTGTTTCGGAAAAGCGTCCTTCATCAATCGGTAGTTGCTTTTTCTGTTTTTCCAATTGCTGAATGACACGATTGAGTTGTTCAACCATCGGCATCCAATCTCTGACAACCAATGCAGTATCTGCGATCACTCGAATCACTTCTTCGCGCAGATGTTTTATCTTTTGAGTATCCGTTAATCGATCAACTTCAATGTGAAACATCGAATGCAGCTCACCCTTACGCTGACCAATTGAAATAATTTTATTATTCTCATCACGCTGAACCTGAGCGGGACCATGCAGCATGATATGACAGGCCAGATCAAGGCGATTCAAAACCATTTTTATTGAATCAACTAAAAAAGGCGTATCGGGAACGACGACTTCAATAATCGTATGTGTGGACTGCCATCCATGTTTGCTAACCACTGGATTAAAAACTTTGACGGATTGCTCCGTGACTTGGGCTTCATTCAAATGATGCCAAAGACTAATGACCGCCCCATAAAGATCAGACTCCGTTCGATCAGTCAGATCATCCTGTGAAATGTTATTAAAAAGATGCTGCGCCAACTGCTTAACGACCGAATGTTGCTCAGAATCGAACTTCGATTGGATCAGTTGGTATACTTTCTCAACTAAAACTGGCTGTAATGTATCGTGGGAGCCCATAGAAACCTCATCTATTACTGGATTGCCTGTCATTTTTATTAGTTTATGCGTTAAAGAGAATATTTTTGTAAAAGAAACAACTGAATTGTGAAGTAATTTCGATAAAAATTAACTAATTCGTATCACAAAAGGGAGAATATGTTGCGTAAATGTCAAATCAATTCAAGGCGCTGGAATTTATGTTGTGCATCAGTCGTAAGACGGAAGCGCCCCTTCAAACCAAATTGAGTCAAATAAGGACGAAAATGTGTCGCGGGAAGTTGAAGTGTGAGTCCATTATCGGTTTTCACAACAAGATGGCTTGCCGAACCGGAGTAATGTGCAAGGTATTCCTGATAGGGAATATAAAGCGAAAAATAAAAATATTTCATCAGTGAATAATGACCGTGGCCAAGCCACGGTCTTTCCTCATCTAAACTAATGATAATACAAACTAAGCTTCCAGCGCTTTGGTTACTTTTTCATATAAATCTTTTGCGAGATTATCCATATTGAGTAACGCCTCTAACTCTTGCTTCATCAATTTCTGACGAACTGAGTCATAACGCTTATATTTCAGCAATGGATCAATCAAACGTGAAGCAACTTGCGGGTTTATCGCATTCAGTTGCTGTAATATTTCACCGGCAAAACGGTAACCGTTCCCTGACTTGTCATGGAAACGTGCAGGATTCTGATTCAGGAATGAACCAATCAAACTCCGAATACGATTCGGGTTTTTCAGCGTGAATGCTTCGTGGTTCATCGTTTCCTGAATCACCGCCAGCGCATCTTCTGCCGAGTTGGTTCCTTGTAACGCAAACCATTTATCCATCACCAGACCATCGTGTTTCCACTGACGACTATAGTCAGCCATCAATGTTTCACGACACGGAAGTTCAGCCTGATTTGCCGCCGTCATGGCAGCGATAGTATCGGTCATATTATTAGCATTTTGGTACTGCTGATGTACCAAGGCATCCCCTTGTTCCGTCAATGCTAAATAGGATAAGCAAGTATTTCTCAGAGAACGTTGGCCAATCGCGGCATGCTCAATGGTGTATTCATCTTGCTTCAACGAATGATAGAATGCTGAAAACTCATCTTGTAACTCTTGTGCTAAAGCATTTTTGATCGCTTTCAATACCAGCGAGATCGCATCAACATCAACCGTTTCAAACCAACCTGACACTTCATTATGATTTGGCAGTGCCAACATCTCAGCAATAAATTCATGATCCAAAGATGGATCGAGCAATACACCGCGGAAAGCATCCATTACCGATTCAGGCAACTCAATTGACTGTCCCTGTTGCACTCGCTCAATATTGGCGCGAATATACTTCGCAATCAGCATTTGTCCGGCATCCCAGCGAGCAAATTCATTTCTCGCATGGATCATCAAAAATGCTAATGCTTCATCTTGATAGTCATACACCAGTTTCACCGGTGCTGAGAATTCTTGCATCAGAGAAGGGATTGGCTCGCTGCTAACCGACTCAAACACGAATGTCTGCTCTTCTTGGGTAATATCCAAGACATCTGATACCTTTTCACCGTTACAACGTAACTCAATAATATTTCCTGTGGCATCATAGAGTTCGATAGCAAGAGGAATATGAAGTGGCTGCTTTTCTTTTTGATCGGCTGTCGGTGGCGTGTGTTGCTTCACTGACAGTGTAAATGTCTGCGCGGCTTGATCATAAGTACCGCTCACTCGAAGTTCCGGAGTTCCCGATTGGCTGTACCATAAACGGAACTGCTGCAAATCAACACCCGATGCATCTTCCATTGCCGCGACAAAATCTTCACAAGTTGCAGCGGTGCCATCATGACGTTCAAAGTAAAGTTTCATCCCCTTCTGGAAATTGCTTTCACCCAACAAGGTATGAATCATACGAATTACTTCGCTGCCTTTTTCATATACCGTCAAAGTATAGAAGTTATTCATTTCGATCACTTGCTCCGGACGAATCGGATGTGACATCGGTGAAGCATCTTCGGCAAATTGTGGTCCGCGAATAATACGCACATTATGAATACGATTGACTGCCCGCGAGCCCAAATCTGAAGAGAACTCTTGATCACGGAAAACCGTCAACCCTTCTTTCAGACTAAGTTGAAACCAATCCCGGCAAGTGACACGATTCCCTGTCCAGTTATGAAAATATTCATGTCCAATCACCGCCTCGATACCAAGATAATCCGTATCGGTTGCTGTTTGATCATTGGCTAAGACGAACTTGGAGTTAAAGACATTTAACCCTTTATTCTCCATCGCACCCATATTAAAGAAATCGACGGCTACGACCATGTAGATATCTAGGTCATATTCCAGCCCGAATCGCTGCTCATCCCATTTCATCGCGTTGATCAGCGAGCGCATCGCATGATGAGCGCGGTCTAAGTTGCCTTTATCAACGAAAATTTCAAGTGCAACATCTCGGCCGGATACGGTTTGGTAAGAATCGCGAAGCACATCAAAATCACCGGCCACTAACGCAAACAGGTATGAAGGTTTTGGATGCGGGTCTTCCCAACGAACCCAAGACTTCCCTTCATCGGTTGTTCCCTGCGCAACTTTGTTACCATTGCTGAGCAGATAAGGATAATTTTGCGGGGCAATAATTGTGGTGGTATATCGTGCCAGCACGTCAGGTCGGTCAAGATAATAAGTGATGCGGCGGAACCCTTCAGCTTCACATTGTGTGCAGAATGCACCGTCAGATAAATATAAACCTTCCAACGCTGTATTTTCTGCCGGATTAATCAGTGTCTCTATTTGTAGTTCAAATTGAGTAGGAAGATTACTCAATTCTAAGCCGGCTTCGACAACCTGATAATCCGTCCACGGTTGCTGGTCAACCTGAACACTCACCAACTCAAGGGCTTCACCATCGAGCGTCAATTGATTGCTTTCTTGTAACTGTTTCACCTGAGATACGGCGACGACGCGAGTTTGATTTTCATGAAGGTCAAACGTGAGATTGAGATCAGTGATCGTATGAGAAGGCGATTGATAATCTTTACGATATTTGGCTTGAAGCGTACTTGCCATCTTGAATCCTTTTGCGTTAACGATATAAAACTTTTCCAGAATGATGGAAATAGGTTTGTCAGAGATATAGAACGTTTTCACGTCTATAGATAAGGCTACTCTAGGCGATTCTCATATAATTCTCAATGACCGAACAAGATTATCTGTCGATGTGCCGATGTTGTATCTTGCGATGCTGCAATATCATTCAATACTCATCGGCAAAGACTCAGACTTACTCAACCCGATTCAACACCGCAACCATTGCGCCATTTTCAAAATTAACCGTGAGCTGATCAGCACTAACCTGAAAACGGGTATCGTGCTCTCCCTGTTCATACAATAAAACCAGATGATCGCTCTCGGTATAATAGACACCACGGTGGACCGCTTCATTGCCTTGTTCATCAACAGACCGAATAAAAAATAAGAAATCAGGTTGTAGAATCAGTTGAATTTGTGTCACACCAACCACATCTAACTCCGTTCCCGATAGGTACTCACTTTGCCAATAGCCAACCAGAGAACGAGCAAGTGATTTGACGAAAGTAACCCCATTTAACATCAGTCGATTATGGGTTGTCTGATAGGCATAAATTTGTGGTTCAATCATGTGGGTACCAAGCATTAAAGTGTCTTGGCTCGCGGTATATCCACCTTCCCAATATTCGACTGAACTATCCCGCTTCTTGACCTGAACGGCAAATGTATAACTGGAACTCAGTGTCAGATGGATAGACATAAAATCCTGATGCGGGTCTTCCGGATCTGGATTCACCAGATACCACTCACCGATCAAAAAAGGAAAATCGAACTGAGTGAGATCGCTCTTGTGACTGGAACTCAATCCACTACCAGAACACACGAAACTGAGGATAGCGACATACCATTTCACATTGCGCATCAGATATTCTCCTCACTTTTTTCTTTAAGCTTAGAATCCATATACTGATAAAGCGAACAATTCCATGATTGTCTCAAGATGCAAAAAGACAGAGACAGAAACGCATGAAGCAGATAAAAAAGAAAACGCGCTTTCAAAAAGCGCGTTTATCTATAAAAGTCAAAAAATGACGAAATTAAGAACCAATATTGACCATATCAACGGTAATTGCGACGGCTTCATCCAAATAAGCATCCGGAGCAACATAGTCCTTCGGAATATCTTCGAACTTGGCATAAGGCTTATGACCTTCTTGCTTCTGGCGTAGATTGATCCGTTTTAATTTCAGTGCATCCGCAGCATCAGTCTCCTGACGTCTGACAGCTTCATTCAAAGAAAGCCAATTCTCATTTTCTTTCTCCTGTTTATACTTCGCAATGTCTTGCTCGATAAACTGAAACTCCATATCTTTGGCAATGCGTTTTTCATGGCGTTTTTTTAGTGCCTGAATCAGCTTTTGATAGTGATGCACTGGTGTGTAATCAGCACGAGTAATGCTATCCCAAGGTAAGGCATTATCTTCAACACTTTCACCAGTTTCGCTCGGATCAACAGCTGTCGGGAATGCAATATCAGGGGCTACGCCCTTATCCTGAGTGCTACCGCCATTAATGCGATAAAATTTCTGGATGGTATATTGGATATATCCCAATGGCTCACTGAACAAATCGTAAATACTATTCAACGAGTAATGTTGCTGAACCGTCCCTTTGCCATAGGAGTTTTCTCCGAGAATTACAGCACGATCATAATCCTGCATAGCGGCGGCAAAAATTTCAGAAGCCGAAGCACTATAACGGTTAATCAATACCGTTAAAGGCCCATCATAACTACTCTTGCCATCGGTATCGCTGTTGATGTTTACTTGTCCGCGGCTATCACGTACCTGAACCACCGGTCCTTTTTTAATAAATAAGCCCGTTAATCCAGTCGCTTCAGTCAGCGCACCCCCACCATTATTACGCAGGTCAACAATCACACCATCAACATGCTGCTGCTTAAATTCAGCCAACAGCTTATCGGTATCACGGGAAAGTCCGACATAAAAACTAGGCACTTCAAGCACCCCGATTTTCTTGCCGTCTCGCTCAATCACTTTTGATTTAACAGCCCGATCTTCCAGACGAATTTTATCTCGTGTAATTGTGACAACGTGACTTTTAGCATTCTTGCCTTCTGGCAGGATTTGCAATTTAACCACGGTGCCTTTCGGCCCTTTGATCAGTTGTACGACATCATCCAGACGCCACCCAATTACATCAACGATTGCTTTACCTTCCTGACCAACCCCGATAATACGGTCACCCTCAGAAAGTTTGTGGCTTTTATCTGCTGGTCCACCAGCGACTAATGAACGAATGACGGTATAATCATCCGTCATTTGCAACACAGCACCGATCCCTTCCAGCGACAGGTTCATTTCAGATTTAAACTGCTCAGCACTACGCGGAGAAAGATAGCTGGTATGCGGGTCAATCTGACGCGCAAAAGCATTCATAAACAGTTGAAATACATCTTCACTATGTGTCTGAGTCAAGCGTTTGATTGCATTATTATAGCGTTTCGTTAGCGTCTCTTTGATTTCCGGCCATTTCTTTCCGGTCAGTTTCAAATTCAGCGCATCATATTTCACTCGCTTACGCCATAAATCATCTAATTCCTGTTGATTCTTCGGCCAAGCCTCTTTCGAGCGATCTAATTCAATCGATTCCTTGGTATCAAATTTTATTTCATGATCCAGTAATGAAAGTGCATATTGAAATCGCTCGTAGCGTTTTTTAACGGAGATGTTGTATACATCAAACGCAATTTGGTCATTGCCTGCATTCAGTTGGTCGTCCAATTCAACTGACCACTGTTTAAACCCATCAATATCTTTCTGAGTAAAAATATTACGGTTGTAATCAAGCAGACCAAGATAACGCTGAAATATCTTTTTGGAAAATGCATCATCCAAATAAATATGCTTATAGTGAGACTGCACAAACTTATTCTTAACCCGTTCCGTCGCAAGCGAATGTTGACTTTCGGGAGCAAGGACAGGCAGATCCGATTCACGGATTGAAGGTGCAGAGGCTTGAACAGAAGAAACTGCCAGCCAAAGGCCAGCAGTAATTAGTGTCAGTTTTGAACGGCATTTCATGCGTAGGAGGCTCTCCTTTATGCGCTTAAGTGCTCCGCTTTAATGACCATTTGTAGGCCATTCCCAAGCTGTACGCGCACATCTTCCTTATTGATCTCAACAATGGTCGCAGCCATGTTGCCTTTACCCATGGTGACTTTGACCTGACGACCCACACTTAGTTCATCAGCAGTCAATGCCCGGGCTTGTACGGTTTTTTCCTGAGCACGTTTTACCGTTTTTGCCTTAGGATTTGGCTTCCTAGTTTTAGGCTGTGCATTATTCTTTTCTTGTTTCTGTTTTTCTTTGCGTCGAGCCTGAACTTTTGCCTTACTCTCGGCCAGTGTGTTCTGGGCATGTTCAACATGTTCTTGTTCTAATGTACCACATGGATTCCCATCTAAGTCAACTCGTTCGGCACCGGGTTTTACCCCATGCAGATAACGCCATGAGGAGGTGTACTGTCTTAATGCTGCACGAAGTTGAGTTTTACTCACCTTCGGGTCACCTTCCAGACGTTCAACAAGATCTTGAAAAATACCAATTTTCAGTGGCTTAGCTTCACCTTCTAATGTGAAGCATTTTGGGAAACATTCAGCAATATATGCAATGACTTCTTTGCTGTTTTTTAACTTTTCAGTGTTTTCCATGTGGGTTCCTGGTTACTACGGTTTCATTCCGTAAGACATGAAGATATCAATGTTCGGGTATTATAGTGTTCTGAATCGGAAAAACCACCGTCAGACTGTAAATAATGTCTCGTTAGTCTGTGAATTAAACAGCTTTTCTACCTGAGCCATCATTTCTGTGAGACCTTGTTGATCAACTTCGGAGAATCGTCCTTTGCTCGGGCTGTCAATATCCAATACCCCCCGCAATCGGCCGTGAATCGAAAAAGGGATCACCAACTCGGAGCGACTATCGGCATCACAAGCAATATGTCCGTCAAATGCATGCACATCATCAATCCGCTGGACACAATTGGTTTCAATCGCAGTCCCACAGACGCCTCGACCAACAGGGATTCGAATACAAGCAGGTTTGCCTTGAAATGGCCCCAATACAAGCTCATCGCCTTCTAACAGATAAAAACCTACCCAATTGATGTCGGTCATTTCCATATTCAGAAGCGCTGATAAATTTGCCAAGTTAGCCACTAAGTTGGTTTCAGAACCAATGAATGTCACGGCCTGTTTTGTTAAAAGTCGATACTGTTCAAGTTCCATAAATCTTTCCGTTGTCATGCAATCTGTTCAATCATTGCTATATATTGCTTTAAAAACGAGATATCGCTTTTAAACGAGTCGTTTTATCGCTGAATGACTGATAATACAAGCAAAAACTAACATTCATGTTGTATTGATGCAAATACATCCATATCCGAGGACATCATTTTCATTGTCATCGACGCCACCGCTCCGGTAAACGGGTAGAAAGCTGACAAGAAGACGTCTGATTCTGTATCTTAATATGACTTGTGTATATAATGCTGCGCTTCCCTGCAATTGAACGTTAAATTGAGAGAGTTATTTTGCACACGAATATTTATTTGCCGGATGAATTTCTGCGGACGATTGAACAGATACTGCCATCTCAACTGACGATGGATGATTTTATTGCCGCCTGTCAGCGCCCGCTGCGCAAAAGTATTCGCGTCAATACCCTGAAAATATCTGTCGTCGATTTTTGCCAACGAGCCAAAGAAAATGGCTGGCGCTTAACCCCTATTCCTTGGTGTTCTGAAGGATTTTGGGTTGAACCGGAAGATTTCGACACACCAATAGGCAATACATTCGAACATATGACCGGCTTATTTTATATTCAGGAAGCCAGTTCTATGATGCCTGTCAGCGCATTATTCCATGAGCAGGAAACCGCTTTTGAATCGGTATTAGATATGGCGGCGGCACCGGGGTCAAAAACAACTCAGATTGCTGCTCTCATGAATAATGAAGGCATCGTCGTTGCCAACGAGTTTTCCGCCAGTCGCACCAAAGCCCTGTACTCAAATATTGAACGATGCGGGGTCAGGAATAGTGCCCTCACAACATTTGATGGCCGGGTTTTCGGTGAATGGCTTCCCGAACAGTTTGATGCTGTGTTAATTGATGCGCCTTGTTCCGGAGAAGGAACGGTACGCAAAGATCCGGATGCGATGAAGAACTGGAGCCCTGCGTCGATTGCAGCGATAGCTGAGACGCAGAAGGCATTGATTGAAAGTGCTTTCCACGCTTTAAAACCGGGAGGAGTACTCGTCTACTCTACCTGTACACTGAGTCGTGAGGAAAACCAGAATGTCTGTTATCATCTGAAACAAACTTTTGGTGACGCCGTCACATTCGAATCTTTAGCGTCCCTCTTTCCACAAGCTCAATCCGCTCTGACAGAAGAAGGCTTCCTGCATATATTCCCACAAATTTATGATTGTGAAGGTTTCTTTGTCGCGCGTATCCGTAAAACAGCTTCCGTGCCGACACCCCAAGTCACAAAACGGCTTGGAAAATTTCCCTTCAGTAAAGCGACTCATAAGCAGTGCCAGAGTATTCGTGAGTCGTTAAAGCAATCACTGGATATTGACCTTCCGCCACACAGTCGGATTTGGCTTCGTGATAATGAAGTATGGCTCTTTCCTGAAGCTTTAGAGCCCATGATCGGCCGATTCAAATTTTCCCGAATGGGCATCAAGCTGGCCGAAGCACACAAAAAAGGCTATCGCTGGCAACATCAAGTTGTAACATCCCTGACGTCTGGACATGAAACCAAAGCGATCACGCTCTCACTGGAAGACGCTCGCCAATGGTTTATGGGCAAAGATATTCGTCCGGAACAGACTGAAGCCGGCCAAGGCGAAGTTTTGGTTCAATATCAAGGTGTCTTTCTTGGACTGGGGAAATGGGTCGGTAACCGAATTAAAAATAGCCTGCCAAGGGAGCTGGTAAGAGATGGTAATTTGTTTTAACCAATATTTGTTTTAACCCATATTGGTTTTAACGCTGTCTATTTTAATGAACGCCTGTATTAGCGGGCTTCGGTTTTAACTGACATCACTTATCCCCCATATAAAAAAGCCCGATAGCAACGCTGGATCGGGCTGATTTTTACAGCAAGCACTTCAGATTTGACGCGTTATTCTGCATCATCAATCAATCGAATACCATTGGATTCAATCTCAATCATACCTTGTTTATAAAGCTGACCAATTGTCTTCTTATAGGTACCTTTACTGGTCCGGAAAGCGTCAAAAATGGCTTCTGGTGAAGATTTATCCCCCAGCGGCAAAAAACCACCTTTTTTACGGAGCTGCTCTACAATTTTACCACTCAACTCATCAAGTTTTGCAACGCCAAGCTTTTGCAGGGAAACATCAATTTTGCCATCTTCACGAATCTGCTTCACAAATCCTTTCAATCTTTTTCCGACAAACACTTTGCCAAAAACATCGGACTGAAACAGCATTCCCCAATGCTGACCATTGATGATCACTTTGTATCCCAAAGAAGAACGCTCTGCGACCAACAAATCAACTTTCTGATTCAGGGTATATGGAGCTGGTGTTTTATCCAGCCACTTGTTGAATTTGGTTGTTCCGACAATCCGTCCGGAGGCTTTATCGATATAAACATAAACCAGAATGGATTGCTCTGCGGTCAATCGTCCACGCTGTTCACTAAAAGGAATCAATAGATCTTTCTCATGAATTCCCCAATTGACAAAAGCACCCGTCTGATTGACACCAACCACTTTCATCATGCCCCATTCACCCACACAAGCAACTGGCGTTTCCGTTGTTGCTGCAAGTTGGCTGTCAGAATCGAAATACAAAAAAACATCCACTGATGCACCAATTTCAACTGGTTGGCGCATCAGCTTCTTCGGCAACATCACCGTGCCATAGTCTTTTGCATCGAGAAACACACCAAAGTCCGTTTCTCGCAAAATCTCTAGCTGATTGATTTGTCCAATATTAATCATCAAATAGCTCTCATCTCAAATTTGCAGAGATTATACGCGATCTCTGATATCCTTTCTCTACCATTTACAAATATATAGTCAGTCAACGTCAGGATTGATGTCACCTAGGCAATCACGCTGATTCAGGAATATAGATACGTTTACCGGAGGGACAAGTTTGATCAAGGTTAGCAAACATGATGCAATTACATTGAAAATATCCCATGCAATGTCAAAAAGTAAACTTTCCAGTCTGGAAATGTATCTGTTCGTACCGGGAGAGATCGGACTCAATCAAGACCTGATGCCTGAGACAGACCTATATTACAACTGTCTGACCCAAAAACGCGCCTATTATAGTGATAAACATCTTCTGCCGTTGATTCACAGCCGTCTTGCTCAGCGAGGCAGACTGTCATCCACGCAATACCGAATTAGTTTGAGTTTGTTTGCTTACCAGTATGTGATGGCACTCGACACTGCAGTTGGCAACCTGCTTCATGATAGTGACAACGTCACTGAAACTGAGATTGATAATGTTGTTGAACTGACGTTAGACATCCTCCGCAGGCTCAGACGTACTATTCCTTATGAAGAAACACTCAAACGGTATTACACCAATATTGATAACTATCTCTCTTGGTATACCGAACAGAAATTTTTGTCTCTGGTTGCTCATTTAACCCGGGACAATGATTACAAAACCATTAAAGATCGTCTGATTATTCTGGCAGAAAAAGAACAGGCGCACCGGACACTGCATCACTATAACTCGGAGCAAGCAGCCCAGGACATCACACGTATTAGTAATAAAATGCGTCTGTTGCGTCGCCTGATTGAGCACCCTGTCATTCTGAAAGAAAATTTGATCGCGTTGGGCAATAATATTCGCCGTGCCGTAAAAGGTATCGCCACCGGTTTCGTGATGCTGTTTGTTACGATGATCGTTGTTTTTGCCCGTGATTACTGGGGAGAAATTACCGCTTCATTTATTATTGCGATGTCTTTTATTTATGCGCTGAGAGAAATATTTAAAGATGATTTGAAAGATATGCTCTGGCGCTGGCTCCGTAAAGGCAAACCGAAATGGAAAAGACGTTACTACGATCCCAGTACAGGAAAGCAGATCGGCCAAAAATATGAGTGGTTGAATTACCAGACGATTAGCAACCTTCCCGATCGTATTCAGCGCATCCGTAAAAAACGGATCGTTCAACGGGAAGAGCAAGTCATTAGTTACCGCTCTGAAACGGAAATGTCAACATCACGCTTTATGAGCGGTTACGAAGAAACTCGTGAAACCATCTATTTTGATTTTCGTGAAATTACACGACTTTTTGATAAAGATACATATCGTGTTTATCGCTTAAACAACGGCCAAGTCAGCCGTGAAAAAATTGAAAAACGTCACCTGTTTAACCTCATTATCAAACAGGATAATCATATTGATGAGCCAATTTACTATCGCTGGAAGGTGGTACTCAACCGTAGCAAGATAGTCGCGATTGAACCAATTGAGCTGACATCTAACGAACTGGAATGAAAACTTAACCATGAAAACCGACGAATTAAGAACAGAATCTTTAGGGCAGATGCCAACCCCCGAACAGTTACGATCACAGTCTCCTGTCAATGCTGCCGTTGGCCAGCATATTTCACAAAGTCGCCATGAAATCGAAGCCATTATCCATGGCAGAGATCATCGGCTCTTAGTCATCACCGGCCCATGCTCGATTCATGACCCGGAGGCCGCGCTGGATTACGCACAACGCTTGAATGTCCTTCGCGAACGTTATGCAGATAATTTACTGATTGTGATGCGGACTTACTTTGAAAAACCGCGGACGGTCGTCGGTTGGAAAGGATTAATCACGGACCCGTATCTGGATGGCCGTTATGCACTTGAAGAAGGATTAAGCAAAGCCCGTGAAGTCTTACTGGCGATTAATCAACTGGGATTACCAACTGCCACTGAATTTCTGGATATGATCACCGGTCAATACATCGCCGATCTGATCTCTTGGGGAGCCATCGGAGCCAGAACGACTGAATCGCAAATTCATCGGGAAATGGCTTCGGCACTATCCTGCCCTGTCGGCTTCAAAAATGCGACTAACGGCAATGTCAAAGTTGCAGTTGATGCAATTCGAGCTGCCAAATCATCCCATTATTTTTACTCGCCGGATCGGCAAGGTCGAATGACCGTTTACCGAACCAGTGGCAATCCGCATGGACACGTCATTCTTCGCGGTGGTGAAAACGGGCCGAACTTTGACAGTCAGTCTGTTCAACAAGCTTGTGCTCAATTAGAATCACACCATCTGTCTCCGCGGGTTGTCATTGATTTCAGCCATGCCAACTGTCAGAAACAACATAAACGTCAGTTAAGTGTTGCTGAAGATATTTGCCAGCAAATTCGTCGGGGAAGTGTTCAAATTGCGGGAATTATGGCAGAGAGTTTCATCGAAGAAGGTCAGCAGCCAATTGCCCCGCTTGACCAACTGACATATGGCATGTCGATTACCGATCCATGCCTGAGCTGGGCAGATACTGAGCAGATGATCACTCAACTGAACGCTGCGGTACAAGACAGAAATAACAACAAACGATAAAAATAAGGAGCTTCCCTATGCCTTCTTTTGACATTGTGTCAGAAATTGACACTGTTGAATTAAAAAATGCTGTTGATAATGCAAACCGTGAACTCTCAACTCGCTTCGACTTTAGAAATGTTGAAGCCAGTTTTGCATTGAAAGATGAAGTCGTCACCCTATCTGCTGAAGGTGATTTCCAGTTGAAACAGATGCGTGATATTTTACGAGCGAACCTGGCAAAACGCGAAGTCGACGGGAATGCGATGGCGTCTCAAACAGCCAGCCAATCCGGTAAATACTGGCATCAGGATGTTTTATTCAAACAGGGAATCGAGACGCTGTTGGCCAAAAAAATAGTCAAAAGCATTAAAGATCAGAAACTCAAAGTTCAGGCCTCAATTCAAGGCGATAAAATTCGTGTCACAGGTAAGAAACGAGACGACCTGCAGAGTGTGATTGCCTTTATCCGCTCAGAAGATTTTGGTCAGCCGTTTCAGTTCGACAACTTCAGAGACTAACAAAGCCTGATGGTGTTAGATAAACAAGCAGTTTAATCCCACAGGGCTCGCATATCACGAGCCCTGCATTCTCAACAAAATGCTGCTGCCATTAAAACTGGCGAGGCGCAAAACCGGTCATCACCTCAAGACGCATCGCCTTGCCTAATTTGGTCGTCGGGTGAACCAGAACCAACCCCTTAACGGATTTCTTCAGCTTACCGATATCCGCTTGTTCCTCACGCGTGATTTCCCGGGAGAAAGGTAAATCCGTCAATCTTTTGCGCTCTTTATTTAAATCGTATTCCTGCTTACTTTTCAATGCATTGATCTGTTTACTCAACGCGTCAATTTCATCCGTAAACTGGGTGATCATCTCACTATCCCCCCGAGATCTGGCTGCTTCCAGCTTATGCTTACATTTGTCCAATCGATTCTTCAATTGCTGGCTTTGCTCTTTTACACTCATAGGAAATAACTCTCATTTGTTAATTGCGGCGCAGTATATCACAAGCTCGTGAGATTTTGATTGAGCCGATCATAGTGAATTTCAACTGTCATTCACTCAGATAAAATCCACTACCAAACTGACGTTCCCCTTTCATTTTCAGATCAGCAACGCTCTGAAAGTCCGCAGCAGTCACCATGATACAAAGGTTGAGATTTTCTTCTCTGGCTTTCGTGAGTAAATCCTGGAGCTGGGTCCGACTATCAAACACCGCTCTTTCTGCATCACGGCGACATAAATCAAGCCCTTCTGCGGGAATATCCCGATGGTAAAGCACTTGCTCTGACTGCTGCATAAAACGCACGGCTTTCATCGGCAATAATTCCACATCCGCATGACAAACCACCCACACAACTTCACGAACAGTCAGCTCAGGCGCTGCAATATAACGTTGATAGATTTGCTCTAATACCACCGGATCACGTGTTTCTTTAACGGTCGGATCCGCGAGGAAAGCCTCCCAGAAACGGCGACGGGCATTCACATCCGGTCGTTTTACTTTCAGATGGTCTCGCTTTTCACCACAAAACTGCGCAAGGACGCGTAAGTTCTGCGCCAAAACCGCTTCGATTGACTCACGAATGTTACGCACCAACACCGGAGAAGCGCCACCACTGGAAATAGCCACTTGGATTTGTCCGCGGTCAATCATCGCCGGCGTAATAAAATCACAATAGGGTTGGTCATCAACAACATTGACCTGTAATCCGAGTAATTTGGCATCCGCATAAATCTGATGATTCAATGGTGCATGATCCGTCGTTGCCCAAACCTGAACATAATTGCGGGTCAGAAACGCACTATCATAGCGTTGCTCAATCCACTGAATCGCATCATCGAGCCACAACACTCGGAGTGATTCGGAAATCTCAGGAGACAGGACAGTTACTCGTGCACCAGCTCTGACTAAAGCTTCAGTTTTTCTGCTTGCTACTTCCCCTCCTCCAACAACTAAAACAGCTCTTTTGGTTAAATCCATAAACAGCGGAAAATATCGCATAACATTTATAACCCTATATTAACAACCATAACAAAACTCACGACCCAAAAAAGTGCAATCCTGATTGAATCCGATGAACACTTGGGAATTATTGATTAAATTAACATCGAACAATAGATTAAAAAACCAAATATAAACAAAAATAAAAAACAAAAATTCAAAAAATCATTTGATAAATATACACACGCACAATTGCACTATGATTGAACTTGATTGCACTATTTACATTTAAATAACAATTAGCCATGCTAAACGCAGGCTCGGCTTGAGATTACATGATAATTCCTTTGATTAGAAATTAGAGAAAAACTGAATCTCTACCGATGCTTACAGACAATTGTTACCGGAAATGGAATAGCGTTCTGAACAAATAGCGGTTTCAACCGCCAGAACAAACAAATACAAAATGAATTACTTGTGTCAGGCATCTCTCATGACATCTGAGTGGTTCATACTGGAAGGATACAAACTCATGGCAAACACACTCAAAATTCTTGCTTCAATCACTGTTGCATCAGCGGCAATGGTCGCAGCTCAGTCTGCTTCAGCAGCAGAAAGCACGCTTGATAAAGTGCTCTCAAATGGTGTTGTAACTTGTGGTGTCAGTACAGGGCTTCCCGGTTTCTCCAACCCCAATGCGAAAGGAGAATGGGAAGGTATTGATGTTGAATATTGTCGAGCATTGGCCGCGGCCGTTCTCGGTGACAAAACAAAAGTCAAATTTGTACCATTAACCGCCAAGGAGCGTTTCACGGCATTACAATCCGGTGAAATTGATGTCCTGTCTCGTAATACAACATGGACACTGCAACGTGATACTGCTTTAGGTCTCAATTTTGTTGGCGTGACTTACTATGACGGTCAGGGATTCATGGTCAAAAAGAATCTCGGTGTCAAAAGTGCCAAAGAGCTTGATGGTGCTTCCGTTTGTATTCAGTCAGGGACCACCACTGAACTGAACCTTGCCGACTACTTCCGTAAAAATGGTATGTCTTATAAGCCGGTTGTCTTTGATACATCCGCGCAAACCGCCAAAGGTTTTGATGCTGGCCGATGCGATGTGCTGACATCCGATCAGTCTCAACTTTATGCGCTCCGTGTCAACCTCAAGGATCCAAGTTCTGCTGTCGTCCTGCCGGAAATTATTTCTAAAGAACCATTAGGCCCGGTTGTCCGCCAAGATGATGACAAGTGGTTCAACGTCGCAAAATGGACACTATTTGCGTTAGTCAATGCAGAAGAATATGGCATCACATCGAAAAATGTTGATGAGATGAAAAAATCAAAAGATGCCAATATCACGCGTATTCTTGGCTTGGACGGACCGAAAGGCTCAGGCTTGGGCATCCGCGACGACTGGGGCTATCAAATCGTCAAACAAGTCGGAAACTATGACGAGATCTTTGAGCGCTCCGTAGGTTCAGGTTCTCCACTTAAAATTGCCCGTGGTGTTAATGCACTATGGAACGCGGGCGGCTTCATGTATGCCCCACCAATCCGCTAAATCATCATATTAAAAACGGGCGGTTCAATCCGCCCTTTGTCGGAAATGGACTTGAGGTTATTGTTGTATGAAGCCTGAAAATAACGCGGTGTCCTCAACAGGCAACACATCTGCCCCAAAAAAAGTGACACATTTATTTTATAATCCCACATTTCGGTCAGTCGTCTTTCAGATAATTGCTATCTTGGCACTGGTCTTCTTTATATACACGATTGTGAATAACGCCCTGACAAATCTGGAGTCTCGCGGCATTACCACTGGGTTTGCTTTTCTGGATCAACCCGCAGGATTCGGGATTAGCCAGTCCCTGATCGACTACAACGATACAGATACATATGGCAGAACCTTTGTTGTCGGACTACTGAATACCTTGTATGTCTCGGTCATCGGTATATTTTTTGCGACGGTACTTGGGTTTATTATTGGGATTGCCCGTCTGTCATCAAACTGGCTCGTCAGCCGCTTTGCCGCAATTTATGTCGAAATCTTTCGTAATATTCCACTGCTGTTACAGATTCTTTTCTGGTATTTCTCCGTTTTACAGGCCTTGCCCGGAAAAAGACAAAGCCTTTCTATCGGTGACGCAGTCTTTATTAACGTCAGTGGCTTATTTATTCCTAAACCTATTTTTGCTTCAGGCAGTGGGCTGGTCTTAACAGTCTTCATTCTCGGAGTGATCACGACTATCTGTGTGAAGATCTGGGCCAACAACCGTCAAAAAGTGACAGGGCAACAAACGCCAACCCTAAGTATTGCGCTTGGGCTGATTATCGGCCTGCCTGCGATTGTTTATGTCTGGATGGGAATGCCAATTTCAGCGGAATACCCTGTTTTGCAACGGTTTAATTTTCAGGGCGGTATCGAGATTATTCCAGAATTCGTTGCACTACTGCTTGCACTCAGTATTTATACAGCGGCATTTATTGCAGAAATCGTGCGCTCAGGCATCAATGCCGTCAGCCATGGTCAGACCGAAGCTGCTATGTCATTAGGTTTATCCCGCAGGAGAACACTCAAACTGGTCATTATTCCTCAGGCCATGCGCATTATTATTCCGCCGTTGACCAGTCAGTATCTCAACTTAACCAAAAACTCTTCACTCGCAGTTGCGATTGGTTACCCGGATCTCATCAATGTGTTTGCCGGAACGACCTTAAACCAGACGGGGCAAGCCATTGAAGTCATATCGATGACGATGGCTGTTTATCTGGCTATCAGTCTGATCACTTCATTTCTAATGAATACGTATAACCGTAAAGTTGCTTTGGTGGAGAGGTAAAATGAAAGTACATCAATTTCAACCGGATCTGCCGCCACCGTCAAATACCAACGGCCCAATCGCCTGGATGCGTAAGCATTTATTCAGCAATGTTTTCAATTCAGTATTGACGCTCATTCTCGCTTACTTTGCATTCACCGGACTATACCATGTCATCGACTGGGCTCTGATTAAAGCCGACTGGATCGGGCAAAGCCGTGAAGCCTGTTCAAAGCAAGGTGCCTGTTGGGTGTTAATTTACGTCCGCTTCAATCAGTTTATGTTTGGCTTTTATCCGGAAAGTGAATTATGGCGACCACAGCTTTTCTATGCCACATTGGCGATTTTAGTGGCTCTGTTGGCTTATCCGAAGACACCGAAACGTGGTTGGCTGGCACTATTCACGCTAACCGTTTACCCGTTATTAATGACAGGACTACTGCACGGTGCATGGTTTGGTTTACCTGTTGTTCAAACCTATAAATGGGGCGGTCTTCTGGTCACACTCGTG
This sequence comes from Vibrio gazogenes, assembly GCF_002196515.1. Classification (NCBI taxonomy): domain Bacteria; kingdom Pseudomonadati; phylum Pseudomonadota; class Gammaproteobacteria; order Vibrionales; family Vibrionaceae; genus Vibrio; species Vibrio gazogenes. Next base: position 149,878 of record NZ_CP018835.1, on the reverse strand, counting down.
CTGGCTTTAGTCGGGATCGTTGCATCCTTACCCATAGGGGTATTACTTGCTCTCGGACGACGCTCTCATATGCCGGTCATCCGTAGCTTCTGTACCGTTTATATTGAAGTATGGCGAGGTGTCCCGCTAATCACCGTTTTGTTTATGGCCTCGGTCATGCTCCCGCTATTCATGGCTGCCGGAGCAGAAAGTGACAAGTTAGTCCGGGCGCTGATTGGTGTCATGCTGTTCAGCGCGGCTTATATTGCCGAAGTTATCCGCGGTGGGTTGCAAGCGATCCCCAAAGGACAATATGAAGCTGCTGATTCACTCGGGCTCAGTTATTCCAAAAAGATGGGATTAATCATTTTGCCTCAGGCGCTGAAAATTACCATTCCTTCGATTGTGAATACCTTCATTGATCTATTTAAAGATACTAGCCTAGTGCTCATTATCGGGATGTTTGATGTGCTTGGTATTGGTCAAGCTGCAAATACCGACCCGAATTGGCTTGGTTTTTCCACCGAAAGTTATGCATTTGTCGCGTTAGTGTTCTGGGTCTTTTGTTTTGGCATGTCGAGATATTCGATTTGGCTAGAGAACAAACTGCATACGGGTCACAAACGATAAAAATTTCAAGGAACGTATTATGACGCTACAAAATACTCAAGATAAAGAAGCCGTGATCCAAATTAAGGACATGAACAAATGGTACGGTGAATTCCATGTATTAAAGAACATTAACCTGAATGTGACTAAAGGTGAACGCATCGTCATTTGTGGTCCCTCCGGGTCCGGTAAATCGACCATGATTCGCTGCATTAATCGGCTCGAAGAACATCAGAAAGGTCAGATCATCGTCGCAGGTCATGAACTCACTGAAGATTTAAAAGATATCGAAGCCGTTCGTCGTCAGGTTGGCATGTGCTTTCAGCATTTCAATCTATTTCCTCACTTAACGGTGCTAGAAAACTGCACACTGGCCCCCATTTGGGTGAAGAAAATGCCGAAGGAAGAGGCCGAAGCCATTGCGATGAAATACCTGGAACGCGTCAAAATCCCCAATCAAGCCAAGAAATATCCGGGCCAGTTGTCCGGGGGACAGCAGCAACGAGTGGCGATTGCCCGCTCACTGTGTATGAATCCTCATATTATGCTATTTGACGAACCGACATCCGCTTTGGATCCGGAAATGGTCAGAGAAGTCTTGGATGTTATGGTCGAGCTGGCAGAAGAAGGCATGACGATGCTGTGTGTTACTCACGAAATGGGATTTGCCAAAGAAGTGGCAGACCGGGTCATATTCATGGATGCCGGTGAAATTATTGAAGAAAATAACCCCCAAGACTTCTTTGCCAATCCTCAGTCAGATCGGACCCAAAACTTCCTCGCGCAGATTCTGCAGCATTAATGCTCAGAAAAGCGTCTTTTACGAATAAGGCACGCAATGTGCCTTGTTTTTACCACTAAACGATCTCAAACTTAACACTTGTTTCTCATCAGAAAAATTGTGTTACAACTTCATCACAGTATTGCAGTTCATTTTTGACTAAGATAAGGTCATAGTATTGCATGAGGGTTGAAGGTAAGAACTTTTACCCCCATATAGAGTCTTAACTAGTAATAGACAATCACTATACGAGGAAGCGTATGAACCGTCCTATGTATTCACGCACATCGACATTAGATAGTGCACTTCAAACAAACAAAGTGTTAAGAAACACCTATGCACTATTAGGGATGACACTGTTGTGGTCTGCTCTTGTTGCTGGCGTTTCTATGGCGATGAACCTTCCGGCTCCTGGATTGATCATTATGCTGGTCGGATTCTATGGCTTACTGTTTCTGACCGAGAAGAACCGCGATAATAGTATGGGGTTAGTTTTCACCTTCCTGTTTACCGGTTTCCTCGGTTATACACTAGGCCCGATCCTAAACGCATATATCAGCGCCGGTCTCGGAGATGTGGTTTTAACAGCACTTGGTGGTACAGCCCTCACCTTCATGGCGGCTTCCGCTTACGCACTGACCACCAAACGTGACCTTTCATTCCTGTCCGGAATGCTGTTAGCTGGTTTTGTGGTTCTGCTTGTCGGATTTGTAGCAAATATCTTCCTGCAACTCCCTGCCCTGTATCTGGCAATGAGTGGGCTGTTCGTGTTGTTCTCGACCGGTGCGATTTTGCTGACCACACAACAAATTGTTCGTGGCGGAGAAACCAATTACATCTCAGCAACGATTACGCTGTATGTTTCAATCTATAACTTGTTCATCAGCCTGCTGAGCATCTTGGGCTTCATGAACGACGATTAATGGTTTTGAGACCAGTGCGTTGAGAATAATAATGTTCTCAACGACAGTAAAGAAAAAGCCCGGATTCCGGGCTTTTTTCGTTTTCCACTCATTTTTTCTGTAGCAATGATTGTTTCATCCCAAGCACTCCGCTACTCTTACCGCGTTCTAATTAATGAGGCAATATAGCGTTTATGTTCGAATATCATGGTCAAATGATTGAAACCGACAGCGAAGGTTATTTACTTGATCACACACAATGGCAAGAAGGGATGATTCCACTGCTGGCTGAAGCAGAAGGGATTGAATTGACGGAATCACATTTGGAAGTCATTCTCTTTGTCAGAGCATTCTACGAAGAATACAATACCTCTCCTGCCATTCGGATGTTGGTCAAAGCGATGGAAAAAGCCCATGGCCCGGAAAAAGGCAACAGCAAGTATCTGTTTAAGCTATTTCGTAAAGGGCCGGCCAAGCAAGCAACTAAACTGGCCGGGCTGCCAAAGCCGGCGAAATGCCTGTAATACATACCATCATGTACTCAGGTGTGTGATGATTGGATGTTCTCTCCACATTCAAAGACTGAATCCACAAAGGTTGAGGATAAATCATCGTGTTTCAACGCAAGGTCTTTTCCGTTGAAACACCACTCCTCAACCACAAGATGAGTCGTCACTGGATTGAAAATCCCCGAAACGATTTCTCACTGTGAAAGTCATCTCGCACAACCGCTTCGACGCGCGCTGCCGGTGAACCTTCATGGAGCCATTGATAAAGTAATTCGAGCTTGTTGGCTTCACCACAAGCCACGACCTCCACATCACCGTTATGCAAATTCTTCGCATAACCGGTCAGCCCTAATTTCAAAGCCTGATGCGAGGTGTAATAACGAAAGCCAACCCCTTGAACAATACCTTTCACCGTAAAGATTTCTCTCTTTTGTGACATATTCAGCGCCTCCTCTTTCGCATCAGAAAACTCATCAAGCAATGATAATTCACTCATAATGGTAGTATATCCAAATTCCGATCAAATGTGAGAGGTACAACACTCACGCTGAACAATGATTCCTGATGTAAAACACCTTACCGCTCAATCCCTCAATCCATTGCTTTTCCCCCGGACATCACCGACAATACCGTTTTTCAAGCTACAGAATACATCTATGACAGCCGCTATCTATCTCGCCAAAGGGCGTGACAAATCTCTCCTCCGCCACCATCCTTGGATTTTCTCCCGAGCAATCGAACATGTGAAAGGTGATCCTGTTTCAGGCCAGACGGTTGATGTCTATAGCCACGACGGCAAGTGGCTGGCAAAAGCCGGGTTTTCGCCACAATCACAAATTCGGGCCCGGGTCTGGAGCTTTGAACCGACCGATATTGATACCAATTTTTTCATTCAACGTATCCGTCAGGCACAACAACTGAGAGACCCCGTGATTCAGCAAGGTCAGTTAACGGGTTATCGTCTCATCGCCGCAGAGTCTGATGGTTTACCGGGGATTACAATTGATCGATACGGAGACTACTTAGTCTGTCAGGTGTTGAGCGCTGCCGCAGAGTTCTTAAAAACCTTGCTTGTTGAAGCCCTTAAAACGTGCTTCCCCGAATGTCATATTTATGAGCGTTCAGATGTTGCCGTCCGTAAAAAAGAAGGATTACAGGAACAAGTCGGTGTGTTACACGGTGATAGCCCAACAGCGCCTGTGATTATTGAAGAAAATGGCATCAAAATCAGCGTTGATATTGTCAATGGGCATAAAACGGGCTTCTATCTGGATCAACGGGATAGCCGCTTACATGCCATGAAATATGTTGAGAATAAAGAAGTCCTGAATTGCTTCTCCTATACGGGAGGTTTCGGACTCTATGCCCTGAAAGGTGGCGCAAAACGTGTGATCAATGCTGATGTGTCCCAGCCTGCTCTGGACATAGCAAAGGCGAATGCCCAATTGAATGAGTTCGATATCTCTAAAAAACGGGCTGTTTTTCTGAACGCTGATGTCTTCAAATTATTACGTGAGTACCGCGATCAGGGCACCCAATTTGATGTCGTCATTATGGATCCGCCAAAGTTTGCCGAGTCGAAAGCACAACTGAGCGGAGCCTGCCGAGGATATAAAGACATTAACATGTTGGCAATGCAGATTCTTAAGCCGGGGGGAATGTTACTCACTTACTCCTGCTCTGGTCTCATGGATCAAATGCTATTTCAAAAAATTATTGCAGATGCAGCGCTGGATGCTGGCAGAAGTGTTAAGTTTGTCGAACGTTTCAGTCAGGCTGCCGATCATCCTATCGACTCAGCCTATCCGGAAGGCTTCTATCTCAAAGGGCTCGCCTGTAGGGTTCTGTAGAAATACAAACAAATATAAATATTCTGGTGACGTTGATCGCTTCCCTGAATAAAATGGTTTATTCTGTGAATCCTTGATTTTGCATCCATAAAAAAAAGCTTCGGTAGCGACAGTCATCTACCGAAGCAAAAGTATCATCAAATTGTTCTGCTCTCGCTTTCGATATGAACCACGAAAACGCCAGCCCTTAATCGATTGAGGAAAGTCTTTTCTCCAATTCGGCAATCAGCCAAGTCACAGCCAGTAAATCCGCACTGCCACCGGGACTGAGATGTCGTTCTATCAAACGACGGTCAAACTGATTTAATGCCATTTCGATATCAGGATGAGCAATTCCCCCTGACGCAAGTAGACTGGACGCATACTGCTGAACATACAGCAACCCGCTCATTCCCCCGCGGGAAAGTAAATTGGTATCCTGATTGTGCGCAATCAAAACTAATAGTGTCTGCCACAATGCTTGCTCTGTTGAAAACGCTTGCGCGATAGCCGATTGATAGGCAGGCAACGCATGTATCATGACCGTCTCAAAGCCCGAAGCGGCTTCTCCTCTTGCACCGGCCACCCCATACTGTTGATAGAGTTTTTCACCTTGCGTCATCGGTGCCCGGTGTTTTATTTCCCGAAGCTCATCCCAGACGAGATGTTGACAACATTGACTTACAGCTTCACTGATAGCACATGCATTCACATGCTGTTGGTTGGCTTGTAGCCAACCAACAACGCCACATATGAGCCCCATGGAAAAGATCATGCCTTTATGGGTATTGACCCCCGATGTTGCTTGGAACATTGCGACTTCAGCATCAATACCAATCAGCCGTAATTCCGCTAGAAGAGACGAGAGCGGCTGGCGGTGATGCAACCAGCCCGTTCGAACGAAACTAGCCATATATGGAGCGAGCACTTCGGCACTGCGAATAAACAACGCTAAATCCATATCATGGTGGGCGCCTTGATTCACGGTATCAACCAGCCCCGGTTTCGGTGTCAGATGAACTTCTAGCATCATGGCATGGTAAGCCAGACGACCTACAAATTGGGCGAAAGGCGCCTGCTCTTCAATGTGACAATGTAACACATCGACACTTTCAGCATCTAGACACTGCTGTGGTCTGTCAAACTGAAAATCAATGACAGCACTCGTCCGCATGAGTCATTTCCTCTATCTTCGTCAAGAGCTCCTGAAGCGGATGCCGACGGGAGCGAGCACAGACAACAGCATCTTCCTGACAGACCAAGCACTTTCTTCGTCCTATCTGATAAGCTTTACGGCTAATACTTTTACCCTGCTTATCAATCACGTCTAAGTCCATCAATCGTCCAACCGGATGCGTTTTCTCGATGTGCATCATCTGTTTTTTAAGAATGGATGCACTCACGCCTTGCACTGCAAATATGCCTTCTGGCCCCGTTTTTTCATGATGGATTTGCTGTGCGATGAGTGTCCACCCCTGCTCATGGCAAGCGGCTTCCAGTGCCGCTAATCCCTGAGCAAAAATATGTTCACTCATCGGGTTCAATTTGACGGGCCCCGGCATATTGATGCTAAATGAAACCAAAGGCACCCCGTAAGTTTTCAACCATGACAACTGAGTTTTTGCCCGCTGTTCTTTACACGCAAGTAGCTCACACAAATTAACGGGTGTTTCTTCTGTTATATGTGTCATTGAGTCACCTCCTTAATCACATCAATGACAGAACCATCCCGATACCGCACAAAGGCAATTGTTCTGTCAGTAAATTGAATAGGCTCAGGCTTACCCGTAATTAATTCAGCTCGGGCCTGCAATGCATCGATAGAATAAACCGGAATTGAAAGTGCGTTCAGTCGTTCAATCAGATCTTCACGTCTTGGGTTTACAGCAATACCATGATCAGTGACTAACACATCAACCGATGCTCCCGGTGTCACCACATTCGTGACCCGCTCAACAACCGTTGGAATCCGTCCCCGAACTAATGGCGCAACAACAACCGTTAAATTCGCAGCAGCCGCCGTATCACAATGACCACCAGAGGCGCCACGAATCACCCCATCTGAGCCGGTAATCACATTGACATTAAATTGCATATCAATTTCTAAAGCGCTGAGAATGACCACATCCAGCCGATCAACCACGGCACCTTTTGAGGAAGGGTTAGCGTATTCATTGGCTGAAATTTCATGATGGTTTGGATTACGGGATAGAGAGTCAGCGGCAACAGAATCAAAACACTGGACATCCAATAATGTTTCAATCAAACCCTGCTCATGTAAATCAACCATCGTGGCAGTAATGCCGCCGAGCCCGAAAGATGCCACAATATTTTGCTTGATCATTTTATCTTTCAGGAAACGCGTCACCGCAAGAGATGCACCACCAGAGCCTGTTTGCAAAGAGAACCCCGGCTTAAAATAACCAGAGTGTTCGATAACCTCAGCCGCATGTTTCGCAATCAGCAACTCACGCGGATTGGAGGTCATTCGCGTTGCATCGCCCCCGATTTTATCTGGGTCGCCAACTTCCTCAACCTGTATCACGGCATCAACGCAGTCCTGACGAATTGAGGCAGGTGAGTTCGGATAATCAACCATTGATTCTGTCAAAATAACAACACGGTCTGCATATTGCGCATCAACCTGCGCATAACCTAAAGAACCACAACGTGACTTGCCTTGAATACCGTTTGCATTGCCAAATTCATCACTACAAGGAACACCTATAAATGCGAAATCGATATGAATTTCACCACTTTGAACTAAGTGAACCCGTCCGCCATGCGAATGAATATGAACAGGTTCTTTCAGCAATCCTCGGGAAATTTCTTCAGCAAGCTCACCCCGTAATCCAGAGGTATAAATTTTACGCACAACACCATTACGAATATGTTCAATTAATGGCGCATGAATCGATGTCAGAGAACTGGAAGCTAAAGTTAAGTCTTTGAATCCCATTTTGGCAATCACATCCATTACGGAATTAATAATTTTATCACCGCCACGAAATGCATGATGGAAAGAAATCGTCATACCATCAGCCAAACCTAACTCTTTAATTGCCTGTTCAAGTGAACCTTTGAGTTTTCTTCCCTTTTTAAATCGTTCTTCAGCCAGATGCGGTGTGATTGCGTTGGCTCTTGTATAAGGCGTTAATGAATGGATTTCCAGTTCATCAAGCGAAATTGGATTATTTAACGTACTGACACTCATAACACACTGCCTTCTATTGTTTGATACCGGATTCAGCACGTTGCAATGTCCAGCGTGCACGTTCAATGATTGGGCTATCGACCATTTTCCCGTTGAGAGATACAACACCTAGCCCTTGCTGCTCTGCTTCTTCAGCCGCTTCAATAACGGCATAAGCATAATCGACCTCTTTCTGGGTCGGTGCATAGACATTGTGGAGTAGATCGATTTGGCGTGGGTTAATTAGTGACTTGCCATCAAATCCAAGTTGTTTGATGTGTTCTGCCTCGCGAAGGAATCCAGCTTCATTATTCGCATCCGAATAGACCGTATCAAATGCCATAATCCCCACAGCTCGTGCAGCCTGAAGAATACTACATCGGGCAAACAGCAGCTCGGTTCCCTCTGGTGAGCGGTTGGTACGCAAGTCACGAACATAATCTTCCGCTCCCAGCGCAATCCCGATCAATCGAGGGGAACTATGTGCGATCTCAACCGCATTGTTGATGCCTTGGGCACTTTCAATCGCGGCCAACAATTTGGTACTACCGACAGCACGGCCACAAGCTTTCTCAATTTCTTCAATTTGGTTCGCCATCAACGTCACATCATGCGCTGTATCAGTTTTCGGAAGACGTACGACATCCGCACCACCTCTGACGACAGCATTTAAATCGTTGATACCAAATTTGGAGTCGATCGGATTCACCCGGACAACGGTTTCGATATCCTGATATAAAGGATGTTGTAATGCACGATACACCAGCATGCGCGCAGTATCTTTTTCCCGTAGTGAAACAGAATCTTCAAGATCGAACATAATCGCATCAGGCTTGTAGATAAACGTATTACTCAGCATGGCGGCATTCGCACCTGGTACAAATAACATGCTTCTGCGTAATTGACTCATGATAATAGACTCCAATCAATCTGTTCGACATCACAAGCACGCATCACTGCAGCCTGTACCCGAGCCTGAATCACACAATCCAAAGCCCCTTTATCTTCAATCGTTAAAATAGCATTGGTCACTTTCAGTTGCTGTAAAGCATCGAGTACCACCTGTTTGATGGCTTCTCCGAACTGTTGCTGAACCGTACTATCGAGATAAATGATGATACCTCCGTCACTATTGGGGGAGATTCGAACCTGAAGATCACTGGACTCCAGAGTTCCTGCAAACGCTGGTTGTTTAATTTCCATGGGATTGGCCTTTCTGATTTTAAATTTTTATATAGGATGATGTTCAGGCCGCAACCGATTTTAGTCGATTGCTCTGAACATCATCGCTCAATAGGATTTGATAGGTCGTTTTCGGTACCAGTTTCGCAACTTGATCATAGTGTTGCTGAGATAATAACCGCCGAACTCTGGAGGCTGAGACAGGCTCACCACCAATGGCCTTTCTTGGTACTTCTATAATGTCAATTTTATTGGGTCGAGAAGCTGCCGAGGCCAGCCAGTAATGCATCGACTCGTTATAATGATTGGTAACCGGACACAGCGGCTCTGTACCAACATATCGATGGGTGATTCCTAAAGCCGGTACGATGCCGTCACGAAACAGTTGTAAATCCAATGCTGCATGGCAATGATTGATTTTCTTCTGATCTTTGATGAAATAAGTCGGGAATGTGGCTCTGGAAATCATGTAATCCGAGCCTGGGTGAACAGTTACATTTTTCAGATGTTGTGTGCCGGCCCGAATCATATTCAATCGTTCAAGATAAGAAAAATCCTTACCTTCTTCACGAACGACAAACAGATGAACCCAATCACACTCCGCACAGGCTTTTTCAACTAAATATTGATGCCCCAGCGTGAATGGATTCGCATTCATAATCATGCTACCAATACGGTCGCCTGCAACTTTCATCAATTTGAGTTGCTGACAATAGGATTGAAAACGGTTAGGGCTATTTTCCATGAGAATCATGGCATCATCGACTTGCGCAAGCTGGAAAAAACCAGACTGGCGAAATAAGTTAAAGTTTTGAGGTTTGGTAAATAAAAATAAATTGTAGCGTCCTAACTCATAAGCGAAGTTAGTCAATTCAGTCATGAGTGTCAGTGATAACCCACTGCCTCGATGTGTTTTATCAATCGCAACAGACTTTAAAACTTTTCCGGCAATACCACCACATGCCAATATCTGCCCAGATACATGTTTACCGATAACGAAATATTCTACATCATCATCAATATCCAACCCGTTACGCGATAAAAAGGTCTGAATTTTACCCATTTTATGGCGATTCGTAATTGGGACTCGAGAAAAAAACACCTCGTCTAACATGCCGTACTGCCTCTATAAATCAATTTGTCACGACATAGTTTGCGGTGTTTGTACCCATAAAATAATGATATGAATCACTTTATATGCGAGCTTAAAAACTCTTTATGATTTTAATGAACTAAACCCCACTATCTCATTGTTTTTAACTTGTAAAACACAATAAAAATCATTAACGCCATTGACGTTTTTAACGTCACTTCATTCAATGAACTTTTTCACAATTATGGATCAATTTTTTATCTAAATTGTTAAATTGAACATCAACCTACGGAAATTGATTATGAATGAAAAAACGTTACGGATAACAAGTGACGCTCAGGGATCTCACTCGTTGTTGTCACAAATAAAAATATTCGGCATACCATTCCATCTTTTTGCCCTACTCTTTCTTGTGGTTCTGACTGCGCATATTACAGATACGCTTCCTAATAATATTGTTGGCGGCTTCTGCTTTATGTTTGTTGTCGGAGCAATATTTGGTGAATTCGGTAAACGTTTGCCGATATTTAATAAATATATTGGTGGCGCACCAGTGATGATTTTTCTTGTCGCGGCATGGTTCGTCCATACTGGATTGTTGACCCAAAGAGAAATTACCGCTGTCACCGATGTCATGAAAAAAACGGACTTCCTTGACCTATTTATTGCGGTACTGATTACCGGTTCAATTCTGGCAGTCAATAGAAAACTCCTGTTGCGTTCATTAGTTGGCTATATTCCAACCATTCTCGCAGCAGTAGCCGGAGCATCGATTCTCGGTATCTTAGGGGGTATGATTTTCGGTATTCCGGTGGACCGAATTATGATGCTGTATGTACTCCCGATTATGGGGGGTGGTAATGGCGCAGGTGCAATTCCCCTGTCTGAAATTTACGAGTCAGTAACGGGTGGTTCAAAAGAACAGTATTATTCAGTTGCTATTGCAATTCTTACGATTGCCAATATCGTTGCAATTGTTGCGGCTGCGATTCTGAACGGTTTAGGCGATAAAATCCCGTCACTAACCGGCAACGGAGAACTCATACGTAAATCAAATTTCAATGTGAACGAAGAAACCAAAAAAATCACGATTACACCTCGTGAAATAGCCATTGGCCTGATGCTTGCTGCCTGTGTTTATACATTCTCAGTCTCACTTTCCAAACACATTCTCCCAGGGTTTGGTGATATCAAAATTCATACATTTGCTTATATGGTCATCATTGTTGCACTCATCAACGGTGCCGGTCTTTGCTCGGATGAAATCAAAGAAGGTGCAAAACGTCTTTCTTCTTTCTTCTCTAAACAGTTGCTTTGGGTTTTGATGGTCGGTGTCGGTATTGCTTACACCGATCTGGGTGAAGTGGTCAATGCATTAACATTCACCAATGTTATTATTGCGACACTCATTGTAACCGGTGCAATTTTTGGCTCTGCACTCGGAGGTTGGATGATGGGCTTTTATCCGGTTGAATCTTCAATCACGGCGGGTCTATGTATGGCAAACCGAGGCGGTTCCGGTGACCTTGAAGTATTAGCTGCGTCTAACCGAATGAACCTACTCTCCTACGCCCAAATCTCTTCACGTCTTGGTGGCGGAATTGTTCTCATCATCGCCAGTGTTGTATTCGGGATATTTATGTAATTTTTCTTCCCTTGGAGCGCGTCATCCGACGCGCTCTGCCCAGACCTCCCCGCACCTAAAATCATATTGATATTTAACAATTGTGATATCGCGCGCATGGCGATAAAAATACAGGTTATTCAACGTCTAAAAATGGATTTTGAACCACACATGTCAATTCTATTTATCCATAGAGTCGATATAATCACGGATAACAATTAGCCTTAATCTACCGTTATGCTCAAAACGATCTTTCAAGCCGCTCATACACAGATATGTCAGAAGCTATCATTCCAACGCCGGGTTGCCCTTCTGCTCATCTTGGTTATTTCAATCCAGTTAATACTGGTCACGGTCTTTTTTCATCTTACGCTCAGTAAAAGTCTCGAACATCAATTTAGAACCAAAGCGGTCATTCAAGCCCGAGAGATTGCACATAATAAAGTATTAATTCACAACATCGAACAACACAATATTGAAGCGATTCAGCATACCGTCCATGAATTACAAGCCATCTCTGACGCTGACTTCATTGTGGTCGGCAATAAAGAAGGGATTCGGCTGGCACACCCTGAGTCAGATAAAGTCGGCTTTCCCATGCAAGGGGGGGATAATGTTCGAGCGTTAAAATACGGGGAATATTATTCATCGTTAAGGAAAGGAAGCTTAGGCTTTGCAATCCGTGGAAAGTCCGCCGTTATTAATCAACACAATGAGATTATCGGTGTCGTCTCCGTCGGTTACTTGATGAATAGTATCAGTGACTGGATGGCGTTATATTCCTATCCGCTTTTTTATGCTGTTTTTGCCCTGTTGATCTTATCCATGCTCGGTGCTTGGTTATTTACCAAACATATCAAACGACAAATGTTCGAGATGGAGCCGGAAGAAATTGCGCTCTCTCTGCGCTTACACAGTTCAATCTTACAAAGTGTTTATGAAGGCATTATCGCTGTCAGCACCCAAGGTAAGATTTTATCGGTCAATAACCGTGCACTCAAGACATTGGGTATCGCGCATCCGCCCAAGTATTTACTCGGCAGATCGATTACTGAATTCGTCACCCCCGCTTCATTTTTTATGGGGAGCGACCCACATGGTCAGGTTGATATCAGTGACCAACAAGATGAACTGATCACCTGCAACGGTGAAACACTGGTTGCCAACCGAGTCAACATTTGGGATCACGAAAAACATGTTGGCTGGGTTGTGAGTTTCCGTAGGCGGGATGATATCAATACCCTGACATCACAAATTTCACAAATTCGCCAGCATACGGAGAACCTTCGGGTCCTCAGTCATGAATACACCAATCGGTTATCCACTATCGGAGGATTAGTACAAATTGGCGCTTATGATGAAGCCATTCAGGCGATTCAGAAAGAAACCCAGAATCAACAACAGTTGATCGATTATATTACCCAAACTTTTTGCTCGCGTATTATTGCCGGACTCCTTCTGGGCAAATATAGCCGCGCAAAAGAACTCGGCTTACAGCTGGATTTTGATCCACTCTGTCAGGTGAAAAAAGAACCACAATGTATGTCATCCGACGAACTGGCCGCAATTTTGGGGAATCTACTTGACAATGCCTTTGAAGCTACTTTAAAAAGCGATAGCAGTAATAAAACGATCACACTGCTTTTAACCGATGCCTCAGACGAGCTCGTCATTGAGGTAGCGGACAATGGTATCGGTATCCCCGAAGCAATTTCTGATTCACTTTTTACCAAAGGCGTCAGTAGCAAGGAACAACCGGGACATGGTATCGGTTTATATCTGGTCCATCGTCTGGTCACTCAGGCCAATGGCACAATATTGATTGATCATGCAGACCCCCAAGGTACCATTTTTTCTATTTTCATCCCTAACGTGAGTACATAATAATGGATGTATTTGATGTATTGATTGTTGAAGATGAAGTCAGTATCTCTGATTTTCACACTTACTACCTGAATCAAATGCCTAGGTTTCGTCCGGTTGGTGTTGCCCGCTCTCTGGCTGAAGCGCGGAATATGCTCCGCTTTTTAAAACCACAATTAATTATATTAGATAACTTTCTTCCCGATGGATGTGGTCTGGATTTACTGAAAGAGATGATTTCCGGTGGAAACACACCGGATGTGATTTTTGTCACCGCAGCCTCAGATATGGAAACCGTCCGTGAAGCAGTTCGCTGTGGTGTATTTGACTATCTGCTCAAACCGATTGCCTACGACCGATTACAGGATTCACTTGAACGCTATTTAAAGTATAACAATTCTCTGAGAGCCGCAGATAACTTCAATCAAAGGCATGTCGATGAATTACTCAACTTCCAATCAAAAGCACAATACCATCAAGATAATCTCCCCAAAGGGATTGATGAACTAACCCTAGATAAGATTAAGGTCATTTATCAAGAAAAGGATGTGACACACACTGCGGAATCTCTGGGTAAACTGGTTGGTATCAGTAAAACAACCGCTCGTCGATATCTGGAATATTGCACATCCTCCAGCTTCCTTGAAGCGATAATCCAACACGGTCGGGTTGGCAGGCCTGAAAGGCTATACCGTCGAAAGTAAAACCATGGATGGGTCAGTCTTGTTACTGGCTCTTTTCATTGTGATGCACTTACCATACTCATCTTCTACCATCACAGCATGATCGGCCTGCTGGGCACAATCATTGATGAATACCATGATTGATATACATCACTCGTTCAGTACATCTTTTGACTGTATAATCCGACAGCCCGCTTGAGCCATTCTATCCAACGCTTTCTTTTCATCGTCAGAATTGAGGTTCACAGCACGACAAGCATCCTGGACAACATAAGTTTTAAAACCAAGTTCAACCGCGTCAAGCGCTGTATATAGCACACAGTAGTCTGTCGCAAGCCCGACAATATACAATTCATCCGAACCGATTTCTTTCAAATAATCCAAAAGTCCGGTTGATTGCAGTTTTCCATTGTCAAAGAATCCACTGTAACTATCAATCTCAGGATGACTGCCTTTATAGACAATATATTCAATATTGTTCTGTGCGAGTCCGGGAATAAATTCAGCTCCCCAAGATGATTGAATACAATGATCGGGCCATAGAATCTGCTCAATGCCATTCAGCTCAATCATCTCACCAGGAGACATATGGTGTACGGACGCGAAACTCCCGTGTCCTGCGGGATGCCAGTCTTGCGTTGCGACAACATGCTTAAAACAAGACATTAACCGATTGATTACTGTAACGACACAATCTCCATCAGGCACAGGCAACGCACCAGATGGTGAAAAATCATTTTGAACATCGACGATCACTAACGTTTGAGTCATATCTTCCTCCTGAATACAGCTATCCTTATAACATCACATGCTCAAATCAAAATCACTGTTGGTCATAAAATGGCGGGTTGTGATTGCAGTTACGATTATCAATGCAATAATGACCTTCTTTAAAGTATATCATACTGATAAATAGCACTGCTTATTGGATTTGACTAATATTGTCAATCATATTGATGATATCCATGTCTATAAATGAAAGATTGTTCGAAAAACACGATACCCAGATTTTTTCCTAATTTAAAACGATTAATCATCATATATATCCAACTTTCTTACAATGAAAACGCTAACATTCTTATATAACTCTGTTCCAAACTAGCGAGTCTCACAAAAGAAAAATTAAGAAAATTTTCTCACATTAGAGACTGAAGTGCATATTTTTTGTTTTTTTAGATGATTTTATTTTATTTTACACTTTATCCACTATGCCTCACCCCTCCTAGCGATTGACTAGCTGTATCAAGACCACGACTCCCTCTTCTGATAATTATGACGATAAGCAACTATTTACATTAAAACAAAGAGCAAATAACTTAAATTCATAATGATGATTCAAAAGAGGAATATTTTAACGAAGTACTATTCACTCAAGAAAATTTTCCGTCACTTTTAAGTTTTTATATGCAATTGATCACTGGTCGGAGGAGATAAAGTATATATATCAATAATAATGATGTAATAAATATGTTTAAAAAAATACATAAGATGAAGAGAGTTGAGTTCAGCTCCTCACCCAGTGTTCATAACTTTTCCATCTGTTCTCAGTCATATGAACTCACAGAAGGACGGAAAATACAACGTATTAGAACGAGATGTAGAAACATCACATTGGACAATGTGGCAATAATAAACAATTGAACAACTGACGTTTGGCGGTAGGTAGATATGATGAATAATGTAATATGTAGCAAGTACGGCATCACACTTCGTAAGTGGAATGATGATGATATTCAAGGGTATGCGACATTGGCTTCCGATGAAGAAAATATGAAGTTTATTTCTTCTGGGCAGGCAAGAACAATCGATATCATCAAAGGTGAAGTTGAAGGATTTAGGCAAAATCAGGAACAAAAAGGATGGGCTCGCTGGGTCGTTTCTCAAGGCGTAAATGCCCCTTTCATGGGGTATGCAGGATTTGAAGAGAAACAATTTGGTATTAACTTCGGGATGCGTTATTTACCAAAATACTGGGGAACGCCCTGGACATATTTAGCAGGACACACAGCATTATGCTGGGCCTTTGACGTACTGGGATTCACGTCCGTTTACACACTCACAAACATTAAACACACCCGTGCAATTCAGATGAATCTGAAATACCTCAACCTTGACCGTGAACAGTGCCGAGTTGTTTCCACCCCATTCGGTGATCACCTCAAGATTGACTATGACCGAGATAACTTCTTCAGGGTCAGAGACAAAAACGAAAGTACTGCTCAGAAACTGTATCAGTACATTCAGAAACAAGAAACACGGGAAACAGTACATGCAAAATATTGATCAATCCACATTATGCCGGGATGTCCCTATCTCGGCATTATGTGATGTAAAGCTATGGAATCACTTTTCAGTACTGACAGCGTTATATATACCATTTGGATTATTATTATTGCTGTTTCGGCTGTTGCTGATTGGTGTTTACGGACTGGTGTTTCCGATATTTCCTTATGCAAAAAGAAAGTCGGTATATCGGATCTTCATCCGGCTGTTAGGCATACAAGTTCGTTGTAATATGACCCCCGAAGCTGTGGGTAAATATACTGCTGGGAGTGTTGTTGCATGCCCTCATGTCAGCATTTTTGATCATATCCCGGGGCTGGCAATGCCGCACGCGACACTGATGATTGATAAATCGGATAGTCCTCTGGGCAAATTTGTGGGCTACATATTATTTAAAGGCTCGAATTCCAACTATTGGCTCGTCAGAAATCAGCGGCAGTTAGTGCAGAGTTTCAAAGAGTGGAATAAAGAGCCGGAAAAACATGCGCTATACATTACCCCAGAAGCCACGATCAATAACGGACAAGCGCTATTCCGGTTTCGTCCTGAATTTATGATCCGAGGCCAACCCGTCGTCCCGAACGCTTTAAAAGTCAGGCTTCCTTTCGGGTTGTCTCCAAGCCCGATAATGTCTCCGGGATATGTCCGCTTTATGACAATTCTCATGATGCCCTATATCCATTTTGAAATGACTTATCTGGATAAGCTTCATTACTCTCGGGAGCAATCACCGCAAGAATTTGCCGACTCCGTTCAACAGGCTATCGCCGATTATCTGAAGATACCGGCCACCCATTGGACCAGAGACGATAAATATAGTTACAGAGAGCAGTTAAAGCAGCTATGAATGTCATCTTTGATTTTGATAATACGTTACTTCCGGAAGAGAGTACGGTAGAAGTCTTGAAAATCGCATTGAGTCATAAAAAAGGTGGTGATGAAACAATGCGGTATCTGGCAGAAATCGCACCTCGGGCATTTGCCGGACGCGCCACTTGGCAAGAGAAACTGTTCATGCTCAGAACAGCAATGTTCGTCACCAAGCAAACAATCGATCAGTATGTTGCGAGTCGGGTAGATGCTTTGGAGCCCGTATTGAAAGATACATTCCGTACGTTAACCGACAAAGGTATCAAGCTCCATGTTATCTCTGGTGGTTATACGGAATGGATCGCCCCGTTATTAGATGCATGGGGCATTCAATATGATCAACTCACTGCGAACCGTTTTATCTGGCTGGGAAATCGGGTGCTCAGTATACGACCTTCCCCGCTACTTTCCTCGAAGGGGAAAGTACAGGTCATCGAGCAATGGAAAAGTCAGAATAAAACGACAGGTAAGTTTATTATTGTGGGTGACGGATCCGCTGATCAGGATACATTACGCTATCGTGCCAGTGATGCCTTTGTTTCAGCGGAATATTTCCAAAATAATCAGCTCCCTTCGATGGAACAGATGAGACGGGCTTCGACACCGGCAGAAGTGGGACAGCATATTGACCATTTCTTAACGCAGCTCTGCCCTAGTTAAAATCTACATTGCATCTTGTAAATATATGTAGTGAGCCAACGGTTCACTGCATATGATTACCTTTCTTATATCATCTCTTACGCTGATAACACCGTTCAGGACGACCAACCATCCCATAATTGACATCAGAGCTCACTTCTCCGGTACCGTTCAGATATTCCAGATAGCGTCTGGCACTGGTTCGGCTTGTTCCGATCTGCTCTCCGGCTTCATCCGCCATCTAAAAGAATCAAATCCGGCGCAAGAAGTGACAGTTGCACCTCAGCCTCGACCCTATTGGTGGCAATACCGACAACCTCAAAGCCATCGATTTGTTCCAAATAACGCTGATGCTCAGTGATGGTGAACTCAATTTTCTCTGGGGAAAGACCGATTACTTTCACATTCACATCACTGGCAATTCTATTGCTGATCAGTCCACTCATCAGTACCATGCTCAGTCATTGGAAAACACAGAAAACCTCATTACATCACTCTTAAATTTGAGGTTCTTGAATTTGATATACAGCCCGGCATCAGCTGGGCTTTTTTACCTAACTGAGTTTACCTTTTTTTAACAATTTCATTCTCTTCCATCGAACCATGCATCACTTCCTGCTATGATGATAAAAAAGCTCGTTATAGGGAAACCTACATGCATACAGAATTATTGGAAATTAAACAATTTTTTGCCCAATACCCGCCATTCAACGAGTTTGAAGATGCCGTCCTTGAAGAGATTATCCAACAGATAGAGATCACCTATTTTCGAAAAGGAACGCCGATCATTCAAAACGGCGGTGCGATTCAGGAGCTGTTCATGATCCGGAGTGGCGCTGTCGAAGTCTATCGACGCAAAGGTGAACTCTACAATCGTCTTTCACAAGGCGATCTATTTGGTCAAATGGGATTACTGACCAACAACAAAGTCGTTTTCCCTGTCACAGCGATTGAAGATACATTGGTCTATCGAATTCCAGAATCACTGTTCCAGTCTCTGTACGATAACTACGAAATCTTTGCCGACTTTGTTGAGGTCAATGATAAAACCAGACTGCGTCATGCGGTTTCCAGTACTGTAGAAACCAATGACCTGTCCACCGCCAAAGTTAAAAATCTGCTGACAGGGGAAGCGATTTGGATTCCACCGGAGACGTCGATCCATGAAACAGCGCAAAAAATGGCTGAAGAAAATGTCTCTGCCCTGCTGATATTGAACACCGACCCAACCACAACAGATTGCCATGATGACAAACCTCAATTAGGTATCATTACAGATAGAGATCTTTGTAGTCGAGTACTGGCAAATGCCATTTCTCCACAGCGTCCGATTCATGAAGTAATGACAACCGAGCTGTTAACACTCGATCATAATGCTTACGTTTATGAAGCCATGATGGTGATGTTGCGTCATCAAATTCATCATCTACCCATTTTGAAAGAGAACCAACCGTTAGGCATTCTCGAAACCACCGATTTGGTTCGTTATCAGTCACAAAACTCACTGCTATTAGTCAGTAGCATATTCCATCAAAACAGTGTCGATGATTTGGTGACGATTGCCGAGCAGGTGAAAGAAAGTTTTGTTCGTCTGGTCAATGAAGATGCGAATGCCCATATGATTGGCACTGCGATGTCAGTGATTGGTCGAAGCTTTAAACAACGAATTATTGAGTTGGCTGAAGCAGAATACGGGCCGCCCCCCATCCCTTACTGTTTTCTGGCACTGGGTTCAATGGGAAGAGATGAACAACTCGTAGTCACGGATCAGGATAACGCAATTATTCTCGACAACCGTTATGATGCCAATAAGCACGATGACTACTTCAGTAAACTCTCTCAGTTTGTTTGTGATGCGCTCGCTCTCTGCGGTTACAGCTATTGTACCGGTGGGATTATGGCAACGAATCCGATTTGGCGGATGACCCGTCAGGAATGGGAAGTTTGCTTCTCCGATTGGATTGATGATCCGAATCCTAAGGCACTACTGAATGCATCAATTTTCTTCGATCTCGATGGCGTCTATGGGCAAACGCGCTGGGCAGAACAACTCAATCGGTTTATCGTCAGGCGCGCTCAAAGAAGTCCGCGTTTCCTCGCTTGTTTAGCCCGAAATGCGTTGAACCGTACCCCACCACTAGGATTTTTCAAAAACTTTGTGATGGAAAAAGATGGTCGCCACAATAACTCCATCAATCTAAAACGACGGGGAACCGCACCGCTAGCCGATGTCATTCGGGTTCATGCCCTTGCGATTGGCTCACATGCGAAAAATTCATTTGAGCGATTAGATGACATTATCGAATCAGGTTTGCTGCCAAAAGGCGGCGGTGAAAATCTCAGAGATGCGCTTGAATTTATTTCCATGGTGCGTATCCGTCATCAAGCCTACGATGTTGAGAACCGGATTGAGCCGGACAACAATATTGAGCCGGAAAATCTCTCAGACTTTGAACGACGTAACCTGAAAGATGCATTTCAAATTTTGAGCAATGCGCAAAACTTTTTGAAATATCGTTATAAAGCTAACAGTTCACCACGTGCATCATAAAATGCTAAAAAAACTATTGAAAGCCCCCAGCATTGACTGGCAGAAGAAATATCAACTCAAGCAGAAACGGGTCACGCACCCGTCTCTCAACTATTTTTATCAACAATTACTACCGGATGCAGATACCCCGATTGAGGAAATCGAGTTTCTGGCTCTTGATTTTGAAACCACAGGGCTGAATCCGGCTAAAGATGAAATCGTAACAATTGGAGCAGTACCTTTTACGCTGGATCGAATCCAACTGAGTCAGTGTAAACACTGGCTGGTGAAACCTCGTCGTCCCTTAAAAGAATCATCCATCATTGTTCATGGCATCACGCATACGGATATCATGGACGCTCCTGATTTAAATGAGTTCCTCGATGATATTCTCCATCTTATGGCGGGGAAAATCATTGTCGTCCATTACTATCCGATAGAACGGCAGTTTCTCGATCAGGCACTTAAAAAAAGAATTAAAGAAGGCATCGAGTTTCCGGTTGTTGATACAATGAATATTGAAGAAAGGATTTTGGCACAACAATCCGGTGGTATTCTCAATCTCATGAACAGTTTTAAGAAAAAACCGTCAGTACGCTTAGGAAATACGAGGGAGCGCTACGGACTACCACTCTATCCGCTCCATGATGCACTGCTTGATGCACTCGCGACGGCAGAACTGCTTCAGGCACAGATCGCCCATCATTATGATCGCGCTCGTCCAGTGAGTGATTTTTGGATATAAGTCAGCCGCAAAGCATTCACTGAAAAATACACCGCACAACAGCATCCGACGTACGATTTCGGACGTCGGACACCCTCACAATATCTTTCAATAAACTGCTTGTATTCTCATCTTCAGCCACGTTTCACTCTCGGCGGAAAATGCAGACAGTTCATCGAACAGAATTATGTGACAACGTCACCAATTGTTATCATCAGCCTTTGTCCAGACAGAAAAAAAGCCGACATATGTCGGCTTTTTTCAGTTTCAACAAACCGATCAATTAATCCAATCGTTCGGTTTTCATTCCCATAACCAGACTGACACACATCATCAGCAGGACAAATGTGAATGGCAGGGCTGTTGAAATCGCACCCGCTTGTAGTGCCTGAATCGCTTCTGTACCACCAATCCATAACAATGCAATTGCAATCGCACCCTCAATCGAAGCCCAGAAGATTCTCTGAGGCACAGGAGCATCAACCTTACCACCAGCGGTAATACTATCGATAACCAACGAACCGGAGTCAGAAGAAGTAATGAAAAATACCAAAACTAATACAACACCAATTAAAGAAAGTATTTTGCCGTAAGGTAAGACATCAAACATCTGGAACATCGCCAGTGAAACTTCAGTAATTCCTTTATGGCCCAGTTCACCAGCTTGATGAACCACTTGATCAATCGCCATACCACCGAATACAGACATCCAAACCACAGTCACAAGTGTCGGAACAAAAAGTACCGCTGTGATAAATTCTCTCACCGTACGACCCTTTGAAACCCGAGCAATAAACATACCGACAAATGGTGACCAAGAGATCCACCAAGCCCAGTAGAATACAGTCCAGCCTTGGAACCATGCTTCATCTTCACGGCCATGAGGATTACTTAAAGGAATAATATTTTCAATATAGGCAAGTAACGTGGTTTTAATCGAGTCAAACGTAACAGCATAACCAATCAAACCCACCGCGACCAACAGTAAGAAAGCGATGATCATGTTGATATTCGAAAT
This sequence comes from Vibrio gazogenes, assembly GCF_002196515.1. Lineage (NCBI taxonomy): Bacteria > Pseudomonadati > Pseudomonadota > Gammaproteobacteria > Vibrionales > Vibrionaceae > Vibrio > Vibrio gazogenes. The sequence continues at coordinate 127,567 of NZ_CP018835.1, read as the reverse complement.
GACTTTGACACCGCCATCAATACCACGAACCACTGAAACAACAGCTAACATAGTAACAACAACAATGACAACGACCTGTAACCCGATACCAGCTTCGATACCGAAGACATGATGGATACCACTTGCTGCCTGTTGTGCACCAAGTCCTAACGACGTCGCTAATCCGAATAACGTCGCAACGACGGCAAGGATATCAACCAGATGCCCGGGCCATCCCCAAGCACGATCCCCAAGTAGCGGATAAAAGATTGAACGTATCGATAACGGCAACCCTTTGTTATAGCAGAAAAATGCGAGAGACAGAGCAACAACCCCATAAATAGCCCACGGATGTAGTCCCCAGTGGAACATGGTCGCTCCTAACGCAAGTTTTGCAGCCTCCGGTGAATATGCTGCAACATTTAACGGCGTATTATACCACCCAGTATAATATGCCACAGGTTCAGCAACACTCCAGAACATCAGGCCTATCCCCATACCGGCAGCAAATAACATCGCCAACCAAGAGACGTAAGAGTAATCAGCCGTCGCTGATTGTCCACCCAAACGAATCTTACCGAATGGTGAAACCACAAGAATCAAACAGAAAACCACAAAAATATTACCAGCCCAAATAAAGAGCCAGTCAAAATTACCGATGATTTTCCATTTGATACCGTCTAAAACAGATTTTGCGGTTTCAGGATCAGCGACTAACGTTGCAACAAGGAACAACAGGATTAACCCCGCGCTAATACCAAATACGGGGTTATGGACATCAAACCCCCATTTCTGCACATTATCCTGACCGACAGTGTAATCTGTACTGTCGATACTATATTTATCAATACCTTTGGTCATAATTCCCCTCTTTATGATTTAGCCTTCAAATTATTATTGCCTATCCTTAGGAAAATCAGCTAAAAATCATCTAAATATGCCATAAACAAATACGTAATGGTCATAGAATAATTTATCTTAAAAAAATCAATAACGCTATCAAATGGTTAAAAAATAGACCAAAAAACAACTAAAATAGAATTTTATGGTCAAAAATAAAACACAGCTAACAAACTTTACTAACAAAAATGTTTTGTACACTAATATTTTATGTAGATTACAATATCGTAAAAATCTTATGCTACTGTTTCGCATACGACTGCATTGCAACCGAATGGCATTCATGTCATCCTTTGTCTGAACAACTCAGTAAGGTACGTTTCAGTCACCTTCTTTTCTGAAAAAATTGCAAAGAAAACGACGACATCAATACTTTTCTTCTGTGAACAAGTAAGATAATGTCCGCGTTATTTATATTAGTAATCACTCAAAGTCTGGATATTGATTTTGGAAAAACATGAAGAAGTACTGGTTGCTATACGCCAGATCATCCGAGCTATTGACCTCCATTCAAAAAAATTAAGCAAAATTGCAGGGCTCACAGGACCGCAACTGATACTGATGCGATCGATCGAACAGTTAGGTGAAGTCACGATTCGTGAACTTTCTCGTAATACGAATATGAGTCAGGCCACAGCAACGACCATTCTTGATCGTCTGGAAAGGAATGGTTATGTCCGCCGCGTACGTAGTGTGACAGACAAAAGAAAAGTTCACGCTCATTTGACGGAATTCGGTCAGGAACTGTTGCATAAAGCACCACAGCCCTTGCAGGACAACTTTGTTTCTCAGTTTCAACAGTTGGAAGAGTGGGAGCAGACATTACTGCTATCTTCGATCCAGCGCCTTTCAGCAATGATGAAAGCAGATAATATAGATGTCGCACCGATGTTAGAAATTGGTAGTATCTTGAATCACGAGTAACGAATTGACGATAGAGGCAATGGCTTACTTTCTTAAAAGATCCAGCGGAATGACATCACGACTGGATCTTTTTAGCACGAATCAAGTTTAAGCGCGTTTATAAAGCACCTTATTCCCCGCCAGTTGCACTTTTTCAACAAGATTATCTTCTAAAAGTTTTTTCAGTGCCCCTGTTGCCCAGCTAGCCGCTTTTGTTTCTTCCTGACCAGCTTCTAGTCCAATGCTTTTCGGATTAATGCCATCAACATGTTGAGTCACAATGTCCAGCACTTGTGCCTGCTTCGGGGTGAGATTTTCGTTGACGATTTTCGCTACCTTTGGCTGAACCGAAGAAACAGGGGTCTGCATCTTAGTTTCAGACTGTTTTAAAGTCGGTTTTACAGCAAAGGCTTTCATGCGCTTTTGCAGTTTATTCTGCACATTACGCTTGTGAGCAAGTCTCATCGAATATTCTCCATTACAACTGCCGAGACAGTATTCATTAAACAAAGTGCGGTTTATATCAAAAATTTTCCTTAATTTATAGACAGCAGAAATGATTTGGCATGAAAAGTCCGCTTTTAGGCTGAAAATGATTAAAAAGCAAACAAATCAGCACTGATAAAGCAACGATGAGACAAGAGCACTGTATCTTCTCAATACTTGGCGATATTATGTTCAGGAGTTTCAAGTGTCAGCTCCCAAGTCGTTATTTCTTCTGGAGAATCATCGATTGAAGAAAAAACATCGTGCCAAATGATTGTGGAACAGATATGCAGACGGTTCATCTTTCAAATTTTGAATTTGATTTTCAGCAGCGATCTGTACGTTTAATGATAATTGCGTATGCTACAGTCGCCCTGCTTATCATCATGACAGCCAACACACTCTCTCTGGCTTTGGTTTATACTGCATTATTCTCCGGTGTCGCAGTACTGCTTTATTGGTTGATCCGCAAAAGTCAGGTGCGCTATACGCTGACCGCAACCCATTTCCAACAACATACGTTTCGCGGTGGTTGGGTTGTTAAGTGGAACAATATCCAAGAGATTAATCAATGTACCTACAATATCGATGGCTGGCACCAATCACTCCCGTGGGTCGGTATTCGTCTGAAGTCCTATACACCTTATCTTGACAGTATTTGTCCTCGCATTATCAGTGACATATTGTTGTCTCAGCGTGGGTTACTCTATTTGGGCATGAAACAGCATCATATCCGACTCTCTGAGTTTGAAGATATTGTTTTGGATCCGAGTCTATATAAATCGGCAGATGGACAACTATATTCCGGCTTACTGGCAATGCTGGCAAACCGGATGAGCTATCAAAGAAACTATCATGGATATGATATATTCATCCCCATGAGTGATTTAGGCATTCAAGGCGATGAACTGATTGGAATGGCCCGGCGCTATATTGCAGCAGCAGAGCCGGAGTTATCTCATCAATAGAGAGGCATCTCATCCGCAACAAAAGGATTTGAAGCTCGTTCATGACCAAATGTTGATTGTGGGCCATGGCCGGGAATAAACGTGACATCATTGCCCAATGGCCAAAGCTTTGTTTTGATCGAACGAATGAGTGTCTCGAAGTCACCTTGAGGAAAGTCAGTTCTTCCGATACTTCCCTGAAACAAAACGTCACCGACAAAAGCAACCTTTGCTGACTCACTAAACAAACAAACATGACCCGGAGTATGACCTGGCGTATGATAAACCTGAAGCGTTTGATGGCCAAAAGCAACCCAATCCCCTTCATTCAACCACTGATCGGGGGCAAATGATGTCGTCCGGGGAAAACCAAACATCTGACTTTGATTTTCCAGCTCTTGTAGCCAAAACAGATCGGCTTGATGAGGGCCAATAATATCGACATCGCCAAGCGATTGTTGCAAAGCCTGCGTGCCACCGACATGATCGAGATGTCCATGCGTTAGAACGATATGTACAACTTGTACACCTAATCCCTGGATCACTTCTGCAAGATGCTTTTCATCACCACCGGGGTCAATCACGATGCCCTTCATTGTTTCATCACACCAAACAATTGAACAATTCTGAGCAAAAGCCGTTACGGGGACTATTTGATATTGAAGAGACATATTTTTCCTTATAAAACCTAATTTCAGTGAACTATGACACTCCAAGATAGCTTTGACAAGGCTCGACTAAACGACAAATCGTCTATTCAAAATGCCTCTATCACTCACCACAAACTTAGTCTGAGAACCACTCGTTCTTGTTGTGATGAACGCAGAGGCCATATTGACACAATATAGAATACGTCAAAACATCGATGAGATAATGGGATGAATAATCAGTGAAATTGCTTCACTTACAGTGAGAGTTTATGCTTACCATAACTAACTTTTGCTTTCAGATAGTCGGTATTACCAGCTTTAATATGGGCAGCCGTATGGACAATCTCGACAATTTCAATGCCATGTGTTTTCAAATCATTCACTTTCTTGGGGTTGTTCGTAACTAAGCGAATTTTAGTGATATTCAGAGCCTTCAGCATTTGCGCAGCTTCAGAAAACTCTCTGAGATCATCATCAAAACCAAGCTCTCGGTTTGCTTCGTAAGTATTCAACCCCTGACTTTGAAGCCGATAGGCATCAATTTTATTATACAAACCAATCCCCCGCCCTTCCTGACGAAGGTACAGAATGATTCCACCCAACTCTCCCATTTTCGTGATAGTTTCTTCTAGTTGTTCACCACAGTCACATCTTGATGAGTGGAATACATCACCAGTCAGACACTCTGAATGCATTCTCACTAAAGGAATTTCTTGATTTAAGTCTGCAGATTTAAAAATCAAAGCAACGTGTTCTTTCTCTGTATTCAAACCGTGAAAAGAGAGGATCTCAGCATCAATATCACTTTTTGCTCCAACTTTTAAATCCACTCTGGCTCGGACATCCGCCATATCAGTACTCTCTTACTCAGATATTTTTATATCAATAACAATCAAAATATTTTGCATTTACGTCGCCATCGCGAATACGAGGTGACGTTATAATATTACAAATAGAAAATACCACTAGATGTCCGAGAGAAAAAGAGATTATTCCATATTGCTGCGTAATCCTTGCAAATCATACGCATCAAACACCACTGACCTGCCTGATAAATAGCAACATGTATTACATCACTACAAATTTTCAATATAAAAAACCCGGTAATCAGTTGATTTACCGGGTTTCTTATATGTATGAGCCGCTACCTGTTAATGCGTCTGCGCTTTTTTCCACATGATTAGTTCGATCCAGACTCTTTCAATCTGCTCCAGCTCTTCATCAGTTAAAAGTGACAATGTTGAAGACGTATTTGGAAATGCATACGCGTGCTGCGACATAATCTGCTGGTAGAAGTCTTTCTTCAACTGAGTTACTTGAGAGTCCACTGCATCTATCCATTATCGGTAACAAGTAGAAAAATTTTATCATTTTCTCATTTATTGTCCTATGAATATTCAATTATTGGAATAAGAATCACATTTTATGTTATTTTTTTCTGCTAAGAGCAACTGAGTAAGTTGTTAATTTCATTGTCAATTACGCTGTCAACCCCAGATAAATGTCATAGCAAGCAACCCATCGGGCAAAAAATGGGCGATTTGTCTGCTGTGAATTTTTAATGGTTTATACCCACCAACCAGAGACCCCGATTCAGGCTGGTATGGTGAGAAAAAATCGCAAAACGATTCTTATAAAAAATGCCGGTCAGCTTTTAACTGACCGGCATTAGGCAAATATCTCGATTTTATAAGCGTTATCGCTGATATTCGTCAGAATTAATCATCTTCAGACTGATTTTGCTCATCTGAGAGATCATCCTCATTAGGCGATGCCACGTCTGATGACGAAACCTCAGGAGCATCCCCTGTTAGCGCACCTTCAGACTCGATATCAATATCGATATCAGCATCTTCCACTTCTTCGATTCGCTGTAGGCCGACCACTTTTTCGTCCTCTGAAGTCCGAATCAGTGTCACGCCCTGAGTATTACGACCAACCTGACTGACTTCTCCGACACGGGTTCGAACCAATGTTCCAGCATTGGTGATCATCATAAACTCATCACCTTCATCAACCTGCACCGCACCAACGACGCTACCGTTACGCTCAGATACTTTGATTGAAACAACCCCCTGAGTCCCACGGCCTTTCGTTGGGTATTCAGACAGGCTGGTGCGCTTACCATAACCATTTTCAGTGACTGTGAGTACATCACCATCGGTCTTCGGTACAATTAACGATACCACCTGATCACCATCAGCCAGTTTCATGCCTCGCACACCCGATGCAGTACGACCCATTGGTCTCACGCCTTTGAATTTGATCTCCGGCTGGCCATTTTCATCCAGCACTGGTTGACCATTTTCATCCACGACGGCGATTTCTTCTGCTTCTTTAAAGCGCACAACTTTACCGAATTTAGAGAACAACATGATTTCACTGTTCCCATCCGTAATATCGACACCAATCAATGAATCGTCATCCCGTAAGTTCACAGCAATCAGACCGTTAGAGCGAACATTGGCAAACTGATCAAGCGGTGTTTTCTTCACCGTCCCATCACCGGTTGCCATAAAGATAAATTTATCTGCAGCATATTCAGCAACCCGAAGAATAGCCGTGATCCGTTCATTTTCTTCCAGCGGAAGAATATTATTGATTGGCTTCCCTCGCGCAGTCCGAGTCGCATGAGGTAACTGATACACTTTGAGACGATACGTTTTACCACGCGTCGAGAAACACAGAATATTATCGTGTGTATTCGCCACCAACAGACGTTCAATATAATCTTCGTCTTTCATCTTCGTGGCACTTTTGCCCTTACCACCACGACGCTGGGATTCATAATCACTCAGAGACTGATACTTCACATATCTTTCATGAGATAAAGTAACAACGACATCTTCACGCGCGATCAGCTCTTCCATATCAATATCATGTGAAGCAGCTGTGATTTCTGTCAGACGATTATCACCGAAACCGTTTCTGATCGTTTCCAGTTCTTCCCGAATAACTTCCATGAGACGTTCAGTGCTGGAAAGAATCAACATTAACTCAGCGATTTCTTCCAGTAATCCCTTGTACTCATCGAGGATCTTTTCATGCTCAAGACCGGTCAGGCGGTGCAGTCTTAACTCAAGAATCGCTTGTGCCTGTTGCTCTGTCAGGAAATACAGACCATCACGGATACCATATTGTGGTTCCAGCCAGTCAGGTCGTGCAGAGTCTACACCCGCACGTTCCAGCATCGCTGCCACATCCCCTAAAGACCAGCCGCGCGCCAATAGACCCGCTTTGGCTTCTGCTGGTGTCGGTGCACGACGAATCAACTCAATAATGTCATCGATATTTGCCAGTGCAAGAGCCAGACCTTCAAGGATATGAGCACGATCCCGAGCTTTACGTAATTCGAAAATCGTACGACGGGTGACCACTTCACGGCGATGGTTAACAAAACACTTTAACAGTTCTTTCAAGTTAAACAGTTTGGGCTGACCATTATCGAGAGCAACCATGTTAATCCCGAAAGTCGTTTGCAACTGAGTCTGTGAATACAGATTGTTCAGTACCACTTCTCCGACAGCATCACGCTTACATTCGATAACAATACGCATCCCGTCTTTATCAGACTCATCGCGCAGTGCACTGATACCTTCGACTTTTTTATCTTTGACCAGTTCCGCGATCTTCTCGATCAGACGAGCTTTATTGACCTGATACGGAATTTCAGTCACAACAATGGTTTCACGACCATTCTTATCACTTTCGATATCCGCTTTGGAGCGGAGATAAATTTTCCCCCGACCCGTTTTATAGGCATCAATGATACCTTTCCGTCCACTAATCATGGCAGCAGTTGGAAAGTCCGGGCCCGGAATATATTCGAGCAATTCATCGATCGTAATATCTTCATTGTCGATGAAAGCAAGGCATCCATCGATAACTTCCCCTAAGTTATGGGGCGGAATGTTGGTCGCCATACCAACCGCAATTCCAGAAGCACCATTGACCAACAAGTTCGGTACTTTTGTTGGTAATACGGCTGGAATTTGCTCGGTATCATCGTAGTTTGAGACATAATCGACGGTTTCTTTATCCAGATCGGCAAGCAGCTCATGGGAAATTTTTGCCATCCGAACTTCGGTATAACGCATTGCTGCCGCAGAATCACCATCAATTGAGCCAAAGTTGCCCTGGCCATCGACCAGCATATAACGAAGTGAAAACGGTTGTGCCATCCGTACAATTGTGTCGTAGACGGCACTATCACCATGGGGGTGATATTTACCGATGACATCGCCGACAACACGGGCCGATTTTTTGTAGGGTTTATTCCAATCATTCCCCAACACGCTCATTGCGTATAGTACCCGACGGTGCACAGGTTTAAGTCCGTCACGTGCATCAGGAAGTGCCCGACCTACAATGACCGACATTGCATAGTCAAGGTACGAGCCTCTCAGCTCATCTTCTATACTGACAGGCGTGATCTCTTTAGCTAGATCGCTCATAGAGCCATTGTCCCTCTATAGTTTGATCGTATATTCGATACGTATAAGACCGGAAAATATAACACAGGTTTTGCTACTTCGGCATCACTTTCACTCTCCTTTTCTCAGCTTGTTACATCGGTCGCGAATTAACTGCCTATATTTTATTCACTTCTTCAAGAGTCATTGATTCATCAGTGCATTTTTTCAACGTATAAGCCAATCCACTTTCTACCGTCATCAGGATATTAGCGAACCAGGATCAATTGATGAGATGAATAGATAGTAAATATTGCGGGTTTCAGAGACTGAAACTTTCGGGGACATTGCATTTCTGTATAATACGACGAGCAAAACGGTACATCGCGATTGCGACAATGTAGATATCAACAACGGATCTGAAAATGACGACACAGAATGTGGACCCGAGAGAAATTCAAAAGTTTGAAGACATGGCTTCCCGATGGTGGGATCTGGAAGGAGAGTTTAAACCACTGCATCAAATCAACCCACTTCGCCTAGATTATGTCTTGCAACAAGCCAATGGGCTATTCGGTAAACACGTTCTGGATGTCGGATGCGGTGGTGGTATTCTCACTGAAAGTATCGCACGCGAAGGTGCGACGGTCACAGGCCTCGACATGGGAAAAGAACCACTCGAAGTTGCACGGCTGCATGCACTAGAGAGTCATTTAAAAATTGATTATGTCCAGACAACCATTGAAGAACACGCCCAACGTCATCCAGCCGCTTATGATGTGGTCACATGTATGGAAATGATCGAGCATGTCCCTGAACCTCAATCCATTATTCAGGCATGTGCCCGACTGGTTAAGCCCGGCGGACATGTGTTCTTTTCAACCCTAAACCGTAATTTGAAATCCTATTTATTTGCGATTGTCGGTGCAGAAAAGTTGCTGAAGATTGTCCCGGAAGGCACACATGACCATGAGAAATTTATCCGTCCCTCAGAGTTATTCCGGATGATTGATCAGACCCCACTGCAAGAACGAGGGATCACGGGGCTACACTACAATCCCTTCACCCAAACATATCGTCTCGGACATCGAGTCGATGTCAATTATATTGTGCATACCATATTGCCCGAATAAGGTCATTTTTGGACCTTGTATCAAGTCTGTGCATCGGCTTGCTGGTGCACGTTTTTCATACATATTGATGAAATTAACACCAGAGATTTGATCTGATCATTTACCACTAAAGATCAAGCTGTTTTTTTTTCATTTTAGTAGAACTTCACTCAAATAAATGTCACCTGTTTTGCCATTCTCTTGTAAACACAGGTTCTCAGTAAGCAGCTACTAACAAAAAAATTTCATGCGCTGGTTATCCACAAGATGTCCCCTGATGACAAACTTGAAATAAACCCGCAATAGCACTATCTTGTAATCCGCAAGGCACGAAGACCCTATATATTGTGTTTGACGCATAATGTTATTTATATCAGATAAGCAAGACCCTAAACCTCAAATAATTCATAGTCGGTCTTATCAGTTTTGTTAGGGAAATAAAGCAGAATGAACCAACAACTCACAGTTACAAAGCGCGATGGACGTAAAGAACAAATCGATCTAGATAAGATCCATCGGGTTATCGCATGGGCAGCAGAAGAGCTGCAAAATGTATCGGTTTCACAAGTTGAACTCCGAGCCCATATCCAGTTTTATGACGGCATCACCACTTCCGACATTCATGAGACACTGATTAAATCCGCCGCCGATTTAATCTCCGAAGATTCGCCAGATTACCAATATCTTGCCGCCAGACTTGCCGTATTCCATCTGAGGAAAAAAGCATACGGTCAATATGAGCCGCCGACATTATTTAATCACGTAACAAAACTGGTTGAGATGGGCAAATATGACCGCCATCTCATTGAAGATTATACGCAGGAAGAGTGGATCGAACTGGGCAACTATATCGATCACCGCCGCGATCTAAACTTCTCTTATGCTGCCGTCAAACAATTGGAAGGTAAGTATTTTGTCCAAAACCGTGTAACAGGACAGATCTATGAGAGTGCCCAATTCCTGTATATTCTGGTCGCAGCCTGCTTGTTTGCCAAATACCCTCAGGAAACACGGCTGAGCTATGTCAAACGTTTCTACGATGCGACGTCGAAGTTTCAGATCTCGTTACCAACACCGATTATGTCCGGTGTCCGTACCCCGACACGCCAATTTAGCTCCTGTGTTTTGATTGAGTGTGGTGACAGCCTCGACTCAATCAATGCAACATCGAGTTCTATCGTCCGTTACGTGTCACAACGTGCAGGTATTGGTATCAATGCTGGTCGTATTCGTGCACTGGGTTCAGAAATCCGTGGCGGAGAAGCATTTCACACCGGTTGTATCCCTTTCTATAAATACTTCCAAACCGCTGTAAAGTGTTGCTCTCAAGGTGGCGTTCGTGGGGGGGCTGCGACAGTCTTTTATCCTCTGTGGCATCGCGAAGCACAATCTCTGCTGGTCCTTAAAAATAACCGTGGTGTTGAAGAAAACCGAGTCCGCCATATGGATTACGGCGTTCAGCTCAACAAGTTAATGTATACACGTCTGGTTCAGGGTGGCAATCTTTCTTTGTTCTCCCCTTCGGATGTACCGGGGCTCTACGATGCCTTCTTCCAAGATCAGGCAGAGTTTGAGCGTTTGTATACTCAGTATGAAAATGACGCTTCAATCAAGCGAGAAACCGTAAAAGCAGTTGAACTCTTTACCCTGCTGATGCAAGAACGAGCTTCCACTGGACGGATCTATATCCAAAACGTTGATCACTGCAATACTCATAGTCCATTTGATGCCAGCGTTGCCCCGGTTCGTCAATCGAATCTGTGCCTTGAAATTGCATTACCAACCAAGCCATTGAACAATGTTGAAGATGAAGAAGGCGAAATAGCACTGTGTACGCTGTCTGCCTTCAACCTTGGTGCGATTCAGTCTTTAGATGACTTTGAAGGTCTCTCTGATCTTGTTGTCCGCGCACTGGATGCGCTGCTTGACTATCAAGATTACCCACTCCCTGCTGCGCGTAAAGCAACCATGAATCGCCGGACGCTGGGTGTTGGCGTGATCAACTATGCCTATTATCTGGCAAAACATGGCGTCAAATATTCTGATGGTAGTGCCAATGACCTCACTCACCGTACTTTTGAAGCCATGCAATATCATTTGCTCAAAGCATCGATGAATTTGGCAAAAGAGCAAGGTCGTTGCCCTGCTTTCAATGAAACCAACTATGCGAAAGGCCTGATGCCAGTTGATACCTACAAAAAGGACATCGACCAACTCTGTGCTGAACCATTGCATTATGATTGGGATCAGCTTCGTGCCGATATCATGGAATATGGTTTGAGAAACTCAACGCTGACAGCGCTGATGCCTTCAGAAACATCGTCTCAGATTTCAAATGCAACCAATGGGATTGAGCCACCACGTGGTTATATTTCAGTGAAAGCATCGAAAGACGGTATTTTGAAACAGGTGGTGCCTGAGTTTACTGAGTTGAAATCTAACTACGAGCTCTTGTGGGATATCGGTTCAAATGAAGGCTATCTACATCTTGTAAGTATCATGCAAAAATTTATCGACCAATCGATTTCTGCAAATACAAACTATGATCCGACGCGTTACGCAAGCGGCAGAGTGCCAATGAAGCAACTACTTCAGGATCTACTGACTGCTTATAAATTCGGTGTAAAAACCCTGTATTATCACAATACAAGAGATGGCGCGAAAGACGATCAGAAGGATGTCACTTCATCAATCACTGAAGATGATGATTGTGCCGGTGGCGCTTGTAAGATTTAACGCGTATACCGGATAGAACTTTTCTCTGTCAACATATACCAGTTTTACACCCTCTCTCAACGAGAGGGTGAAACAGATTGAGGCAACTATGGCTTACAGCACTTTTACACAAAAAAAGAACAACCAGCTCAAAGAACCGATGTTTCTTGGTCAACCTGTAAACGTGGCACGTTATGACCAACAAAAATATGAGATCTTCGAAAAATTAATCGAGAAACAGCTCTCTTTCTTCTGGCGTCCCGAAGAAGTCGATGTCTCGACAGATCGAATCAACTACAACAATCTGCCCGAGCATGAAAAGCATATTTTCATCTCTAATCTGAAATACCAGACGCTGCTCGATTCTATTCAGGGGCGCAGTCCAAACGTGGCACTGCTTCCTTTAGTGTCACTGCCTGAATTGGAGACATGGATTGAGACCTGGTCTTTCTCTGAAACCATTCACTCTCGGTCATACACACATATTATTCGTAATATCGTCAATGATCCTGCTACCGTTTTCGATGATATTGTTGAAAATGAACACATTATTAAACGGGCCGGTGATATTGCCCATTATTATGATGAATTGATCAAACTGACCAACGACTATCACCGTTATGGTGAAGGCAAGCATGAGATCAACCATCAGACTGTTGTTGTCAGCCTCCATGAGTTAAAGAAAAAGCTCTATTTGTGTCTGATGTCAGTCAACGCACTTGAAGCGATTCGTTTTTACGTCAGCTTTGCCTGCTCTTTTGCCTTTGCTGAGCGAGAGCTCATGGAAGGGAATGCCAAAATTATTAAGCTGATTGCTCGTGATGAAGCGCTGCACCTGACCGGCACACAACATATGTTGAATCTCCTGCGCAATGGTCAGGATGACTTTTCGTTCATTCAGATTGCAGAAGAGTGTAAGCAAGAATGTTTCGACTTGTTTAAGACTGCCGCTGAGCAAGAGAAAGAATGGGCGGAATATCTGTTCAAAGATGGCTCAATGATTGGTCTGAACAAAGATATCCTCTGTCAATATGTCGAGTATATAACCAATATTCGTATGCAAGCTGTCGGGCTGGACGTGGCTTATCCGGAAGCTGTCAATAACCCGATCCCTTGGATTAATGCTTGGTTATCTTCAGACAATGTTCAGGTTGCCCCTCAGGAAGCCGAAATCAGCTCATATCTGGTCGGCCAGATTGATAACCAAGTGAACCTTGATGACTTTGAAGGCTTTGAGCTGTAATAATGTCAACCATCAAAATCAATCAGACCCTTACCATTGAATCCAATGGCTCCGAGACATTACTCGAGGCCATGGAGAATGCAGGGCTGAATATTGAATATAATTGTAGAGACGGGCACTGTGGTGCCTGTCGATGTAAGCTATCTGCCGGGGAAGTTGAATATGTAGGGTTTGCGCTCGCATATACTCAGTCTGACGAGATCTTACCTTGTATTTGCCGGGCAAGTAGTCAATCGGTAGAACTTCAGGATGTTCATTACGAGCATAAAGTGAAGAGAGCCTAGCCGATTACCATCATTCATCTGATGTTTATCACACGGCTATGGCTAATTTTTAGTCGCTATAGCCGTGCCTCAGTCTTCCCTGCGTCAGCGAGCCGTTGTGCTTTTCCCAATAGCTGATCAGCAGTCAACATTGAAATTGCTTTATCAGCAATCTTACGTCCATCATCACCAAACAGTGAGATATAATAGCCCAAATCACCCATCAAATCGCTTTCTGTCGGTGTATCTAACCAAAGCGAAACCAGTCTGTCACTCATATCCTGATATGCTTCCCCCAAAACAACTTGTTGACTTGCAACTTTATACCAAACAAGAATCTTTGAATGACTTTGCATGATCAGCCTCCTGCCGTCTCCGTTTTACGAGATTTCAGTTTAGCGTGGATAGGACACTCTTGGGTATAACCATTTTTGAGGGAATAAGGAAACACTTAAGAAATCATCGGATTAAACATTAGACAATTTACGCATAAAGAATAATCAGATTTTCTTTGAAATTATAAGGTGGCAATTCAAAGTATTACCCCCTATCAAATGTGATGACTAATATGATTAGAGGGGGTATACACACCGGAGAAAAATGACACGCTTCAACCTAATGATTTGATTTATAAGGATGTTGCCGGAATATAAATCTGTTTTTCTGATAACGTTGATGAATACTTGCCAAAGACTGGTTTTGAAGATAAGTAACGCAATAACATATCTGCGGCAATCGTGCCGATCAAAATTTTTCGCTCATCGGCGCGATAATCTCGTTTGAATTTTAGCTGCTGTGCCCACTCCCCTTCAGAGGCCGATAACGCCAGTGTAAAACCATCCTCGCGAAACTCTCCTGTCACAAGCGCAATTTCCGTCTCACTTTTCTCTTTGGTCGCACTGGCGAGTGCCAATACGGCAGAAACCTGATCTTGAGCAGACATCTTCTCAGAGACTTGCGGACTCAACACCCAACTACTCCCACATTGTTCAAAGATCGTATCATCACTAAACAGCCAATCCACCAACCAGCCGCGTGTTGACTGTTCAGCAATCGCCAGCGTTTTCCCGCTGTCGTACATCACTTGTGAAAGCTGGGCAAGCATCGGCTGATCAATGCTGACGGTCCACTCGGACACATGGGTAAAAATTTCTTCCATTAAACGGTACATTTCATTGTCCTGCCCCGAAGGCCCGAACAATTTGACTTCAATAAAAGGAAGGTAAGCACGAAATCCCAGTAGATATTCATCTGGCAATTCAACCTGATGGAGTAAGTCTTCTAAAACAGACTCGGATGAACCCAGTGTGTATAAACGATGACAAACGAGATCAGAGGAATCAGAAAACTGTTGCTTTAAATCAGGCAACACTTGCTCACTGATCATTTTTTGAAACTCTGACGGGACACCCGGAGTGAAATAACAAAGGCAACCATGAATTTCCACTTTAAATCCACAAGCGGTGCCAATGGGGTTATCCAAAATCGTTGCATGTTCCGGCAACATCGCTTGCTTAATATTACTGTCAGACATGACCAAATTACGCTGAGCGAAACGAGCTTTCATTACGTCAAGCCAGTCTGGAAATAACACTAACTGCTGCTCAGCGGCTTCTGCTGCAACTTCAGCAGACAAATCGTCGCTGGTTGGTCCTAAACCACCATTGACGATCAAAATGTCTGAATTTAAAGCCAACATCAGTATTTCATCACGCAACATCTGACGGTTATCGCCAGCGGTTGAACGCTTCGTCAGTGGATAGCCTTGTTCAAAAAAGAGGCTGGACAACCATGTTGCATTCGTATCCTGAATATCACCATGGAGTACTTCTTCACCGGTACTAAGCATCGCAACTTTTAGCATAACTAAAACCTTTTATTCCATCCAAATCCCCTAGGTACGAAAGAGGTGCTTCCCTTATTCCCTAGCCCACAAACTTACTTCTTTACATCATACAATACACAATAGGAAAAAACTTTTTATTCTCTGCCCCATTTGCTTTGATTTCAAACTGATAGCCGTTCAACCACTCATTCTATCTCCCTCGCGCGAAAGATCCGATCTAATTAACAAAATTGTAAAACTTTCAGCTAACCACGTCGCCTCAGCCTAAGATAATAGTATCAGCCCGTAAACTTGGTAAGGAGAAACCGGATGAATCACCTATTTATTGTCAGCTTCATCGGTGATGCTGCACCAGCGGATATCCATCATCTCGCTGCAATTACCCATGAAAATGGAGGGCAATGGATAACAAGTAAAATCAACTACTTAGAAAACCGCGTCGCCGCATTGATCAAAATATCCGCTCCAGAAGAGACTGCTATGTATATCAAAGACGCTTTTCTGTCACAACCAAACTTGTCGACGATGATTACCGATTGCGAGCCGCACGATACTGAACGAAAAAAAGAATATAATTTGCGTATAGACGCGAATGATAGAGCAGGCATTGTGAATGAAATCACTCACCTACTTGATAGTCAGCGAATCAGAGTATTAGACATGAACTGCCAGCGTATATTTATTTCTGACAGTTGCGGTGTCAACTCCAGTTTATTTACGGCACATATCTCCCTTCGTTTACCCGAGACATTACTCATCGATGATGTTATTAGTGAGCTGGAATCACTGAGTGAAGATACCCAAGTTCTGATTGATAGTTCCTCAGTGCATTAATGTGTTGTAACGCTATAAACATATGAAAACACTTATCATTGTATTCCCAAAACAAAACCTAAGTCGCAAAAAACAATATTGTCAATTACATATTTCTATGATCTAATCAGCAAATTAACCGCTTATTATTGCGGACATAGTTGTATGGACCATTATAAAATATAATAGTGGGTAAGATTGTTGGAATAATAATACAAAAGTATCTATTGTGGGTGCTTCGAGGTAAACGTCATGTCAATGCTAAGAAATATGAAAGTCAGCCGAAAACTAGCCTGCCTGGTTTTAGTCGCTATTGTCGGTTTTGTTATATTACTCGTGATTGCCAATCAAACATTAGAAAGGAACTTACTCAATGAAAAAAAACAACGCCTTTCTGCTGTCATTGAGTCCGTCATTTCTCAAATAGCTTATCTTGATAAAACCCTTCCTAAAGAAGAAGCACAAAAACAAGCAAAAACATTACTGAACGCAACTCGCTTTGACGGGGATAATTATTTATTCACGTTAAATAAATCACGCTATATCATCTCCCACCCGATAAAACCAGAGTTGGATGGTAAGCAGATGGGACAAGCCAATAACCCAGAAGATAAACGCTGGTTCGACTTTGTCGAAGCGGGTCAGAAAAAAGGCGGTGATATGGTTCTTTACCGTTTTGAAGATCTCAATGGCAAGTTAACCGATAAGCTTTCCTATCTCAATAGTTATGAGCCTTGGGGTTGGATTATCGGCTCGGGAATGCTCGTTTCTGATATTGATCATGAAATGAATTCATTACTGATCAAAATGGGATTATCAACACTCCTTATTGTTGCTGGTATGGTTTTACTCGGTATCGTGATTTCTCGGGCCATTATCGTTCCGTTAGAGACAATTAAAAATACGATGTATCATATTGTTAATGGTGATATGACCGTTGAGATTCCCATCATTGGCAAAGATGAAATCGGTATTCTTGCCCAACGTATTAATGAGACCATCAGTTCGATTCGGACTGCCTTATATGAATCAGTCAAGTCAGCCAAACAGCTATCTGAAGCAGCGAATCGAATTGCCTCATCCGCTGAAGATACCAGTCAAGCCGTTAGCTCCCAGAAAGATCAATTGACCCAAATCGCAACAGCAATGAACGAGATGAGTGCAACCGTCGCAGATGTTGCCAACCACGCCGAATCAACCGCCAAGGACACCGCAGAAGCAAGTCAAGAAGCTGGAATGGGTGATCAGGACGTCTCATCGAGTGTTGAAAGTATCAAGTCCCTCTCTCAAGAACTGGAGGTGGCTTCTGATCGGGTCAATAAACTCAAAGAAGGCGTTATGGAAATCAGCGAAGTGACTTCTGTGATTAGCGGTATTTCCGAGCAAACGAACCTACTGGCATTGAATGCCGCGATAGAAGCAGCCCGAGCGGGAGAACAAGGACGTGGATTCGCAGTCGTTGCTGATGAAGTCCGTAATCTGGCCAGTCGTACCAATCAGTCTACAGAAGAAATTCAAAGCACCATTAATCGGCTGCAACAATTGGCGGTCAGTACTGCTGATGCCATGCAGAAGAGTCAAGAGCTGGCTTACAATAGTGTTCAGCGTGCAGAAGGTTCCGGTAGTGACTTAAAATTGATTGTCACGCATATTCAGCACATCAGTGATAAGTCAGCACAAATTGCAACGGCTGCTGAAGAACAAAGTGCTGTTGCAGAAGAGATGAACCGCAACATTTCTGGTATCAATGATTCGGCTCAGGAAATGTCAGAATCAGCAACAACGCTTGCCAAAGAAAGTGAGCGATTAGCCAATATGTCTCAGCAATTAGATGACAAACTGATGATGTTCAAACTGTAACCCCTTGCGATATGCCACAACAGGCAATCAAACCCAAAATCCCCCAATGATTGATATGCAACCATTGGGGGATTTTTTATGCCATCGAATATTTTATTCTTCTGGTTTATTTATTGCACTGACCACTGAGATAGTGAACGTTTAAAATCAGCGTAGTCAAATTCATTGAGTTTTTGAACTTCCCCATTGAGGCGTTCACAATAGACTGAAGGCATCCGCAACCCATTAAACCAGTTGAGCTTCACCATGGTATACCCGGCACTATCCATTAAATGGAGTTTCTGGCCAATCTCAAGCGGTTGATCGAATTTCGCGATACAAAATTGGTCGCCAGCCAAACATGAGCAAGACCCGATCACATATTCATGGTCGCCATTCGGGTTGCTCTCGTACACTGACGCAGGTTCATTGTAGATCAAGGTATCCAAGCGATGCGCTTCTGTTGCAGAGTCGACAATCGCTGTTTTAATCTCATTTTCAACAATATCTACCACGGACACGACCAGATCGGTTGTACGCGTGATAATCGCTTCTCCCGGCTCAAGATATAACTGGACACTGTGTTTCTCAGCAAATGCTTTTAAAGCCATTCCGAGTTTTTCAACATCATAGCCCGGCCAGGTAAAAAATACGCCGCCACCAAGGCTAACCCAATCGAGTTGATCCAGATGAGCACCGAACTGTGTTGAAATCGCATCTAAAAGACGGATGAATGCATCAACATCTTTATTCTCACAGTTCATGTGGAACATCACACCATCAATAGATTCAAACACGCTCGGATCAAGATGATCGGCCTGAACGCCTAACCGAGAGAACTGCCGAGCCGGATTCGCTAAATCCTGACCGGCATAACTCACACCGGGATTCAAACGCAGTCCTAACGATGCTTTTCCTTCAACCAGATGACGATACGCTGCTAATTGAGACTGCGAATTAAAAATCATTTTGTCGCAGATATCTGCGACTGCTTTGACATCATCTTCACTATAACCAACGCTATAAGCATGCGTCTCACCACCAAATGTTTCATGACCCAGCCTGACTTCATAAGGACCTGAGCTTGTCGTACCATCCAGATACGGTTTGATAATATCAAACACACCCCATGTGGAAAAACACTTGAGAGCAAGCACTAATTTCACACCGGAAATATCTTTAAGTTGTTTGGCAATTTCAAGATTGTGAATCAATTTAGATTCGTCAATCATAAAATAAGGTGTTTTTAATTCACTTTTTTGCATGACTCATTTACCGATTGATCATGTTTACCCTGCACATCTGTGGACGTTTATCTCTTATCATGGCTTCGTGGCATCAATAACACCACACAGCATTTCATTGAGACCCCATCCTGTGCGGGATAGGTTAAAAAACAGCCATAGCATCCCATGCTACGGCTGTTTCATATGTGTCATTATCGTCAGTTCGACGAACGACATATCAATTATTTCAGAATTTGGATGTCTGGCTGAGCAACATCGAGTTCCTGCATATCCCAATCCAAACCGATGCTTGGCATGGTTTCGAGGAACGGATCCGGATCCAACTGTTCCATATTGAAAACACCGGGCTCAGCCCATTGCTTACGGAAGAACTGAATCGCTGCTGTAATGGCAGGCACACCTGTCGTATAAGAAATCGCCTGATGCTCAACATCATGATAAGCGACTTCATGGTCCGCGATGTTATATAAGAAAACACTGCGCGCTTTCCCGTCTTTTTGCCCTTGAACCCAAGTCCCGATACAGGTTTTCCCGGTATACCCCGGAGCCAAAGAAGTCGGATCCGGTAATAATGCTTTGAGGACATGCAGAGGCTGAACTTCGCGGCCGTCAGGTAAAGTCACCGGATCAGGGCTTAATAAACCGATATCACGCATCACATTAAAGTAATTCAGATAACGATCACCAAATCCCATCCAAAATTCGATACGTTTTGCCGGAATGAATTCTTTCATGGAACGCACTTCATCGTGAGCCATTGAGTAAACTTTATGTTTACCGACTACCGGAAAATCGAACTCATGCATTCGCGTATGGCAACCGACCTGCTTCCACTCATTGTCATCCCAGTAAAATGAATCACCCTGAATTTCTAACATATTGGTTTCAGGATCAAAATTCGTCGCAAATTTCTTGCCGTGATCGCCTGCATTAACATCCATGACGTCAATACTATCAATGTCATCGAAAAGATGTTTCACGGCATAGGCTGCAAATATACTGACCACACCAGGGTCAAAACCAGCACCGAGAATACCGGTGATACCAGCTTCTTTGAACTTGTCACGGTATCCCCATTGCCAATCGTAGGCTTCTGGCACCTGCTGACCTTCAGAGCAGAGATCAACAGCAACCGACGTATCCAAATAGGACACTTTCGCCCGATAACAGGCTTCCATGATATGGATATTGACCCATGGAGGGCCAACATTGATCACTAAATCAGGCTGAACCTCATGAATCAACGCAACTAACGCGTCAATGTCGTCTGCGTTCACTTCACGAGCTTCTAACTTCTTTTGCGCGTTTTTCAGGTTTCCTTTACGACGTACCGACTCAATAATCTTTTCGCACTTTGCGATGGTCCGAGATGCAATCGTAATATCACCTAAAATATCGTTGTTCTGAGCTGCCTTATGCGCAACAACCCAACCAACACCTCCTGCTCCAATTTGTAAAATTGACATTGTCCTATTACCTTAATTATCCGACTAATTCATGAGTTAACTGTGTGATCTTCTCCATTAACGATTCGAAATCGTTGATGTCTAAACACGGGTTCAAAATGGTCAGTTTCAAAGCGGTTTGACCGTCCACTACCGTTTCACCAAGTACAGCGACACCGCGAGTTAACGCTTCAAGACGCACCTGCTGATTCAATGCATTGAGATCAGTGGCCGCAGGATGCACCGCACGGAATAAAACCGTAGATAATGATGGCTGAGATAGCAATTCACATCCCGGAGCATCATCAATCAATTGCGCGACTTGCTGTGTCTGCTGGATTAAATGGTCGTACATTTCTCCCAGCGCAACCGGTCCGACACTTTGCATAGTCATGTAGACTTTTAACGCATCAAAACGTCGAGTCGTTGACAATGATTTATCAACCAAATTCGGCAATGTGTCATGTTCTCTGTTCAGATAATCAGCATGGTGCAACAGATATTTAAAATCTGATTTATTATTGACTAAAAATGCACCACAACTAATTGTTTGATAAAATAATTTATGAAAATCAACCGTAATCGAACGGGCACGTTCAATACCATTTAAACGATCGGCATGACGACTCAGGATCAACGCACCGCCATAGGCACTATCAACGTGCATCCATAAGTCATGTTGCTCAGCGACATCTGCAATCATGCTTAAATCGTCAATGGCACCGTGATCCGTCGTTCCGGCCGTTCCAACCACTGCAAACGGAATCAAACCATCAGCCTTCGCTTGCTCAATTACACCCGCAAGTTTAGCAGCATCCATTGTCCCGTTTGGCAGAGAGTCAACCGTCAATACCGCTTTCTCACCCAATCCCATCCAAGAGGCTGCCTTTTGCACAGTGAAGTGCGCATTCGCAGAACAGACAATCCGTAATTTATCGGCATAATCAGGCAAACCCAGTTTCTGAATCGAGTGTCCGCTTAGCTTGTCCGCAATCCAATCACGTGCCAGTTGCAAGCCCATTTGATTACTTTGCGTACCACCACTGGTAAAGACACCGTCAGATGAATCGCCTAACCGGAACTTGGTACACAACCAATCTGTCACACACTGTTCAACATAAGTTGCCGCCGATGACTGATCCCAAGAGTCCATAGACTGATTCAATGCACCGATCATCGACTCTGCTGCAACAGAAGCTAACAACGGTGGTGTATGCAAATGTGCAATACAGTTCGGATGCTGAACAATGATTGAGTTAGCACCAACTCGTTTTGCTGTATCAGAAATCACATCCGTCAGCAGCGCATTTTTATGATCTAAGTCGACGGCATAAATCGCTTGCTCCAATTGAGCAGGATCCACACCAGAATAAGGTGCCTGAACCGCTTCAAAAATCGATTTCATTGCCGCTGTGGTATGATTCATGACCTTGGCAAATTGCTCACTTCCCTGAGCCCCAGTCTGAATAAAATGCTTTTTCCATTCAACCTGACTGGATGCTTCAGGTGACTTCTCACCACCACCGGCAACTAAGATCGCTTCTTCTAATACACGCAGTGCAAAATCAATTTGTTCGTAAGAAATAATAATCGGTGGCAAGAAACGGATCACCGCGCCTTCACGGCCGCCTTTTTCAACCATCAGGCCTCTTTCTAAAGCCGCACGTTGAATTCTGAGTGTCAGCTCACCATCGGCTTGTGGTTCACCGAATTTATTCAGGCCGCCTTGCGGATCCTTGATTTCGACGCCCAGCATCAATCCTTTACCACGAACATCTGCAATACAGTTCACACGGCTTTGAATTTTCTCCAGCCCCATCCGTAGATATTGGCCGGCAATATTGGCATGTTCGACTAAGTTATCTCGCTGAATAATTTCAAGCGCTTTCGCGCCGGAGACCATTGCCAACTGGTTACCACGGAATGTCCCGGTATGCTCACCGGCACGCCATGTGTCGACTTCTTTTTTAAAGACGAGCAGCGACATTGGCAAGCCACCGCCAATCGCTTTGGACAAACAGAGAATATCAGGAATAATACCGGCTTCTTCAAATGCAAAGTTGTAGCCGGTTTTACCGACACCACACTGCACTTCATCAAAAATCAGTAGGATACCGTGCTCATCACAAATACGACGAAGTTCACGAAGCCAGAATGCAGGCGCAGGAACGACACCCCCTTCCCCTTGAACGGGTTCGACAATGATTCCCGCCGGCTTCATGATGCCAGCTTCATCATCACCCAATAGACGCTCAATGTAACGAATACCGGCACGCGCACCCTCTTCGCCACCAAGACCAAACGGACAGCGGATGTGATAAGGAAACGGCATGAAATGGACATCAGACATCAAACCAGTCCGACGGGCTTTGGTATTCAAATTACCCATCATCCCCATCGTCCCGTTGGTCATACCATGGTACGCACCACGGAACGCAAACATGGTATTACGGCCTGTCGTTTGTTTGGCGAGCTTAATCGCAGCTTCTACGGCATCGGCACCGGAAGGGCCACAGAACTGAATCGCACAGTTTGCGCCAAGCTCTTCAGGGAGAAATGCCCGAACCTGCTTAATGAAATGATCTTTCGCTGGTGTGGTCATATCCAGCGTTTGATAAGGCAATCCGGTATCTAACTGCTCTTTTAATGCCTGATTGATTTCCGGATGATTATATCCAAGCACCAAAGTTCCGGCACCGGCAAGACAGTCGAGAAAAACCTGACCGCGCGTATCTTCAACCAGAAGACCATAAGCTTGTTTGATCGCAATGGGCAAACGCCGGGGATAGGAACGAACTTCAGATTCGTACTTCTCTTGATCTAAGAGGACCTGATCCGGTGTTAAATCATAAACGCCTTTTACGTCAGGTACTTGTGATGAAAAAATAGGTGAAATATTTTGATTGACTTCAAAGGCAGTACTCATCTGCGCCTCCTCAGGAAAAACGCCCATCGTTAAGGAATAAAAATATCAATAATAAGGATGGGTAATAGCAACCGGCCTCCTACATCATCTGGACAATTGGATATATACGACAGACGTGTTTAGAGACACAATAAATAAAGTGGAAAATCAGCGATTGCTGGGTATCAAGGTTCAGTAATGCTACTGTCCTGCTGGACAGGGCACTGAGGAAGAACAAAGCTGATTAATGAAGATAATATATATGGTTTCAATGTTGGGTTTCCCATTTTGATGCCGCTCCCACGACTAGAGTATCCCGTCTATCAACAAAAGGACTTGCTGATACCTACCCTACGTAATGACACAATCAGCCTGAATGTTCACTACGCGTATCCCCCAGAAAGTGCTATTCACTCCGAGATTGTCGCGAAATCTAACATAAATCGGACACGACTTGCAATTATTTTCTCTGAACAACTTCCCCAAAAAATACGAGGGCAAAGCCCTCGTATTTCATGATGATTCTTCACTTAATGTTCATCCGAAACGATGACTTTTTCAGTGTTCTTCTCTGGCAAGGCAAGCCGCAATAAAATATATCCGAGGATTGCAGCAACCGTTGACCCGAGTAAGATCCCTAACCTTGCATAAGTATCTAGTGATTCTGCAATTTCACCGAATGCCAGCGAAGAGATGAAGATCGACATGGTAAAACCGATACCACACAGCACAGACACTGCAAATATCTGTTTGAGTTGCACCCCGCGCGGCAGTTTGGCAACCCCCAATTTCAGCGCGCCATAACAGAAGCTAAACACGCCGAGCGGTTTACCGAGCAAGAGCCCTAGCGCAACGCCAACAGGCACAGGATTAGTCAATACTTCTTTGGAAATCGCATCCATCGGAATCCCTGCATTGGCAAACGCAAAGATAGGTAAAATAATGAAGGACACATATGGATGTAGCCAGTGCTCCAGTTGCTTTAACGGAGAGGAATGCGCATCTTTTCCTTTGAGCGGGATCGAGAAACCAAGCACAACACCAGCCAAAGTCGCATGAACACCTGACTTCAACACCGCAACCCAGAGAATTGCCCCGATGATCAGATAAGGAGCCAGATGGGTCACACGTTTATAGCTCATCAGAATCAGAATAGCCGTCATTGCCAAACCAACAGACAGTGCCAGCGCTGAAAGATCACTATTATAAAACAGTGCAATAATCACAATGACGCCTAAATCATCAATGATTGCCAGCGCTAACAGAAACACTTTTAAGCTGGCTGGTACCCGGTTGCCCAATAACGCCATAATACCCAAAGCAAATGCAATATCCGTCGCGGCGGGAATCGCCCAACCTTGAATCGCCAAGGCATCACCTTGGTTGAAAAATGCGTAAATTAAGGCAGGCGCAAGCATTCCGCCCACAGCACCAATCGCAGGAAACATCGCTGTTTCTTTTTTCTTCAATGCGCCGACAAACAGTTCGCGTTTAACTTCCAGTCCAATTAGCAGGAAAAACACCGCCATGAGTCCATCATTTATCCAGTGACGCAGTGATAGACCAACTAACTTAATATGTAAAACTTCCTCGTATAATCCTTGTAGCGACGAATTAGCAACCCACATTGCTAAGATAGAGGCGAATATCAGCATCACCCCACTGCTTGATTCCATGCTGAAGAATTTCCGGATCATTTGCGTCATTCGAAGGCTCCTGATTCAAACCATTTTTTGAAACATACATATAACGATTTTAACAATCAATTTGAATATATAAAAATCGATTCTAATGATAGTTTACTTCGGAAAAACCGAATAAAAACCGAAAAGAAGAAGATGATTACTTAAAGATTATAGAGAATCTCTGAAAGATTGAATCGGAGAACGCAAAGTTAATTTGACCACGGGGATAGCCCCGGCCATAACCAGTGCTGCAATCGACCACAGTGCCGTGGATAAATAACCGGAATACGTGAAATAGAGTTGTACAGACCAACCAAACGTCTGCCGAATGACCATATCCATCACCAACACGGACAAACTAATACCGAGTGGAATGGCAATCAACAGGGAAATAATGCCGAAAGTCGACAGTTGTAAACTCCCAATCATTATCAGCTCTTTACCGGAGACACCAAGATAACGCATCAATGTCAGATGCTTTCTTCTCGCCAGCTCACCGGAGAACGTGGCGAAGAAAATGCCGATCACAGCAATCAGCAAGGTAATTTTACTGAGCTTATCGGCAATGGAGAAAGTTCGGTCAAACGTACGCATGACGGCCTGATGAACGGTTCGATGATTAAAGACCCGCTCACTATCCAGATAAAACGTGTTCAGCAGTCGCTGCTTAAGACGATTCTCAGCATCAAGATCCGACGTTTTCGTCAAGACATTGAGGATAATATCCCCATGTGCGGCAAAGATTTTCTGCCAGGCAAATTCAGAAATAAGAACCTGATAGAAAGGATTACCATAGTCATAATAGATCCCTGCGACATACCAGCCTTTTCCCATTGGGGGCGGCAGTGATACTTGATCTCCGGGTTGAATATTCAGTTTCAACGCCATCGACTCACTAATCAATACACTCTTGCTTCGGTGCAAATACTCCCAGAAATCCGGTACCGCAACTTTCATCGTCGTGGCTCCCAGCTCAATATCCGTTACACCAGTACTCACCACTTGAATGAGACCTTGTTCTGACGGAATATCACGTTCCCAGCGTTTCCAGACAAAGTCCACCTCATCCTGCTGTCGTAACCAGCGCGTCATATCATCCTGAGACGATGGCGACGCGTAAATATACAAATCAGCAGCCAATTTTTCATTCAGCCAGTGTTCCATCGTGCCCCGGAAACTCCCGACTAAAGTTTCAATCCCGATATTGGCAGTTAACGCAATTAAGAATGCCATCGTCGCAATACCGCGATATCCCATGCTTGCGGCCGCATCAGCAAAAAACCAACGTCGTTTGACATCTTTGAGACGATAAGAAAGCC
The DNA here is from genome assembly GCF_002196515.1 of Vibrio gazogenes. Taxonomy (NCBI): domain Bacteria; kingdom Pseudomonadati; phylum Pseudomonadota; class Gammaproteobacteria; order Vibrionales; family Vibrionaceae; genus Vibrio; species Vibrio gazogenes. Next base: position 100,858 of record NZ_CP018835.1, on the reverse strand, counting down.
AGTCACACACTTTCCAGAACAGAAATGGCGTCATTAAGCCGACACTCATTAAAATCAATGCCGGTACCACAAACCCAACCCACGGCTGTTGTACAAACAGATAGAGCAGTATTGCGGTGCCAAATAATAAAACGGCAGCAATGGCCTGACAGGCAAACTCGATGCCGGCAAAACGCACCAGGGAGACTTTTGCTGTTAAACGGATGGAAGGCGATTTCAATAGCCGAATCAATGGCCATAAGCATGCCGACAAAGCGCCAAGCGTTGCCATAACGAAACTATATAAACCCCAATGCCAGTTCCAGTCGATGAAGAAACTTTCCGGTTCGCTCATCACGGTTGAATAGACGGATGGAATCAAACGATCTGCCAGCACTAATCCCAGAAAGTTACCAGAAACCCATGAGATCAGAATCAACAGACTGAGTTCGATCATTAATGCTTTCGTCAGTTCGAGCCCCGAGACACCAGCCTGACGCATCATACCCACCAGCGGTTGACGCTGAATAAAAGAAAGCGATATCGCCTGATAGAAAATAAAAAGTCCGACTAAAAATGCCAGCCCGCCAATGACATCCAAGTTCAGCAAAAAGGCTTTGGTCAGCGAGCCAATATCAGAACGGTACTGCCGATTAATCGACAACGTCGGTGGCAGCACCTGCTTTAATCGCTGTAACGTCTCATTCGGCATTTCCCGGCAGGCAATCACCGATAGAAAATTGGTCCCCGTCAAAGCACGGACCAATGACAGGTTGGTCATCACACGACGTCCATAAACCCAATCATGTTGATCGACAATCACCGGGCCGATATGACCTCCGGACGACAATGTAATCCAGTCGCCATTTTTAAGCCGTTCATGCTTGGCAAACTGACGACTGATGATCACCGAATGTGGTGCAATCAATAATGGCAGAAGCGGTTGTTGCCAGAGCGACTGCTTTGAGGAGACAACATTCGCCATACTGACGGGGTCGATCCCAATCACAGTCATTGTTTCGCCGTGCTGTGTTTCAGCTTTAAACCGGCTGAAAGGGACGCACTGGTGAAAACCGGCCTGCTGTAGGTGTTGATAAACTTGATATGGAATCTGATTTTCGAGGGAACGAGGACGAATGTGATACGGCAGTGGATTCGCAAACAGCTTTTCACCATGCGCATAACTTTTACGGGCATGTTCTGTAATCGCGGTCACACCGATCAGAATAGAGACGCCTAATGTCAGGCCCAACCAAACCAGTAAAATCTGTAATGGTGACCGACGATAGTGACCCAGCAGTGCTTTAACTACGGGACACAACATGCAACTGCCCTCCCTGTAGACGAACACACCGCTCCATATGACTCGCCACCTTTTCACTGTGGGTGACAAGCAACAATGTATATTCAAGTCTACGGGATAAAGATGTCAGTAACCGAAGGACCGCTTCTGCATTCTTTTCATCCAGACTTCCGGTGGGTTCATCAGCCAGCAACAGTTTCGGTTCCATATATAGCGCTCTGGCAATCGCAGCACGTTGCTGCTGACCACCGGACACTTCTTCCGGATAACGCCCGAGCAAAGGCATTAAATCAAGGGCGGATAAAATCTGACGCCACAGGCCTTGATCTTCGGGTAGCCGGCGCAATTGACGACAAAAACGAATATTATCGGCAATATTCAGTGTCGGAAGTAAATTAAACTGTTGGAAAACGTGACCGATATGATGGCGTCGATAAGCCGCACGATGGTGTTCCGAAGCGCTATGCATAGGGAAATTAGGAAACCAAATGTCTCCAGAGTCCACTTTGTCAATTCCTGCGATCAGGTTCAAAAGTGTACTCTTACCAGAGCCGCTTTCTCCCATCAATGCGACCTGCTCACCCGATGTCAGTTTCAGCTCTGCGCCTTGTAAAATAGGGTGAAATTCCTCCCCATCTAAATAGCCTTTACACAGGTCTGTCAGTTCTAACATCTTTGGATCCACCCTCACACATCTCGGTGTGTGAATCTACACTAAAAACCATAATGGAGAAAGTAGTTTGCGGTGTTAATTACACATCTGTTTCTATTAGGTTTCTCATCCATTTCTTACTCCGTATCCGTGGAATCGAGCCAATCCACTTAACACATTCCTCCGTCAGGAACGCGAAATAGACCCACTCCGGAGGCGCATGAAACACAACCGCCACGATGGCTGTCACCGGAATGCCAATCACCCACTGAGCACATACATCCTGATACAAACAGAATTTCACATCGCCACCAGCACGCAATACACCAACAATCGCAGACATCGGAAAAGAACGTAACACAATACCAATACTCAGAATTGTGATGAACTTTTCAGCCAACGCACGCGTTTCGGGCGTTAAAGCAGAAAAGGCATTAAGCACAGGCGTTTGCAGAAAATACAACAAGATAGCGATAACAATACTGGCAAAGACACACAGCATCGTCAATGCAATGGCCTGATCATAGGTTTTTTCATATTCTTTGGCACCCAATTGATTGCCGACCAGCACCGCTGCAGCACTGGAAATGCCGATCATAAAACTGAGCGAAATTGATTCAACCGGTGTCATCACCGATAGCGCAGCCAAGCCTTGCACCCCACTCATCCCCATGATGGCATGATAAGCAAACAAGCCGCCAGACCAGATCAAGAAGTTAAATGTCGTCGGCAATGAGAGCTGTAAAAAGCGCTTCACCTTCGGCACATTCATTGTTGCCACCAAATCAGGCCAGCGGAACGCCAATAAATGTTGTTTTCGATACAGATACCCATACAAGGTCACAATCTCGATCACACCACTGAGCACTGTTGCAATGGCAGCGCCTGCGATCCCCATCGCGGGTAACCCGAAATGACCGAAAATCAAAACCCAGTTCAACACCACATTCGAGCCAATCCCGATCGCACTAAAAAAGGTGCTCACCGCGGGCTTATGCATCGCACGCAAGCCGACCGCCATACTGCTGACCAGCGCCACCGCATACATACTGACCGACGTAATCTGGAGATATTCACTCCCCAAACGAATCACATCGGGCGAATCTGTCGCCAACGACATCACCGATTCGGAACAAAACATAAACAGTAATACGGTGAGAGTGGCAAAAAACATCGACACTAAACAGGTCAATGCGGTGCTTTCCCGGACACCCTGCCGATTCGCGGCCCCCCAATATTGAGCGGTAAGCAACGCCCCGCCGGTTGTCACACCCACCAGCATAATGGTCGAAACAAATGTCGCTCTGGCAGCAACGCCCACTGCGGCAATTTCCGCCTCACCGAGCTGCCCCAGCATGATGACATCGACCAGCCCCCGACTAGAGAACAAAATATTCTGCACCGCAATCGGGATAGCAATCGCAATCAACTGACGTACAAAACTGCCCCTGATCGAGGAAAAAATCGTGATAATCTTAGACAAAAACTTATAACTCCGGTGACAGGAACGAACCATCTGAGCCCGTCATGACTCAGGAAAATATAGATACTGAAAATATAGGAACCAAAAGACTGAAAAACCGCGTGAGTATAACACGGGCCAGTGACACCCTAAAAGGTATTCTGTATGCTAATCGCTATTCATATCAGTAGACTGAATCACTGTATTGGCATCACCCACGACTTATGGATTATTTATGAAAAATGTACTCGTCCTCGGCGCATCCGGTTACATCGGTTCACAACTTGTCCCCCAACTGCTGGCACAAGGTTACACCGTCACAGCTGCAACGCGTCATGTTGAGTCATTAAAAGCTCGTCTGGCGCCTCACCCTAACCTTGAGCTCGCGTACCTTGATTTAGCCGATGCCGCTGCGACACAAGCATTGATTCCTCATTTTGAACTGGTCTACTTCCTCGTGCATGGCATGGCTTACGGCGGTGACTTTTTTGACTACGAGTTACAGTTGGCAGAAAATTTCCGACAGGCAGCAGAACACAGTCACATTCAGCACATTATTTATCTCAGTGCCATTCAGCCGGATTCCGGCCACTCTGAGCACCTCAAAGCCAGAAAAATGACCGGAGAATGTCTGCGTCAGCTTTCAATCCCGATCACTGAACTTCGGGCAGGCGTGGTGATTGGTCCGGGATCCGCTGCTTTTGAAATTATGCGTGATTTTGTCTACAACTTACCGATCCTGATTACGCCCAAATGGGTTGATTCAAAAGCCAACCCTATCGCACTGGAAAATCTCAATTATTACTTATTACGCTTTGCAGAATCCTCCCCTACCGGACATCAGCTATTTGAGATCGGTGGCCCCGAGGTGCTCAGTTATCGCGAGCAGTTCAAAACAATTTGCCAGATGGCCAACCAGCCTTTCCGTCTCTGGTCAACACGTTTATTGACACCCCAAATTGCTTCCTACTGGCTCGGAATGATTACCTCGGTGCCGAGTAGTATCGGCAAAGCGTTGCTGGCAGGCCTGACTCATGACTATGTGGCTGATAATCGGGCAATCACCCAGCTTTACCCACAAAAGTTACTCAACTACAGTGACGCAGTACAACAGACCATTGCCCGCGAAGGACGGTTTGTCCGGAGCCAGGTCTGGGGATTCGACCCACACGCACTCAATCGCTGGCAACCCGGTTATGGCTATTATCCCAAACAGGCTGGCGCAACGTTTCAGACCACCGCGACAACCGAACAACTCTGGGCGGTGATTGAGCGGATTGGTCAACGACCAGAGGGATATTTTTTCGCCAACAGCTTATGGCGTACACGGGAATGGTTAGACTTCTTTTTCGGCGGCGGCAAACCCGTCAGAAGAAAACCGCAAGGCGACCATCTCAAGGTCGGTGATTATATCGATTCATGGAAAGTGATTCGCTGCGAGCCGGGCAAGTTTCTCTCCCTGCTATTTGGCATGAAAGCACCGGGACTGGGCCGGCTGGAATGCTCCATCACCGATGACGGCACCCACCGCACCTTAGACATCCGTGCGTGGTGGCATCCACAAGGATTTTATGGCCTGCTCTATTGGTTCGTGATGATGCCGGCGCACTTATTTATTTTTAAAGGCATGGTAAAACGAATTTGCCGAAAGGCGGAGCAAAAAACCATACCGAACGACTCATAATCGATTGGTCATGTGTTCAAGTCACATAGGGGCCACCAAATTCCGATAAGGCGTATGAAGAAATTCATGCGCCTTTATCTTTTCTAGTCCGGTCTATATCCGGTCCCTTTTCTCTAAACAATCACTACTTCCGGTAAGCGTCCATTAGCACCACTGAAACTCTCCACGTAGTCACCACAGAGTCACACTTCCCCTGTCAGAGTGATATCTACCATCAGAACCTTCTCTCGTCTGTACAACACGAATCAGAGCAGATACATACCACTCAACACCAGAACCGAACCCCAGAAAAACTTCGCGCTGGAACCAACAAAAATATAACCAACATTCTGTCCCATTAGGTCCAGTTATTAATATAAATATAATTTAGATACCTGAATGGGGTTCTAGCTGAGATTACGCAGGAGACTCAGCACCGAAGATTAGGACAAGATGAATGTTGAATCATGATGACCGATTACCCTCAGTGGTAATCGGTCTGTCTTTCTCTAATGTAATTTCGGGTAGTAATCAGCAACACTCAACCACGGCCCCAGAAACAGCGGCTAATCACAGGACTGGTATTCATACTCAGAACGGAATTACCAACGGCACACGGGATTACAGCGCGAATCTGGTATGAGTTAGGGCTAAGAGTTGGGTTAGTGGAATCAGATGGAACTACCGTCGACGACGACGGCAAACTGGACGGAAAACCTAAATAGGAAATTTACATTAGGGTTCGTGTCCAGCTCGGTATCTAGCCAAAATTACAGCTAAAGACCGGATAGAGACCGGACCGACGACGCCGTCGCCAAAGTTACTGGAACTACATCATGCTGGAAGTCAGGCAGAGTAAGACTTAGAGCGAGATTACAGGGCCAGTCTGGTGTGACCGACCCAGCGATCTAGGATTTTAGATTGGTAGGTTAATTACCCGTTACGCTTGAAATTCTTGTGCATATATCACTACTCGCTCAGTCGAAGCTTCCATTAGCGCACCAGAATATAGTTCATGAAGCTCATCTTGGGTCATGTAATCTGAACCAATCTTTCCTTTATTGAACAGAAATTCAAAGGCTTCATTGGAAAGTGCAACATCACGCATATTTTTATACTCAAGCAACTTTCCTCCTCTAGGCCCTGTACTGGAACATTCTTCAATTTTGCATATTGGAATATGCTCTCCCTTAGATAAAAATTTTTGGTCCGCTCTCTGAAGTTTATCTGTCGGCCTTAAAAATGCTGAGCAGCAAGGAAATCTATAGTTATTGGCGTTTGATTTAGATTCACAGACTTTTTTGCTACACATGAAGTTTTTCATTTTTTCAATTTGATCGAGCATTCTCTGATCGGAAAGGTATATTTTCTTGTCTTCCCATATTTTGTACTGAACAGCGACAATACTTACTTTGTCTTCTAATGGGGCATGTCTTTCATATATGATATCAGACCCAGTAATGTGCTCAGGGTTATCAGGATGTAATACACGAACACGAAGAATATTTGAATTAGGAAGTTCGAAATCTCTATAGCCTTGCCCTGACTCTAATGATTTTAATTCCCGCTGAACATTATATGCATCTCTGAAAATTAGTTGATTTTCGGAGTGAGATTTAGGCTCAAGCTCTTTTCTAGCTTTGTTTAACATTGCCAATCGTCGTTGCAGTTGATCTACTTTCTGTTTTTTATCTTTTTCCTGTTTGGCTATTTCTAGCAATTCCTCATGCTCTTCAATATCAGCTATAACTAGTTCAAGAGGCGTGACTGGTGAATGAGCTTTGATAGACTTTAGCCTAGCTTTTTGTCTGTACTCTTTAGTGATATCACTCTCACGCTCACTTTTCAGCAAACTTACTTCAGGACCTAACAATTCTGGATATAGTTCGCCACCTAAATCTAGCGCTGCATCATATGTGGATTTTTCCATATCACCATGTGATGCAATCTTAGTCATTCCCCTAAAAGCGTTGAGCGCGAGCCATTCGGCATCTAATTTTTTACTATCATCCATATGTCGACTCATTCTTCCAATTTCTAATACATGCTCAAGAATAATAATTTTATCCAACTTTACCACCTATGTTGCATAAAAATGGTGAGTAAAGACAAACATTCGACTAAGTTATTTTGAAATAAAGGTGTATTTCACGAACGTTTTTCAAAATATTATCTGTTTAGAACGCTAAAAAACATCCGAATCATCCATGAAATCAAAAACATATTAACTCTATGATACTGATAATCTTGGAGTTCAATATGATTAAGCTAACTAATCTTCAACAAATCTCAACCCTGCCAATCACCACCACCTTACAAGAACAAGTCAAGGCCATACTCACCGAACCATTTCACGATGAAGCAGAAACCCAGCAGACATGGGATGAACTGCAATGTGAGCTCTGGTTCCTAACCTCAATTTCTGAACTCTCTGCCGTCGTCGTCGACGATATCGAAATGCTAAAACGAGCACTGACCTACACCGAATTCGAAGACGAGCTGGACTATGGAGCAGTGCTGACCCTGAGCATTGTCGAGGACTCTGGTAAGGGTATCTACATACTGCTACCTAAGACGCTACTCACTGAATTACGCCAATACTTCTCCATAGAGAATGACTAAGGAGGCAGTGATGCAATCCCGAAAATTCAAATTCAATAAACGCCAACTAGACTCACTACCACCGACGCTGAATACAAGCAAAAGTAAGGAAACAGAATACACAGACGAACTCTGTTCTGGCCTCAAGATGATCGTTAACCGCCAAGGTCGGAAGCGTTTCTTGTTCAGGTACACACTCCACGGAACCAAGAAATCTATCCAGCTAGGTGAGTATCCTGCACTAGATATCGCAACTGCTCGCCAGATTGCCAATGATCATAAACGGGAAATTGCTCTCGGTAATGACCCTAAGGCCATTCGAGATGAGAAGCGCAATGTCCTTAGTTCTCTGAGCTGCACTACTTACCGTATGCAATGATGAACAAGCTCACCGCCAAAAGTGATGCGGGTAGTCTCAAGCTCCACTTCTATCCGAAATGGGGAAAGAAACCTCTTACTGATATCGGTCAGCAGGACATTCAGAAATTGTTGGACGGGTTACTAGAAGGTAGGAAGCCTGCAACGGTTAACCGTCTACGCTCCTTAATTCTTCGCATGTTCAGACTCGCAATGGAATGGGGTTATGTCGATTCTAATCCCGGCCAGTACATCAGGAAGCTTAAGGAAAACAACGTCCGTCAACGTTTCCTGTCACGGGCTGAGGTTTCAGCCTTCATCAAGGCGTGTAACGAAGAGCCGAATCGCACTCAATCTAACGCATTAAAGTTCGCCCTGCTTACTGGGATGCGCATAGGTGAAATTACCAGTTCGAAATGGGAATGCCTTACCGTCGACGACGACGGCAATTGGAGCCTATTTCTACCCCACACAAAGTCCGACCTTTCGAGGAAAAGGTCCTACTCAACCATTTAGCTAAGGAAGTCATCCATGATCAACTGTAAACCTCCCCTAATTAGTTACACCCATAATTAGAGCTTTCAGCCTGTTCATGCTTCATTAAATATTCCCATGGTGTCAGATCGTTCAGTGCTCCATGAGGACGTTCTTCGTTGTATTCCCTGAGCCAGTCTTCCGTTAATTCTCGAACTTCCGTCAGTGTTTTGAAGACGTACATATCCAAGATTTCAGTGCGGTATGTGCGATTAAATCGTTCAATGTACGAGTTCTGAGTGGGTTTTCCTGGTTGGATAAATTCCAATTGAACATCGTGTTCTTCTGCCCATGTTGCTAATGTTGTGGAGATAAACTCAGGGCCATTATCCATTCGAAGTTTCTCAGGGTAGCCTCGCCATGCAATGACTCGTTCAAGTACTCGAACCACTCGCTGAGCGGGTAGGCTGAGATCGACTTCGATAGTTAATGCTTCTCGGTTAAAATCATCCACAATATTGAAGGTTCGGAACCGACGTCCGCATTGCAGGCTATCGCTCATAAAATCAATAGACCAACACTGATTCTCTGACAACGGTACACTCAGCGGCTCTGGGTTACGATTTGGCAGACGCTTTTTCCCTTTACGACGTTTATTGAGTTTTAGCTCGCAGTAAATCCGATATATCCGCTTATGATTCCACGTCTTACCCCAGCGACGAAGGATCTTGAGTAACATACCAAAGCCGTATGCCGGATAGCGCTCAACGGCCTTCTGCAATTCACAGATCACCTCTTGGTCATCGTTCGCTTTAGGCTGATATCGATAAACAGAGTCGCTAATGCCAACTGCGCGACAAGCAAGACGTAAACTGACGTTATGCACCTGTCGAGCATAATCAACGAGTTCACGTTTAGTCGCTGGCTTTACAGCTTTTTTTCCACGATATCTTTGAGAATTCGGTGCTCTAAGCTCAATTCTGCAAACATCGATTTAAGACGACGATTTTCGTCTTCCAGCTCTTTTAAACGTTTAACGTCCGATGCTTCCATACCACCATATTTAGATTTCCAGTTGTAATAAGTTGCGTCAGATATGCCGTATTCTCGGCAGACTTCCTTGATAAGGCGGCCACCTTCTACTTCTTTCAAAATCTTCACGATCTGTGTTTCGGTATAGCGTGATTTTTTCATAGCGAGTTCTCCCTGATTAGCTCAGTTTATGCTGAAGAACTCCAAAATGGTATGCCACTATTTTAGGGGGTGATTACAAAGGCATTTGCTCGGATCAAGAAAGCTGCCGAGATTACAGACAACTTCCGAATTCATGATTTGAGGCATAGCTTCGCATCGATCCTGATTAACAGCGGAAATGCCACGCTTTATGATGTTCAGCATTTGTTGGGCCACCAGTCACCGCAGACCAGTACCAGATATGCTCATTTGGCTAGTTCAAGGCTGAGGGAGGTAAGTGCCAATGTGGCTGAGTTGGTGGGCGGTGTAACACAAAACATTTAGCATTATGAATAAACTAATAAAAACAGCATTTATTAGTTTATTCTATCAGACAGAAGATGAAGCTAAATCCGATTAGTATGAACAAGCCTCCAATAATGAGCTCCCAATACTGTCAATTTACAAGACTTGGAATTCATCGCAGCATAGTACATATGCTCTTCACCAACGGGAACAACCAAGTTTATGCGATTATATTTTTGTAAAATAGCGAATTTTTCAGTGTTGTCTTCAACAGGGGATTCTGAGTCAGGTTCAAAGCTAGGGTCTAGCTGAAACTCAACACTTGGCTCATTAAATAGCTCGGTGATTTTTTTTAAATCAGATAAAGCTATTGGAGGCTGAACTTTTCTTAATGAAGTGAAACTTTTAACATTTGTCTTGAAAATCGGCCTCTGCTCCCAAGAGCCTAGTGATTGATCTATATGGGCATATATACTCCCTGGAGTTACATCTCCGACTAGATTTGATGCACCTCCACTTAGTGCGTCAACAAACAATCTCGTAAACACACCTGAGCCGTCACTTTCTTGAGCATATTGTGTTGAGCTAGAAGCTGTCAATATAGTCATACCTTCAGCCAGCAAAGAGTTGCCATCCAGAACTGTGGGTGAGCCAGCTATACCAGAATGGCAACTATCAAGGACTATAATTTTATTTTTTGCTGGAGAAGAGTTAGCAATTTTTAGAAGTTCATCTAAAGGAAAACCATCATCACCATCTTCACATTCGGAAGACAGTAGGTATCCTCCAGTGCTATCGATATATCCATGCCCAGCAAAATAGAATAGAGCAATTTCATTGTTATCTTTGAACAGCTCCTGTACTTGGTTTTTAAGCTCTTTTCTGGATATTTGGGAACCTTCACCTGTTGATGTCTTTATATTAACATCAAAATTTAGCGAACCATCCGCGTGTCTTTCTAAGATACTTTTGACTGAATAGGCATCATTTACACATCCATGTAAGTTGGATACGTTGCTATAGTAATCGATGCCAATAACTAGAGCTTTTTTCATCCACACAGTTCCTTGATTGCGTCAGCAACTGATTTTCCCTGCCACTTTACAATAACATCAGCAGCATCTTTTACAGTTTTAGATGTTCTTTCTGAATCCCAAGGTTCGATTGCAATTATTTTTTTCCCCAAACTTTGGGCTATCTCAATTTCCTTTTGGATCCACTTACTATAAGTTGAATAGACGCCTGCAAGTATAAGTACACAGCTAGTACCCTTCATTTTGGCTTCAATTGCTTCTTTTAGTTGCTTATCTGTACCGTTTGTCTGGATAGGGTCATCCTTAGGTACTGAGTGATTAGAATAAGTAATGTCCTGTTTCTCGATGAGTTTGATTAATGAATCATAGGCATCGCTATAATTCCATGAGTGGCTAATAAACAATTTGTATGTCTTACTCATATTTTCTTCCTCATTAATGAAAATTACGCATTATTGCTCTCTATCGATTATGACGAGCTTCTTTCTTGTTTTGGGGGAACAACTTTTGGCATTGGAGGTGGATTTTTAGCAGGCTGTAACCCCCTTTCTGTATTTGGAGTTGGCCTCGGAGCCGGTGGGGTTGGACTTCTTTCTTGAGACATAGTAGTTATCCTTCGTAAAAAGTAGCAAAATATTGATTGGCCAGTTCTTCAGCTCTATTGTGCCGCTTTAGATCTGTGGGAATCGTAGTTTGTATATGCTTTGTCAGAGCTTTTTGTTTCAGCGACCTAATCTCAAACCTTGCTTTGTTGATTTCGGTGGGCGTCAGCTCTCCTTGAGAAATTGCATGCCACTGAAACTCACTCCGCACCATTAATTCTTCAAGCTCATTTATGAGCGATGAATAGGCTTTCAACCTACTTTTATATGGTAGAAATGGGGTTATAGCTCCTATGACTTGTGAGGCTGCTATTATTCCTGCCCAAACTGCTGAGTAATCTTTCCATAAGGCCCAAGCTCCGATGCTTGAGCTAGATGCTACAGCTAGTATTATTTTCACTAGTCTCTCGTATGACTCGGATTGTTCTAACTTCAACTCTAAGAATGTAATATGGACTCTTAGTTGGTATAGTTCTTTCCAATATTGCTCTTGTGTCAAATCAGTTACCATTAATTGGGTAAATATATATGCTGTGTTTTATAGCCAATTAGTCTAGATAGACACTACTCAAATGTGGCTATTTTTTTATGCTACTCCTAGCTATTAAGTATGTATACCATTTCATACGAAGAACCCTTCGCCCCTCCCAATCTAAAATCCTAGATCGCTGGGTCGGTCACACCAGACTGGCCCTGTAATCTTCCACTAAGGCTTATACCGCCTGACTTCCTGCATGATGTAGTTTCTGTAATTATCGCGGCGTCGTCGGTCTGGTCCCTATCCGGTCTTTAGCTGTAATTTTGGCTAGATACCGAGCTGGACACAAACCCTAATGTAAATTTCCTATTTAGGTTTTCCGTCCAGTTTGCCGACAGCGGCAGTAGATACATTTTTCCTGTTCTCCTGATGTAAACATCTGTAAAAATTAAACTAGGGGCATACTGTTCCGATGATGCTTCCTTACTCATTACGTTTAGCAATGACGTTGAAGAACAAGTTCACATCTTCTCTGCCGAGTGGTTAATCCCCCAACCTAATGAACCAGCTCTGATTGATGCAGAAGTTGGTAAAAAGTATTCTGTCTCCGTTTCGTGCCTGAAACATTTGCGCCTTTATGTATCAACATTAATTCACCGCCATATTTACCCAGTCGTGATTTGGTCAAATCATTACAGCTCTGTTTATGATATAGTTTTTCAACAGCCCCTAGATTTAACGACCAGAGGCCCCTTCTCTGGATAATGAGTAAGAATTAATCTATGCAAGAAAAGAAATTTGAACGTTATGACGCAGATGAACGGAAGAGTTCACTAATTAAAAGTACTTTAAATTGTTTAAAGCTAGATGGTTATGCTGGATTATCTGTACGTAAAATTACACGAGAAGCGAATGTGTCACAGGGAATGATCAATCATCACTTTGGCTCTATCGATTCACTTGTCATTCATGCCTACGATGCTATTTCGAAGGAATTTTTTGAGCAAACTAACGCCCTCATTGACTCTCATAAAGGTAGCGCATCAGAAAAGCTGATTATTTTCTTTCGCTCTTATATCTCTGAAGACAACCTTGACCCTGATTTGATGAAAACATGGTTAGTCTTTTGGAGTCTGATTAGAAATTCTCAGGATATGGCCGAAACATATGAATATATCAATGATAAAATTGAGACTTTACTCATTAACTTATTACTTGATATTAACAAGGAAGAAGGTCTTGATATGACGGACATATCTTTAGCCGCTCAAAGTTTAATCGCATTGTTAGATGGTGCTTGGGTTAGAACTTGTTTATCGCAAAAATGTTTACCACCAGAAAATACAATGAAAATTTTCATGAAGTGGTTAGAGGCATATAAATTGGGTGTATTCTCATAAAATAAAAGCCATCCACGCTATATCGGATGGCTTTTTTATGAATATCTTTCAACTTACGCTGTCACAAGTTCCCTTTCATTCAACTGATTTTTCTTAACAAGAATAGTAGCGAGTATGAGACCTAACAAAGACATCCCCCCCAAGAAGCTAAATATCATGCTGTATCCACTATTACCGTATATATCGAGCCAATAACCGAACATCGAAGAAAGGAATAAGTCAGGCGTATAGCCAATAATAGAAGCAATACCAATCGCTGTCCCAGCAACTCTCATCGAAATTCCGGCCTCACGTACAATAGAGAAAACTAAACCGTAAAGCATAAGGCCAAAAGCACCAGGAAGTAGCGTATAAATACTAATCAAGGTTGCACTCATTGTTGATGGTAAGAACATCACACCAATAAATGTGCCCGCTAGCAACGTAAATAAAACAATAAATAGCTTAGATGTTGACTTAAATACTTTGTCTGCCAAGTAACCACCAAAAGGAGCAATTAAGTAAAATAAATAGCTTCTAATGATAGAGAACATTCCCGAGTCTTCTACTGATATCCCAACAACATTCGTTAGGTACGGATTAAAGTAAGTCGTACTACTGAAAATCGAGTAGCCAGTGAATACGATGATAGAAAAACACCACAGCATTGGGTCTTTGAACAGTTCTTTTACATGAGAAAAATTAATTTTATCATCACTTGATGTTGGGTTAGTCTCGTCAGATTTGTCTTTGAGCACAACAAACACCAGCACACCTGCCAATAGAATACATCCCGCCATGACAATGACTGCATAAAAGAGACTTTGTTTTGGATCTAGGCCAAATGATGCTGCTTTTAAGGCTAATCCATTAATTACCGCCCCAGCTAAACCATTACCGGCATAATAGATACCATATAACCGAGCTTGCTCACTGCTATCACCGACCATGCTTATTGCTTTCAATAGCGATGTCCAAAAGACAAACGCGGTAGTAATCGCAAATAAGAACCAGAGAACCAAAGCCATACCGTATGACATCGTGTAGGCGTAAATCACACCTAGAATGGCCGTTCCAAACAAGGAGTAACTAATCGCTTTTCTCGGTGAAATTCTGTCTGTAAGAATGCCTCCGGGAATATAAGTTAACATACCGCCCAAAGCATACATTGTAATGAGAAAGCCTGATTGCATATTACTAATATTCATCACCTCTAACTGTGTATCGTAAAATACATACTTGAGGTACGGAAGCGTATAAATTGCTCCTCCGGCAAGGGATAATACTAAAATCGTAAAGTATTTATACAGCGTTTTATTCATCATTATTCTCAACTATCCTTATTAAGAAATATTGAAAGTCTAATTCAAAGAGTGTTAGACGTGATTAATTCAACTGACGACAGGAATATCAGGGAAAGTTGATGGTTCGGGCTTGAATAGCTCTTTGGCAACTTCTCTAGTTGTTTTTCCACTAGCCAAAGCCTCTTCAAATACTTTACGTGTCTGACGTCTAATGATGTTCATTGTATCTTCAGCAATTGCTGTCGGCTCTGGTTTCACCAAACCGAAGACAACCACTTCATAAATGCGTATGCCGCCCATATTAGTAATGAAATCAACGCATATATCGACGCCTTTTTCAGCAAGAATCTTATCTGCTTCTGGTGTTACAGGGATATTTGCCGCCTCAACAACCAACGATGCTTTGACCTTGTGTGCATTATCTTTATTGATCACGTCTTCCAAAGCTGCAGGGACTAAAATATCGCAGTCGATATCGAGCCATTCAACGTTATCGTGAATACGATATGAAGGTTCGAAGCTATCTAGATTAAGTTCTCCTTTAGGTTTACGAGTTTTGATGAGCTCTTTAACATTCAGCCCATCTTCACATGTAACCAAGCAATTCGCATCAGCAATACCAACGACTTTGTAGCCCCAATTGTCCAGACAATTTGCCATGCTAGCGCCGGCACAACCGAAACCTTGCAAAACAACCCGAGTACCTTCTGGTAAATTGCCTTTTAATTTCCATGCTTCGTCTAACGCCGCCGCACTACCATAGCCAGTGATCATGTCGTACATCAAGAAATCATCGTATTTCATCGAACAAACATCATCATGGTCTTTGATTCGTTGCTGTTGTAATGGATCATTACGCATGGCTTGTGTTTGCGGAAGTCCAATACCAATTTCATCTAGAATTTCTAACACATCGTTATAATCGACGCCTAGATCCCCACCAATAGACACGCCACTGTTAATATACGGACTCATTGCCTTGAGATAGCGTCTTAGGACATCCTTTGCATCAGGCGCTTTATAGTCATACGCGATGCCGCCTTTGCACCCACCCGTAGTAACGGATTCACAGGCCTTGTATTTGTAACCCATAGCGGTAGCTAATCGCACGACTTCTTCTGCAGTAACCGTTGGGTGCATACGTGTACCGCCACCACAATAATTATTAACGAAGTTATATGCGCAAAGCCATCCTTTGGCATCCGTTTCTGTGTCATTCCACTCTACTAAAATATACGGCTTAGTCATTTTAATATGTCCTTATTTTATAAAAAACCACGAGTTCGCAATTGAGACTACAGCACAATCATACGATCGTTCAATAGAGATTTTTATTTTATTTCAATAACATTTATAATTTAATTATTTTGGTGCATTGAACCATTTTTGGTCACCTAAATGGGGCATTGTTTCTGACGGAAAACATATTGATATTTTAATCATACGATCGTATAGTTAAATATATTGCGTACATTTTATTTTAAATAAAACGAATAAGGGATAATTTTGAAAATTGTTATATCAGATTATAAATCATCATTAAATTTTGATATTAATTATGCTATTTCTTACTTAAGAGACACTTTAGGAACTGATACTGAAATTATTGTTTATGAATATAATGGGAATAATAAAGAATTCATTGATGTATTAAGTGATGCTGATGCATTAATAACAGGTTATTTAGAGATCGACAAAGAAATAATGCAAAATCTGAATAATCTAAAAATAATTTCTATAATGGCTACAGGTTTTAATTTCATCGATATTCAGCAGGCAAGTCGTTCGCATATCGGCGTTGCCGTCAATCAAGAATATTGTACTCAAGAAGTATCGGAACATGTTATGTCATTATTGCTTGCGCTAAATAGAAAGTTAAAACATTATACCAATGATGTCGACGCAAAAGGTATATTTAATTATGGCACAACTAACAATCTGATCCGACTTGATGGTTCCACCTTAGGTATTTTTGGTCTTGGAAAAATTGGACGCTCGGTGGCGAAAAAAGCGCAATCTTTTGGAATTAAAGTGATTGCATATGATCCCTTTATTTCCGAAAAAGTTGCGAATGAATGTAACGTAAAATTACTGCCAATTGATGAAGTATTATCCGCATCCGATAACATTAGTATTAATATGTTGCTAACGAATGAGAATGTCGGATTTTTTAATATGGAAAAATTTAAAAAGATGTCTAAGAGACCGTATATCATTAATGTATCTAGAGGTGCATTAATTAACGAAGATGATTTGGTTGATGCGCTAGATAAAGAGTTAATAAAAGGAGCAGGCCTTGACGTATTAGTTTCTGAATCACCGAATTTAGATAATCACCCACTGGTTAAGCGTGATAATGTAATCATAACGCCACATAGTGCATTTTATTCTGAAACATCTATTCTTGAATGCCAGAGAATAGCTTGTGATAATGTTATCCATTATTTAAATGGTAATTATGATAAAATGTTCAGACTGATTAACCCTGAGATATTAAAGTGAATTTTACTGTCTACCCGACAACCAGATTCCATTCTTGCGTGGATAATGAGCGAAAAAATGCATTGCCTCTTTGTTTCCAGTCATGAAAAAAAGTAGGCCAGTCGATGATTGAGCAGGACCGTTCTCGACCGAAAAATGTGCTAGAACCCCGGTAGACGTTGCATGAAAAACCGGCATAACAACAATCTCAGGTATAGAAAAGCTGGACACCACTCTAATGGCCTTTATTTTTCTATCGCCTTCGATGATACTCTTGCACATTCGTGTTTAGTTGGAAAAACGTCATGCCTCAAGCCAATTCCGTTGTCATACTCGACTTTGAAACCACGGGGCTCTCTCCTAACCTTGGTGACCGCGCAATTGAAATCGGCGCGGTGAAATTAGTCGATGGTGAGGTTGTCGATAGTTTTCAACAATTAATGAATCCGGGCTTCAGAGTAAGCCCATTCATTGAAAATTATACCGGCATCACCAATAACATGTTACGTAAAGCGCCAAGCTGCGATGAGGTGATGGTATCGTTTAGTGAATTCATTGCCGGTGAGAACCTTATTGCTCACAACGCTTCGTTCGATAAACGATTTCTGGACGCAGAGCTTGAAAGGATCAGCCGTGGTTATGCTGGAACGTTCGCTTGCTCCTTACTGGTGGCAAGAAGACTGATTCAAGATGCACCGTCATACAAACTAGGTGAACTTGTTCGCTACAAAAACATCGATAACGACGGTGTTTTTCACCGAGCATTAGCCGATGCACAAATGACAGCCAAACTTTGGCTTCATATGATCGAAGATTTAGAGCTGTCAGGAATCGCCAATCCAAGCTTTCACTTTATGCAAACCGTTAGTAAAACAGCAAAAGGGAAAGTAAACCGTCTACTGGCGAAAAGCCGTGTTTAACTCATTCTTGGACAAAACTGTTTCAGACATGATGCTAATTGACATGTCTTGTGAAGGAAAGACAGGGTTCCTAATCCCGACACCGGATTTTGCCAGTGCATTCACAGGCTATCAGTTTTTAGATCGACAAAAGTATGAAATAGGAATCAGTCAATTTTAAAAAGGAATTGGACAGAATATACCTGCCCAAAAATCATCAGTTAGGGTTTCTTTTGTTAGCCAGTAGGTATCACGTACGGATAGAGTCGAGGGAAAACATCTTTAAAATCGGGCCCAAAGGTTGATAAACCGATGGGCCAACAGGCCTATACAGGATTAGGCCCCCACTTCTTGAGTTTTATACTTCCTTAATCTCTTAGTACCGACTCTTCTTCTTTGAATTAATCCAACAGCAAATACAATGAACAAGCATGGAATATAGACGAACAGACGCGAAGGCTGAGGCCTGGCCTGATCGACGCCAGTAATGACCTGAAATGGTTTAAAGCCTGCCTCGTAAGCACTGCTCCCAATTTCAACACTGTCAACTTCTACAGTATGCTCATCCTGATAAATATTCAGGCCAGCATTTTTCAATATCTCATGAACACTTCCTGATTTATAAGGGATGATCATCAAAACAGATTCCTTCGGTTTGCCTGACTGATCTTCATCGTCAACATGAACCCGTATTGGTGTGCCCACATTTATCTCTTTATTTTGTTTCAAATATTGTGCGATTTGAACGTATTGATACGGCTCTTCAAATTTATCGATCCAGAAGCCAGGTCTGAACAAGCTAAAGGCGACCAATAACAAAATTGCACTTTCCCACCACTTAGAACGGCATAAGAAGTACCCCTGAGTTGCGGAAGTGAAAAGAAGCATTGCTAATGTTGAAATGATGAAGATAAACACGGCATGGACAAAGCCAACATCAATCAACAGTAGATCAGAGTTAAAGATAAATAAGAAAGGCAGCATCGCAGTTCTTAGCGCATATTGAAACGCAATAATACCAGTACCAATCGGCTTACCACCTGAGACAGCAGCCGCGGCAAACGAAGCAAGACCTACGGGGGGTGTGACATCGGCCATAAGTCCAAAGTAGAAAACGAACAAATGGACAGCGATAAGCGGAACAACTAAACCATTAGAAGCACC
The DNA here is from genome assembly GCF_002196515.1 of Vibrio gazogenes. Lineage (NCBI taxonomy): Bacteria > Pseudomonadati > Pseudomonadota > Gammaproteobacteria > Vibrionales > Vibrionaceae > Vibrio > Vibrio gazogenes. The sequence goes on along the minus strand of NZ_CP018835.1, from coordinate 81,547 downwards.
AACTTCTACAATGACGTTAGCCATCAAAGAAGAGACAACGATATAGTTCGCCGTGGTTGGTAAACCCATACCAAGAATGATACACAGGAAAGCCACCAGCAAAAGCATCAGCGTGATATTGCCAAATGACAGCACTTCTACAAGATCGGCCAATACTGAACCGACACTCGTCTGTGAAACGACACCCACGATGACACCTGCTGTCGCTGTTGCAATCGAGATGCTGGCCATATTACGGGCACCGCTGACCATGCCATCAAACAGATCTTTTATCCCTTTCAGATAAGGGATAGACGCACGACGTCTGAAGTAAGCTTCTAGTGCTGGTTTACTCAGAATAATCACGATGGTCAGAACGGATGCCCAGAATGCACTTAAACCAGGACTTAACCTTTCGATCATAAGACACCAGACTAAAACCACCACAGGTAAGAAATAATACATCCCTGAAAAGAGAATTTGTCTCGGAGGAGGCAATTGAGCCATATCATCTTCTTGATCACTTTCAATATCCGGATATTTACAACTGATAAACAGTAATCCGACATAAGCAGCAAGGGTCAGTAATGAGACCGCATAGAAGGACGACTCTCCAGTTACTGTTTTAACCCAGCCCAACCCATAATAGACGAAAAGTGCGACTAAACTGACGACAAGAAAACCAAACAGGAACCCGGTTATTTTACGTAAAACACCAGTATTCGGTGTTGTTCTCGGAAGCCCTTCCATACCGCTCTTTAGCGCTTCTAAGTGAACGATATACACAAGGCCTATATATGAAATCAGTGCAGGAAGAAAAGCATGTTTTATAACATCTAAATAGCTAATACCTACATATTCCACCATCAGAAAGGCCGCAGCCCCCATCACTGGCGGCATAATTTGTCCGTTCACAGATGCAGCGACTTCAACGGCACCCGCCTTTTCTGAAGAGAATCCAACTTTCTTCATCATTGGAATTGTAAAAGTACCCGTAGTCACAACGTTAGCAATAGAAGAACCTGAGATTAACCCCGTTAATCCTGACGCCACGACCGCAGCTTTAGCAGGCCCACCCCTGTAGTGGCCTATGCACGAGAAAGCAAGCTTAATGAAAAAGCTACCGGCGCCAGCTTTATCTAATAAACACCCAAACAGTACAAATAAGAATACGAAATCGGTTGAAACACCTAACGCAATACCAAATACACCTTCAGTCGTAATCCATTGATGGTTTACTATTTCACTCAATGTGAAACCTTTATGAGCGATGATTTCTGGCATATGGTTGCCAAAGGCATTGTAGAGTAGGAAAACAGTGGCAATTAAAGGTAATGTCATCCCCAAGCTACGTCTCGCCGCTTCAAACAGAAGAGGAATACCAATACATGCAATCACAATATCCTGCATGATGGGCGCCCCGACGCGAGTTGCAATAGCATCGTATTCGATAAAGTAGTAACTCGCACATATAGCCGCTAAAACAGCCAAAATCCAGTCTATGACAGGGATTCGGTTTCTGGGGGAATGTTTACCTGCAGGAAAACTTAAAAAAACAAGAAAGATAGCAAACGCTAAATGTATTGAACGTGCCTGGTTACTATTCCACCGAAACAGGCTGGTATCGATCATATAAGGTAACGATGATGATATCCAAAGCTGGAAAACAGCCCAAACAAATGCAACCGAAACCAGTACTTTAAGCTGCATATTTTGAGGATGTCGTCCCCCGACATCATTTGTGGTCACCAATTCATCCAGTTCGGCACTATTCGACTGACTTTTCACAACGTCCATGTAAACCCCAATTACAAATTACTTACATCAATATCCGCCAAAATAATTTGGCGGATAGATAAATTAAAACTTACTTCATCCAGCCTCGTTCTTTGTAATATTGAATTGCGCCAGGGTGTAATGGTGCTGATAGTCCTTTGGTGATCATATCTTCAGGTTCTAAGCTTGAGAACGCTGGATGTAACCGTTTAAAACGAGCAAAGTTTTCAAACACTGCTTTAACTAAGTTATAGACCACCTTATCTGACGTATCCGTAGAGGTGACTAGCGTCGCTTTCAAACCAAATGTTTTTACATCATCAGGGGTACCTTCGTACATTCCACCAGGAATAGTCGCCGCACTATAGTAAGGATACTTTTTAACCAAATCGTCGATATGCGGGCCATCAACATTGATGATGTGCGTTGCACAAGTACTTGTTGCTTCTTTTACATTAGCAACCGGATGACCTGCTACCATTACGAAAGCATCAATCTTGTTATCACACAAAGCTTGAGATTGTTCCGAAGATTTAAGCTCACCAGCCAGTTTGAAATCATCGGTTGTCATCCCGAACTCTTTCATCACATTCATCATCGTTGCTCTCTGACCTGAACCTGGGTTACCAATGTTCACCCTTTTGCCTTTCAACTCTTCAAATGAATGGATATTAGCGTCATCTCTAACAACTAAAGTAAAGATGTCAGAATGAAGTGAAAATACAGATCTTAATTTTGTAAACGGACCTACTTTTTTAAAGTCCGAAGTCCCGTTATAAGCATGATACTGCCAGTCAGACTGGACGATACCAAAGTTAAGGCCGTTAGAACGAATTGAATTCAGGTTTGCAATTGAACCACCTGTTGAGGGAGCAGAACAACGTAAATGATGAGTATCACTATCTCTGTTGACCATTTTACAGATAGACTCACCCACAACGTAGTAAACCCCTGTCTGGCCAGCCGTTCCTATAGAAAAGTGTTCTACCTCTTCGGCAAAAGTAGTGTGCGACATGACTGCCATCGAACCTATCGCTGCGGTAACAATATGTTTCCTAATAAAATGCTTCATGATTTATCTTCCCTGTTCAATACGTATAAAGATCTTTTACCGATTAAGATTTTTCGTTACTGACTGCTTAACTCCATTGAAATTTCTATACTGCGCTGACAAGCAGCTTCGCAGCAGGCTTTTATTTGCTCAGTGATAAGACCACCGTGAGCTAATCGCTCTAATCCGGCTTGTGTTGTACCGTTAGGACTCGTCACATTTTGACGTAACTCTGAGACCGATGATTCTTGTTGCTCAATCATTTCTGCCGCCCCAATAAAGGTGTCTTTTGCGATTTGTTGTGCTAGATCTTCAGGCAACCCCATTTTGGTTGCTGTATCCATAAAACACTCACAAAAGTAAAAAATATAAGCAGGGCCACTTCCAGAAACCGCTGTCGCCGCATGCATCTGATCTTCATGATCTAACCAGTAAAAATTGCCTAAAGGTTCAAACAAAGCCGCGGTTTTATCTCTAATCTCCAAACCCGCATCTGTGTAAGCCACCACGACACCTTTACCAACAAGCACAGGTGTATTCGGCATGATACGGACAATACTTGCAGCGCTGGTAAAAACAGACCGTAATTGTTCAATGCTGACACCAGCCGCAATGGACATAAGGCAGGTATCAGAACCAACAAGCTGACGATAATCTGGTGCAAAAGCACCAATCATCTGTGGCTTTAGTGCGAGTAAAACATCGCTGAAGTTAACTGCGCGCAACTGTTCAATTTCATCAGGCTTATATGTATTAATGCCGAGTTGTTTAAATTGGCTTAATACACTTTCGTTCATATCCACCAGATAAATGTGTGATGCATCGAGTCCTGTTTTCAACCAGCCCTGTATGATGGCCCCACCCATTTTGCCTCCACCAATAACCAGCATTGTCATTTTTTGTGGCTGAGTCATAATTCAATTCCCTTTCATCATCAGAACAAGCTACTTCAAATTTGACGCCAATTGCTTATAGAGTTGGCGAATCTTCATGACTCCCTCTCCGGGGACACCATCCCCAATAACTCTGCCATCGATATTTATGACAGGGATCGGCCCACCAAACGTACCCGTAGTAAATGCTTCATCGGCACCATAAACCTCGAATAATGAGAAGTCTTTTTCATAAACAGGAATATTATTTGCGTGACATACGTCAATGACTTTCTGACGAGTGATTCCGTTCATACAGTACTTACCAGAAGATGTCCAAACTGCACCTTTTCTGATAATAAAGAAGTTTGTTGAGTTGCAGGTACTTACGAAACCGTGAGGGTCAAGCATTAACGCTTCATCGGCACCGGCTTTCTGAGCCTGAATAAGAGCCGTTATGCAATTAAGTTTGCTGTGGGAATTGAGCTTAGGATCCTGGCTGTTTGGCTGTCCCCTGACGACATGAACCGTAAACAGAGACATACCTTTATCGACAACTTCCTGACTTGGTTTACTGTGCTCAGCAATGATAACTATTGTCGGCTTGGTTATGGTCAGTTTAGGATCCTGAAAAGGCTTACGCTTTTTACCTCGGCTAACCATCAGTCTTAGATGCGCATCATCAACCATGTTATTAGCTTCTAACGTTCCATATAACGCTTTTACCAAATCCGCTCTTGGCATATCTAGCGGGATATCGAGAACTTTTGCCGATTCATACAGACGATCAAGGTGGTCTTCAAGAAAAGCAATTTGACCATTGTACACTCTGAGACCTTCCCAGATACCGTCACCCAACATGAATCCACTGTCATAAACAGAAACCATTGCCTCTTCTTTCGGCACCAACTTTCCATTGACATAAATGAATATCGAGTCGTTTCTAATATCTTCCTCTGACGCGTGGGCACTAAACGAATGTGATGACATACTTCTTCCTTGAATGTGTATGGAATGTTAACGTTTTGTTTCATGCTATGACCAAAAAACAAACATGTCAACAGTAGGATTGTTGACAATCCTACAAATCACTGTTTACTAAATAACCCAAATAGGTTAAGTTTTGATAGTAAAATCGTTTAATAACTACCGTTCCATTGAGCATTAGTGAAACTATGAGTATTACAAATCTAAAGCCTATAACTAAAGACAGAACCCTACGCTCTAATGTTGCAGAACAGTTGAGAGAAGCCATTATTCGAGGGGATTTAACTCCGGGAACCAAATTAACAGAATCCCTGTTGTCCTCTCAGTTAGGCGTTAGCAGAGGACCGTTAAGAGAAGCCATCAGACAACTGGTTGATCAAGGACTGGTTGAGACAATCCCCTATACAGGGACCTACGTCGCCAATATTTCTGTCCAATCAATTCAGGAGCTGTACACGTTCAGAACAGAGATCGAACAGTTTGCTTTTAGACTGGTCTGGGACCAACGTACTCCTGAGTTTTATGCTGAAATGAAGCAACAACTCGATAAATTGACCAAGGCTATAAAAGAAGAAGACAGAGACGCCACAATTATAGAGGAACTGGAATTACATAATATTGTATATAAATATTGTGGGCATACTCTTCTACAGGATACATGGAAAAGATTGAGAGGACGGTTACACCTCTATTTTACGTTACATCAGAAAGCTCATAATCGTTCAGGTCCTCGCGTAGATGCTCATGATACTTACGTTGCACTTGCCTGTGGCGATTCACTGGATTTAATGCTTAATCACGTAAAAGACCACATGCAACAAGGTTATAGTAAAGTGGAAATGTTAGTCGGATTTATTCAGGAATCCATTGATTCCAGTAACGCGAAGGCTATCTAAATTTGTTCCCCTTAAACCCTATGGGAGTAATGGGTCTGAACCAATCATCCCAATGGGGATACTAAACCAAAAATCGCGATGTTAACCATTCACGCCTATTTAAATAAAAATCGAGCCGTTCGTTAGTACTTCTGTTTGGGGCTTTTGAATGGTTGACGATCTAACCAACTGAATGGCCAACCCGTAGCTTGTGAAACTGTCTGTTGTTGAAAAGTGCACAAACAGACCGAACGCTCTACTAAATCACTTCTGGACAGAACCTTGTTATCGAACCGAGGTTCCTCGCAACTATCTTTACTTTTCAGGACGACGACACATACCCGCCGCTCTAAGAGCTTTTATAGACTTTATGAAAGCGTGAAATGGTTAATGACAGTCACAATCGGAGTCACACATAAATCATTCTTGGGTTTGCTTAACCAAATCCAAGAATGAGTGATTTAATAATCTCCCGCTAGGCTTGCAATGCATCACCCCGTAGACCCGAGATGAGAGTTTTAGCGCAGCTAATCGCCTGAGCACCTAAAATTAGCCAACTTTGTACAATTCCCTCATGGATCAGTAGCAAAGGTTCTCTCATCGCCAAAAGATTTGTACTTTCGGCTAATTTATCCGCCACTTCTTTCTTATGCCGTTCGAATAGCCTGCGTATAGGCTCACTATTAGGATGAGAAACCACAGCATTGTGAAACAAGCATCCTTCCGAATTGTTGTCTCTCATCCATCGATCAACCCTAGCAAAAATCTCGTCCAACACGAGTTGATTTTGTGTCGGTAAATCGTCAAATAGATATGCAAGATATCGTGCATGTCTATGCTCAAGCGCCATGATAATCATATCCACTTTTGATGGACAATATTTATAGAGCGTACGCAAACTCACCTGAGCAGCGTCTCGCAACCCATCCACCCCGAGCTCAGTAAATCCGTATTCAGCAAATGCTTGCTCAAGGCCTGCCGCGATTTTTTCTTGTGTCTTATTCATGTTTGACAATGTAAAACGATCTCTCTACCATTTCAAGTAGAACGATTACTTTACCCTTTCTTACTAACGGTGATCCGTTCGCTCAAACTCACCAAACGGATAACGACAATAACCATCCGTTTAAGCACAATCATCCGTTTTTAAAACGGTTACTATAGAGATAACAACATGAATATACTTACGGTTTATTCCCATCCTTTTCGACACAAATACCCAGGCGCGGTCATGGACGCCTTCCATGAACCGATCCTCAATGCGGGCCACTCCATCGATATCCTTGATTTGCATGCCGAAGGCTTTGATCCTCGATTTACCGAAGCAGATCATGCGTGTTTTTGGGGGGGCGAACTTCCAGACGAGATAAAAGCAATGCATCAAAGGGTTGCAAAGGCAGATCAACTGGCTTTCGTTTTTCCGGTCTATTGGTGGAGTATGCCTGCACTGATGAAAGGATGGATTGAAAGGGTATTTACTCAAGGCTGGGCCTATCAATATGGCAACAGCGTAGAAGACCGAGGTAAAGCGCCACTTGATGGTCTTCTCACCAATCTACCAACCACTTTAATCGGTATTGGTGGCTCAAAAAAAGCGACCTACGATAAATATCAGTATGACGAGGCGATGCGTACGCAAATTGATCTTGGAATCTTCTCATACTGTGGCGTTACTGATGTAGCAAGTCACTTAATCTATGATGTGGAAGGGGATATTAACGCGCCCAATAGAGAACAAGGATTAAAATTTGCTAAAACAATCGGTGAAGATTTTATCGCTCCAACTCGGGTACAAAAAAACGTCAAACAAGCGTTTTTAAACGACATGATGGCAAAGTAATCCTTACAAGATTATACGCGATTATCAGTCGAGTGCTGAATATTCACTTTAGGAAGCCGAGAACAAGCAGGACAATGTTAGTCGTTTTTCGTATTACCAAAAATAATTCAATTGATGATTGAATCGTGTCCTGAAACATTGTGTAGCACACAATGGGGCAGAAACAAGTTACCACCGTTTTAATCATCAAAATTTCTCGCAAATAATACGCCTACGATACTCAGCATGTGATTCACTCCCGCGAGCAGGGCCGGTTCTTAGAACTTGATCAAAACGAGCCGCAATTGCGGCTCGAAAATTAAATAAACCAATCAACCATCATGCCAAATCTGATTCATCCGGCTCCTCATGATAGCGCACGTAATGAGTGGTAATCAGGTTATTCAGATACAGCAGCACGTTGCGCAGCTCTTGACTGTTGTGCTGCTGTTCGGCTTCAAACATTTCTTCTAACTGGCGCAGGTATTCGCGGGCTTTTTGGGCGAATTGATGATCGTAAGGGATGGTTTCGTACATAGGTTGTCACCTCTTCTTGTGATGAATGGTACGTCACCACACAAAGGTCTCAAACTTTGAGTGGCGAACCGGACAGGTTTGAGACAGCCGCTCACAAGAAACGGTGCGCCAAAGCGCCCCTATCCAGTCCACCATAATTCAGGTGTGCTGAAGTTACATGGAAATATCAGCAGAGCTGGCATTTTACATGTCTTGTGAAGAAAATACAGGGGTCTCAATCCCGACACTGGATTTTGCCAGTGCATTCACAGGCTATCAGTTTTTAGATCGACAAAAGTATTAAAAAAGTATGAGATTTTGGGTGTGGGTTCTCAAAATAATCAGCCGATGAGCGTTTCAGTGAATTTTGGGACCGTCAGTTTTAAAAAGAAATTGGACAAAAACGTTTTAGTGTCACTGCTTTAATGTGTTTCTATCAGATTAGGAAAAGTATTTTGAAAATTTACCCATGAGTTAACAAAATAACGCCATAATAACTGTCGGGTGATTTTATTTATCAGCATTTTTTTCCAATTCTGCTAATTTTTTCTTACCTATTTCTTCTTGTTTATTTAAAAATTCAAAGAAGCCCTTACTATCGATGAAATAGTTCTTTTTACTGTCATTTATACCCAGTGCTCTTTCTTCGAATAAATGATTCTTGTGAGGATGATTGGCTAAATTTACACTCACTTTTGGTTCCTGTAAGGCTATGGTTCTTATCCTTTCCATGCTTTTTATGAACTCGCCAACGAGTTTAATATCTGTCTTTGATGGGCTATGCCCTCCAACCATAAAAGCTCGATACGGGATGCCAGCATTTTTAACCATAAAATCAATAGATACACATCCTTTAGTATGGCCTGGTGTAATATAAAAAGTAAATTTCGTATCCCCAATGACCAAATGGTCACCATCTTTTACGAATACATCTACGTGCGGTGCTTCGAAATGTCCTTTCCCTTTACTTTTTGTCGACTGCTCCTTCGCCAATTGGAGTTCTTCTTTTGACATCACCACCTTACTACCATAATGCCTTTGTATATACTCCGCATTACCAACATGATCTGAATGGCCATGTGTAACAAGTATGTATTTGATATCTGAAGGGTTGAACCCCAATTTTTCTACGTTACTAGGTATCCATCGGCCATAAGGACTTTCCAGTGTTTCGATAAGTACCAGTCCGTCTGTTGTCCGGACAAGATATGATGAAGCCCACTTATCACCCACATAAAACAGATCGTCAAACATTTGAAAAGGCTCTACATAACCGTTCTTATCAGTTTTTTCAGGAATAAACTCTTTCGCATAAGATTGAGAAACGTTAAATAAACAGATTAAAAACGAGATGAGAATGTATTTCATATATTATCCATATCATACTAAAACGTTTGGGGGGCAGAAATTTGTTAGCCAGAGACTTTTTGAAACACCTCTGGACAAAAGCTTCTTAGCTCAAATCATTCAGTGGCATCATTTCAGATAAGAAAAAATATCTTGAAACCTTAAACGTTTGCTAGTTTATGCTTGATTTCGCTTAAAGGCAGACATTACTAGCCCTAAGCCAGCTAACGCGAACATACCAGACACGACCCTATCAACCCAATGGCCAATTTTTTGGTAAGTCTTCATAACACCATTAATTGAAAACAGTATTGAATAAATGGCGTTAACGAAAAAGCCAACCAGCATGCATGTAATCACTGCCGAAACTAAAAAGGTAATATCATTGTTTGCACCCATACCGACAGATAACGCTGCCATCCATGCAATGACAGTTTTGGGATTGGATGAATTCAGAACAAAGCCTCGTATGAACCATTTGCTATACCCTATTTCATTGGTTTGATTTTGGGATATTGTCGATGCCGAGTTAAAAGACGACTTAAACGAGAGATAAGCCAACCATAGAAGGTATATCCCGCCAATGATTTTTAGAAACATCAACAAATAGACCGACCCTTGTAGAATCACTCCCAATCCACTCGCCGCAACGATACCCCACAACAAAAGACCCATCGAAAGACCCGCACCATAAACAAGGCTTATTTTTCTACCTTTACTCATAGCTATTGTTGCATTAGAAATATTCGCCGGCCCTGGCGAAACCGCCACAATAAAGAACGCAAATCCTATTGAAATTAACGATAAAACATCAATCATAGTTTTCCTCTGTACTTAAGCAACGAACAATTATTAGGCAGCATATTATTTTCTATAGTTTCTGTCTATGGTCTATTTTCTGTAGCCTTCATTTAAATTAACCTATTGAATGAAATATGAAAAATCAATAAATTCCCATAAAATGCAGACAATATTACCGCACTTTACTATCTATGGCTCAATGAGAGTATGAGTACAATGGTTCTTTTATTTTTCATTAGATAAATTAGGTCAAAATACGACAAAATCTATTGTAAAGTAAAAATAGCCTAGCCAACTATGGGGCAGAATTGAGCTACAAAGATCGTAGGTATGAGATCTAGTGTAGTTATAGAATTTTTCCCACAGATTCAATCCACGTTGGTACGTTGGCTCTGTACCAATTCATGTAGATCGATGCATCTAGTTTATTTCGACTAGTTAAGATGTTTGTAACTTCAATAAGAATCCATGTTTTAGCTATAACCAAGTGTTTCTCTAGCAATTTGGAGGAGAATTTGGAGTTAAAGCTAACGTACTTCTCGGCAATTGACTGATAGTCTTGAGAATCTCCCAGACCTTGAACTAATGGAGCTAAGTCAATAGCAGGGCTACCGAAACCAAATCTCTCCCAATCGAACAGTACAAGCTCGCCATTATTTCTTGTTCCCCAATTTCCATCATTACTATCACCAGAAATCAACCCTGAATGTTTAAACAACTCTGCTGATCGCGATTGAATACTTAAAATGAAGTCTTGAACCACTTTAGGAAACTTTAACGTCTCTAATGCCAATTCTGTAGCGTCTAAAGACCATGAATGCTCTTTAACTGTAAACGATGGTCTATAGTGTGATTTGTGAATAAGAGCTAATTGCTCTAGTGTCCCAATATTGTTATTTAGTTCATCCAAGGTAATTTTGTTGGGGATGTATTCAATGAACAAATTACTACCATCTATTTTGAATAACTTGGGTGTATTTACGCCTACAAGTTGCTCCGCTGCAAATTGATAAAATCCCATTTCTACGGGAGAGACATTTTGCTTTTTAATGCACTGCACTCCCTCGTATTCTTCTAGTGATACGAGAGCAGATCCCATCCTTGATAATTCTTGAGATTTCATTAATTCCCTTTACGTATAACTGTTTATTGAAACACTCTTACCGATTAACTTGTCTGGTATATATTGTGAACACATTGTTCTCAACACAAGTGGTATTTTTAAAATATCAGTGGATTCACTGAAAGCTCTCGCATAATCTCGGGTATGGAAAAGGTCAAGGAGGAACGGTTGAATGCTACTAACCTCAAAATAATAATGGGGCAATTTCGTGTTACAAACTGAAACAACAAGAAATCAGCTCGGATGAAAAATTGTATGGAAAACCTCTATCCCCGTAGCCAATTCTAATGAACCACTACAAACATAATCTTCAAGGCTCATACCATCAACAAGTTGTGGGTGATTCTTTCGGCCAAGCAGTCATAGACTTCATCATACCAATGTCTGGTACGTAAAGCGGGAGGTGCCGCTTCCGGTGTCAAACGCTGAACTTAACAGGATAACCTTGATAAGTTCAGCGAGTTTAAGAGGACTAAGGACGAGACGCGGTGCCATCTGGCGTTCTGGCGTTCGTCCATGACGGTATACCGCCTTCAATTGGGTATTTCTTGGCTAAATCTTCATTGATGTCGATCCCCAAACCGGGTTTATCATTGACGTACGCATAGCCTTGATCGATCTCAGGACATCCGGGGAAGACTTCGCGAAGTGCGTCATTCATTGGGGTGTATTCTTGAATGCCCATATTCGGACTATTCAGGCTAAGATGCATATTGGCTGCAACGCCTACCGGAGAAATATCACCCGGTCCGTGCCAAGCAGTGCGTACACCACACAGTTCACTCATTACCGCCAGTTTCTTCGCTGGGGTTAACCCACCGATCATACTGATATGGCAGCGAATAAAGTCAATTTCTTTATTAATAATCAACTGTTTATAATCATTCGGTGAGGTAAACAGTTCGCCCATCGCAATTGGTGTTGACGTTTGTTGACGGAAGGTTTTCAACCAGTCCACATTTTCCGGAGCAACCGGGTCTTCGAGATAAAAGAGTTGATACTCTTCGACATTCTTTGCCAGTTGTAATGCATTAATCGGCGTGATCCGCTCATGCACATCATGAATAAATTCAATGCCAAACCCGAGCTTATTGCGTAAGTGATCGAACAGTTTCGGCACCGCTTTCGCGTAAGCCTCCGGATCAAAATAAATGCCATGGGTTCTATTTCGCGGAGACCGTTTCGGCTGAATGTTTTTTGCGCGATCCAATTTGTTGGCAATCAGCTTCAGATCTTCAGTACCTGCGCCACCATACATCCCCATCTGACAACGCACATATTGATAACCTTCTTCCATCGCGGCACGAATACTGTCTTCAACCGCCACCTCATCTTCACCATCGGTATGACGATAAAGTGGAACGCCATCACGGCATCGCCCGCCCATTAAGTCATACACCGGCATTCCGGCGACCTTACCTTTCAGATCCCACAATGCCATATCAACACCCGACAATGCATTATTGGCAATCGGGCCATTGCGCCAGTAGCCACTGACCATTGCAGACTGCCAGATATCTTCAATACGCGCCGGATCTTTGCCAATCAGAAACGGTTTCAGGTAATCATCGATGGCCGTTTTCACAGCGACAATCCTTTGCGTGAATGTGGCGCATCCCAATCCATAAATTTCTGGTTCATTGGTCTCAATTTTAACGACAGCTAGGTCAATCCCACCTGGCGCGGTAAGAATCGTTTTTACATTTGTAATCTTCAATGTATTCATGAACTGGCCTCCAACTTGTCAGTTGTCCTACATTTATATCGATAAAAAATGTCCTCAAGGACATTTTATGTGGATTACTCCCCGAACTTCTCTAAAGCATCCACGTTATCACCCATCGCTTCATCGAGTATCTGAATTGCTTTTTCGGCATTCCGTTCAGCAATTGCCAAATAAACTTCTCGATGAGCATCAATACTTTTTCTAGAAATACCAAACACACGATTAATCTCTTCCAGATAGTATAAATACATATCCTTCATCAAGGTCATCGCCAATATAAACATACTGTTATGTGATGCTTTCACGATTGCCAAATGAAAGTCGTAATCCGCTAATGAATATTTCTTATATTCGTGCGTGAAAAGCCACATCTGACTTAATGCTTTTTCCATGGCTTCCAAATCACTTTCTGTCGCATATTTGACAGCAAGTTGAATGCACTTAAATTCAACTGTTTTTCTGAATGTCAGCATATCGAAAAAGTCACTTTCACTTAAGTGCATGACTGGTTTAACGAAGTCTTGATTAAACATTTCTTGATCAAATTCTTCGGAAACGAATGTCCCCTTCCCTTGATAAGTCACAACAATGCCATAATCCCGCAGCTTTTGAACAGCACTACGAATACTGACTCGACTCACTTCAAACAGATCAGCAAGCTTTGGCTCTGATGGTATTTTTGTACCCGGCGGCCAAATATTGTTACAAATGTTTGCCTTAATCTGATCGTAAACAACATCTACGACATTATGTTTTTTAATTGCTTTGAGGCTCATATCAAAATTAAATCGGTCCAGTAACTTGTAGGACATTATCATCGAACACTAATAGTGAGTAAACCACTTTCGTTGTCAGCCAATACTATCCTGTCATCTAATACTACCCTGCAATAATATGACATGAGCCTGTCCGCTTAACCTCGTAGCTTAACCTCGTAACATTGATGGTAGCCATGTCGATAGCGCTGGCATGTAAGTAAATAGTAAACCACACAACCACTCGACCGCGATAAATGGCAAAATCGCTTTGCTCACCGTACTGACGGGTTGCTTACTGATCCCACATGCAACAAACATGGTCGTTCCGAATGGCGGTGTCGCCTGCCCCAAAGCCAACAGGAACACAAAAATCAGCCCAAAATGCACCGGATCCACACCGAAAGAGATAGCAATCGGCGCAAGAATAGGCGCCAAGATGAGATTGGTTGCCCCAACCTCCATAAACATACCAAATAGCAAAAGAAGAATATTCACCAAGAACAAGAAAATATATTTGTTATCAGCAATGTATAAAAATGCTTCTGTGACGATAACCGGTATTTCATAGTAGGTGATCAACCAACCAAACATCTGGGCGGTAATGACCAGCATCATTAAGTTAGCGGTACTGACAGCGGTGCTATGAATAATTTCCCAAGAGGATTTTAATGTCACTTCCTTGTAAATAACGAGGCAGACGATCAACCCATACGCCACGGCAACAACGGCGGATTCTGTTGGCGTGAAAACACCGGCATAGATCCCACCAAGAATAACGAGTGGCATGACCAGCGCCCACGATGCGGAGCGGAAAGACAGCAAAAACTTTTTGAAGCTAAAATTATCTTCCTTCGGATAATTTTCTTTTCTCGCCTTAAAGTAAGCGTATAAACATAAGGCGAAACCACAAATAATACCGGGAATCACGCCCGCCATCAGTAATTCAGAAACAGATGTTCCGGTGATATTGCCATAGATGACAAAGACAATACTTGGCGGAATAATAATCCCTAATGTCCCGCCCACGGCCTGTAGTGCTGCCGCATAATTTTCTGGATACCCGCGTTTTGTCATCTCTGGATACATCAAACCGCCAATTGCCGCAGTCGTCGCAACCGACGAACCAGAAATGGCCGCGAAGAATGTACAAGCAAGCAAAGAAACCAAGGATATACCACCAGAAATCCACCCGACACATGAGTCAGCAAAGGCGACTAACCGCTTTGATAACCCACCTTCTGACATGATATTTCCGGCTAAAATAAATGCAGGGATAGCCAGCATTGAAAAATTATCTGCCCCGGTAAAAATTCGCTGTGCAATCACGAGAAATTGTAATTTATCATCCAGAAGTATGGAGACAATACATGAAAACCCTAAAGACCAAGTAATCGGCAGACCGATAATTAATGTAACGACCAGACTAACCAATAAAAATATTGCAGGATAATCCATAATCTTACTCTCCACCTATATTTTTCACTTTAAACATTGTCTCGTATCCATTGATGATTACTGCAAAGAAAGAGAGTAAAAAACCAACAAACATAATAAAGTAAATAATAGCCAAAGGAATCTGCATTGCCGGGCTCAACTGATAGACACCCAGTTGAATAAATTTATAGGCGCAGTAAGAAAATATAAAAATGACGTTCATAGATATAATCAGTTTTATATAGTCAATTATCTTTTTCATTCGACCATGGATATAATTGTCTATCACGCTGATTCTTATCATATCGCCATTATAAATAGCGACATTAAACCCGGAAACAATCATGATAACAAAAAGGTATCTCGATGCTTCTTCTGACCATGGCAAGCTATAGAAAATAACAAATCTCGTAAAAGTTTGCAGTAAAACCACAAACACCATCAATATCAAACTAACAGCAGATACAAACGAAGATATGGATTTTATCTTATTATACAATTCCATATTGAATATCCTCTTTAACCATGCTTAATTCTATCTAACATAGAACCATATTCTTCACGATAACTGTCTCTGAAGCCTTTAGAGTTTTCGATAAACTCTTGCTTATCTGGATGCGTGACCACAACACCTTGCTGTTTCAGATTTTCAAGTGATTTAATTTCCAGACTTCTGTTTAATTGACGTTCATAAATATTCATCTCACTCATGGTGTCGGTAAATATTTTCTTGTCTTCATCACTTAAAACATGCCACAGCGCAGGATTCATGATCACAAAGACCGTTGAATAGGCATGTTCTGTAATCGCTAAATATTTATTGACCTGACCAACGTTATTGGTATCAATCACTAAGATTGGATTTTCCTGCCCGTCAATCGCGCCTTGCTGCATTGCGGTATAAGCTTCCGACCAAGCCATTGGCACCGGATCTGCGTCGATATAGCGCCAAAATTTTTGGTGGGTCTGGTTTTCCATGGTCCGAATTCTAAGCTTTTTCACATCGCTCAACTGGTTAATCGGACGCACACTATTGGTCAAATTCCTAAATCCCGACTCCCAAATGCCAATCGCTTTTAAACCGACATGATCGAGTTGTGACATAAAATGCTGACCCACATCACCGAGGAATATCCGGTCTGCATGTTCATAACCGGAAAATAAATAAGGGATATCTAATACTGAAAACTCTTTTACAAAATTTGCGAGTACCGCTTGGTTCACAACGGTTAAGTCCAGTGTACCCATTTGGATATTTTCAATCGCGTCTCGTTCTCCACCAAGTTGTCCATTATGAAAAAGATTTATTTTGTATCTTCCGTGTGTCCGCTCTGATATTAATTGGGAGAATTTTTCCATCGTTTTGCCAATGGCTCCCATTTCAGAGGACACTTGACTCATTCTTAAGTTTATTACGCCATGTTTAGATGCAGAATAAACTTCTGAGTCTTTGCTTATCATAAGAAATGATAATAGGAAGACGAGGGCAAGAGATATAATTATGTTTTTCATTTTAGGCCTTCGCTATTATTAACTTATTGAATTTTTAAAATCACTTTGGTTGATTTAGCTTTATCAGCAGCAGCAATGATGGCAGATTCTGCATCATCCAAACTAAAGACACCTGAAATCAGTGGCGTTGGATCAACTCTTTTGGTTTCAAGCCAATTCACAGCAACTGCAAATTCTGTATTAAATCTAAAGGACCCCGTCCACTCGATTTCTTTGACCAGAAACTGGCTAATCGGATATTCAATACTGCTGTTTCCCATTCCCAGTTGGATACATTTTCCATTCGGCTTGGTAAAATCAACGGTTGTTTGAATGGCTGAAGGAACCCCTGTTGCTTCAAACGTCACATCGAAGTAACCGTTATCCTGCTGATACTTGGTGACTTCTTCATGATCGAGCGGACTAAAGCTGTGATCGGCCCCCATGTCGATTGCAACCTTACAGCTACGTTCACTGACATCACAACCCAATACAACCTGAGCGCCCGCGGCTTTGGCAGCAGCAATCACTAAACCGCCAATCGTCCCTGAGCCAATAACCAGTACCTTTTTGCCAATCAAGCTACCTGCCTTATTCACGGCATGAATCGCAACACTTAATGGCTCAGAGAATGCCATGATTTCAGATGCAATTGACGCATCATAAGGAAAGCACTGGTTGGTATTCACCGAAACGTACTGTGTGAAGCCACCTTGCGTGTGTGGGAAGTGTTGGGCACTGCCCATAAATCTCATGGACTGGCAATGATTAAGCTGACCATTGCGGCATCGCTCACACTGATAACAAGGCTGCGAAGGGTTTATCGCGACTTTCTGCCCCACTTTTAAAGCGGAACCCACTGGTGCTGTTTTCACAATACCCACAAACTCATGACCAATAATCATCGGCTCTTGAATCACCGACGCACCAGCCCGTCCATGCTGATAGTAGTGAATATCTGAGCCACAGATCCCCCCTGCTTCAACTTGAACTAATACTTTGTCTTCCTCGTGATTCAGAATTCGATTCTCGATGATTAAGTCTTGTTCTGAGCGAATAATGCAAGATTTTGATTGTACTTCTGTCATCACTTACTCCTCACAATACGGATAGCCAGCCGCCATCGACATAGATAATCTGGCCGTTAATATAGTTCGATGCACTCGATGACAAATACACAGCCGTGCCAATCAGCTCATCAGGATGACCCCAACGCTGAGTCGGATTACTGGCTTTAACCCAGTCATCAAAGTCTTTATTCTCAATCAGTGCGGCATTCATATCGGTAAGGATGTAGCCCGGGCCAATCGCATTCGCCTGAATGTTATATTGTGCCCATTCAGCCGCCATCGCCTTCGTCAGCATTTTTACCCCACCTTTCGCTGCGGTATACGGCGATACCGTTGCTCTCGCGGCTTCGCTGGTCAAAGAACCAATGTTGATGATTTTCCCGCCGGTTCCTTTTTCAATCATGCGTTTTGCTGCCTGACGAGAGACGATAAAGACACTATTCAGATTGACATCAATCACCTTTTTCCAGGATTCCAGCTCTAAATCCACCATGGGTTTTCGATATTGGATACCCGCATTATTAATCACGATATCAACATGAATCCCATCCCGGTCAAATTCTTCAAATACCTTTGATACTTGCGCCTCAGAAGAGACATCGAATCTTTTCCCCAGAACTTGGAATCCTTCGCTTTTCAATTGAGCAACAGCAGCAGAGAGGGTGTCCTCATTCTGCCCATTCAAGATCACTCGAGCACCGGCATTCGCTAGCCCTTTGGCATAAGAAAATCCCAATCCTCTGCCAGAACCCGTTACCAGTGCGGTTTTGCCATGCAAATCAAACATATTATTCATTTTAACTCCGCGTTAACACATTAGTTGTCTAACAAGTTAAATGAGAATATCACTTGAAAATTACAAAACAATCACTGAATTGATAGCATGAGTTATGGATCACGTTCCAATAAAACTTGTAGGACAGGTATGAATGAGGATTTTTTGTTGAAAATATGGGTGAGACTGAACCATCTTTTATCACAAGAATGAGCACTGAACACCGGTGATTCAGTCTGCGAAAGACCGCCAGATAAAATAAAGTCTGAGCACGTTCTCACGTCTCAGACCTTTTCATCGTATTGGTTGAAGCCACATTCGTTGAAGCCACATTGCTTGATAGCAATGTATCACCAATCAATATTGATCGAATCCGGCTCAATCAATCCCAAATCCGAGGGGAATTTCTGCCAGTTGTTCTCCCCGATTCCCCGGATAGATCAAATACTCGCCGTGGTATTTTACATTGGATTTATAATTGGTCTGTTTATGGACCATCAGACCGGCTTGCCAGGCTTGATCAACGAACTGAGTATGGTTACCCCGTACGAATAAGCTCATCGGCTGCGTCAGGATTGCGCCATCGAAACAAGATTCACACTGCTGTGCACAAAGCGCTAATGAGTCGGGGCTTTCCGTGAATAACTGCACTTTACCGCAGCCGACCAGCGGTTCTGAAGTGGAGACCTCCCACCCTGCTTCTGTCATGGTATCCAGAAACTGCTCAATCTGTTGATCCGTGATCTGTTGCTCTGCTGATGCGTCAGTGGTGAAGAACAAATGATAATAAGCCGAGATCCGCTGAAATACACGTTCCAGTGCAGCATGATTCCCCTGAGAGCGTCCGGCTTTCTGCCATCCCGTCAGGTCATCACCGACACAACGATGAAAACGTTGCTGTTTTAAAGCGTTCGTGACCCAGCGAATCAGGAAATGATTATTGGCAACCGGTGCATTCACCAGTTGCCCTCGTTGATGCGCTTGCGCTAATTCCGTCAACGCGGTATCCACTACCCGCTGAATTTCATCATGATAGGTCATCATGCGCTCCTTAAACTCTTTTCAGACACCCAGTAACTCACCCCCGATAAGACGGAACAGGTTGCCATACTGAATACCATCGGCCAGACGGCATCGCCGGGCATTGCCGCAACAATCACCCCGACAATGGAACCGACACCAAAACGAAACGTCCCCGCCAATGATGAAACGGTTCCGGCGATGTGCGGATAGCCACTCATGAGCAGCCCCATCGCATTACTCCCGATGGTTGAAATCATCCCGATAAAGAGCACCACAAACGGCACGGTTCCCCATAATCCCCAGTCAAAGAACCAACCGATTAATAATCCGAGACCCGCCACAAACTGAATCAATAACCCAAAACGGAGCATGATGATCGAGCCGACTTTTTTGACAAAGCGACTATTCACACTGGTCATCAACATAATACCCAAGATATTCAGACCAAACAGATAGCCGAATTTATCCGGACTCACGCCATAAATATCAACGTAGACAAACGAGCCAGCCGTTAAGAAAGAAAACATCCCGGCAAAAGAAAACCCACCACAAAGCATCAGACCGAATGAACGCTTTGACTGACACAATTGCCAGTAGTTTTTCAGGGTCCGTTTCAGATCTAATGGCTGACGATTTTCTTCTTTTAAGGTTTCAGGAATCTTCCACAGCACCATCAAAATAACGAGCAATGCAAACCCCGTCAGCACCCAGAAAATTGAGCGCCAGCCGAATAAGACCGCCAAATGTCCCCCTAACATAGGGGCAACCAAGGGTGCCAGCGTGATAACCAGCGTAATAAAGGACATCGCCTTGGCAAAATTTTCCTGATTAAACATGTCTCGCACGACTGCCTGAATCACAACCGCAGCGGCTGCACCGGCAAATCCCTGTGCGGCACGAATATAGGTTAACGCGTCAATATCGTTGACACTGGCACATACGACCGAGCAAAGGCCGAACAAAACGATCCCCAGTAACATGACCGGACGACGACCATAGCTATCCGAAAACGGGCCTTGAACAAGCTGTCCCACTGTAAAACCGGCCGTATAGGCTGTTAAGGTCATCTGCACCGACCCGGCACTCACCCCTAAATCACGGGCAATCACAGGCATGGCCGGAAGATACATATCAATCGCTAGCGGTGTGATCGCACCAATCGCACCTAGAATAATGAAAAGTAATAAGTCCATCCGAGGAGAACTGTCATCTTTTAATGCGTGCCCGGTACTCATAAATCTCCTATTTAAGTTATCGCCATTGGTCAGATGAATAGATAATATTCATCAACATGCGCAAGAGGCTAATCATCCGTAGACTGGGATTCCCAGACTGACTGCACTTCAGCTTCGGTCAGATACCGATACTCACCCGGAGCCAGCGTCTCATCGAGACGGATTTGTCCGACTTGCTCCCGGTGTAACCCGACAACTTTGTTGCCAGTGGCAGCAAACATGCGTTTCACCTGATGATATTTGCCTTCATAAATTTTCAGGCGAGCTTCCTTTTCATCCAGAATGTCAAGCTGAGCCGGTAAAGTCAGTTCCCGTTCATTACGTAACTGAATCCCCTGTTGAAATTGGGCAACCGCATCTTCGGCAATCGGATCAGCCAGCCATACATGATAAACCTTGGCACATTGATGCTTGGGAGACGTCACCCGGTGAGACCACTGACCATCATCGGTAATCAATACAAGTCCAGTCGTATCCACGTCCAACCGCCCTGCAAAATGCAAATGTTTCAGGTGAGGCTCATCGAGCAACATAAAAGCGGTTTCATTAAAGCCATCTTCGTGGGAGCACACATAACCTTCGGGCTTGTACAACATGATATATTTAGGCCCGTGCAACTGTATGGGTTGATCCTGCCACGTGACTTCATCTGCTGCTGTCAGTTTCAGCGCGCCACTTTTTTGGACCTGTTCATTGACACAAACCTCACCCTGTTTGATGACCTTTGTTGCTTCTTTACGTGTGATGCCTAAAGCATCACATAAAAATTTATCCAGACGCATGCGTACCTCATGATATTGAAGTGCGCTATTATAGCCACCTATCAGCCATTAGTTGAGCAGTTTCACACTTTTCTTAAATAATTGAACCTATGTATACACTTCGTCCTTATCAAAGTGATGCTGTGAAAGCAGTCATCCATTATTTTCGTCATCACCATACTCCGGCAGTCATTGTTTTACCGACAGGTGCGGGTAAAAGCCTTGTCATTGCAGAGCTGGCCAGACTGGCAAAAGGACGGGTTCTTGTACTGGCTCATGTGAAAGAGTTGGTTGAACAAAATCATGAGAAATATGAAGGGTACGGCCTGAACGGTGCCATTTTTTCGGCCGGTCTTGGCAGAAAAGAGACCGATCAACAAGTGGTCTTTGCATCGGTTCAGTCTGTTGCGCGCCACTTGTCGGCATTTAGTCATCAGTTTTCATTACTCGTCATTGATGAATGCCATCGGGTACCGGACAATCAAGACAGCAGCTACCAGAAAGTCATTTCGCACCTTCAGGCCAATAATCCCGGCATCAAAATTCTTGGCTTAACAGCAACGCCCTATCGGCTCGGGATGGGGTGGATTTATCAATACCATACCCGCGGTCAGGTTCGCAGCGAACAACCCCGTTTCTTCCGGGATTGTATTTTCGAGCTGCCGATTCATTATCTGTTAGATGAAGCGTTTTTGACGCCAGCCAGATTGATTGATGCGCCGGTACTCAGTTACGACTTTTCTCAGGTTAAACCAATGGCAACCGGTGTTTATAAAACCTCTGAGCTGGACAAAGTCATTTCGCAGGCAAAACGTGCCACGCCACAGATCATTGCTCAGGTCATCCAACAAGCTCAAGACCGACATGGCGTGATGATCTTTGCCGCAACCGTTCATCATGCCCGGGAAATTTATGCCCTGCTCCCCGAATCAGAAACAGCAATTATCACCGGAGAAACACCAACCCAAGAGCGAGATCACCTGATTCGACAATTTAAACAGCGTCAGCTGAAATATATGGTCAACGTCTCTGTATTAACCACTGGTTTTGATGCCCCTCATGTGGATCTCATCGCGATTCTGCGCCCGACCGAGTCCGTCAGTCTCTATCAGCAAATTATCGGCCGGGGGTTACGCCTTGCTCCCGGTAAACAAGATTGCCTGATCCTCGATTATGCCGGTAATCAATACGATCTCGAACAACCTGAAATTGGCGAACCCAAACCCGACAGCCAGAGTGAGATTGTCACCGTCCCTTGCCCGGCATGTGGCTTTAACAATAATTTTTGGGGCAAATTAGATGCCGGCGGATTTTTGATTGAACATTACGGACGACGTTGTCAGGGCTACTTTACCGATGAAGACACGCAAGAACGGCATCATTGTGGCTATCGTTTCCGGGCGAAATATTGTCATGAGTGTGGTGCCGACAATGATATTGCCGCTCGCTTCTGTCATGAGTGCCAGACCCTACTGGTCGATCCGGATAAGAAACTGAAAGAAGCACTCAATCTCAAAGATGCGTTAGTGTTTGAATGTCTGAATATGGAGCTCAATCTACATAAAGATAATCACGGCAAGAACCAGCTGAAAATCACTTACCACGGAGAGAATCAGGCTCAGGTCCATGAATTCTGGCCTTTGACAACCCAAAAACAGAAACGACTGTTTCATCAACGCTTCGTCAGGCCACATCTGGCAGATAAACACCGGCCATTTCACGAATCATCACCAAGCCGAGTCATCGCCCATCAACATCGGTTTCGGCTGCCACAATTTGTGATTGCGCGTAAATCGGGCCGTTTCTGGAAGCTCAGAGATAAGATATTTGCTGATGAATTAAGCCAAAAACATTAGATCACAAGATACTTATTGCCCGTAAATGCAGAGAATGATAGTATCCGCGCTCGTTTCATCATCTGTGTGAAACGGACTTCGTCTGGCAAGGTCGCATTGCCAGACTTAACCAAACCATTTACTAATTTTGAGAGTAAATAATATGAAATTTGAAGCAGTCTTACGTACTGAACTAGGTAAAGGTGCGAGCCGCCGCCTACGTCATGCTGGCCTATTCCCAGCTATCGTTTACGGTGGTGATGCAGCCCCTGTATCTATCGCACTGACTCATGATGATGTCATCAACCAAATGGACAAGCCTGAATTCTACGAAGCAATCACGCTTGTGATTGACGGTGCAGAAGTTAAGGTGAAACCACAAGATGTTCAGCGTCATGTGTTCAAGCCAAAAGTAACACACATGGACTTCATCCGTATCTAATTCTTTTTAGAATTAGCCGGAGTAATCCAGCACCTTTTGCATAAAGATAATCGGCCTTACCAACCGTGATATCTACAGTTCAGAAACCCCGATGA
Source organism: Vibrio gazogenes (assembly GCF_002196515.1). Lineage (NCBI taxonomy): Bacteria > Pseudomonadati > Pseudomonadota > Gammaproteobacteria > Vibrionales > Vibrionaceae > Vibrio > Vibrio gazogenes. Next base: position 57,756 of record NZ_CP018835.1, on the reverse strand, counting down.
CTACCAAACATCGGGGTTTCGCTATTTTATGCACCTTCCCACGCTAAACGATGATAATAGAGAAGCAACTCCGTTATGAAACGTTTAAAAAATGAGCAACAAATTGCAATCCACCTCTCGTTTTGATCATTTTTTGTTCAAAAAAGCTCGGAGACACCTCTCTCTTCCCGTATACTCGCGGCAACAATCAAACACAACATAACGATCATAGGCACAACGTACGCAAATCATAAACGTACAAAAATAATAATAGTAAAGCGGTGAATCGCTAAAACAGATAACAGCACCGATTCATTCTGCTTCAGGTCTCTAACAACGGTAAGTTTGGCTAACGAATGAGCAATGCTCTCGTTAGCCTTTTTATTTTTATCTTGAGGGGATTTGCAGATGAATTCTGAAGCACAAGTGCAAAAACAAATTATCGCTGGCCTGAAAACCATTGAAAACAACTTTCTGAAAACAAGCAAGTATTTACGTAACGTTGAGAAAAACTGTCGTAACGCTTCCGCAAAATTTCAACAAACAACACGTTAATTTGACCGAACACAAACAACACAATTATCACTAAACCATTGCCCGAAGAGATAGTCCACCGACTATCTCTTTTTTTATCAGTTTTTGACAAGACATAACTTCACCCGCTGGAATCCCCTATCTTTAAGTATTTTTTGCCCAAGATCAAAAATAACTGAGAACTCAGGCACACCGTATTGACGCAGCCACACAAAGTGGTTACTTTTTGAACAGGTTCATCAATAGGAGGTCACATGAAACATTCAAGTCCAACATATCGACTCAATATGATTAAGGAGGTCGCCCTAAAACAACACAGTCAATCTGACGATCCAATGTCAAAATACATCCATCATCTAATCCATGAACAACCTCGCCATGAAAAAAAAGCAGAAAGTCAGCGTCAGTTTTCGGGCAATCATTTTGATGAACGGGCTGGCGGTTGGGTCAGTGATCGCTGGCATATCAATAAATAATTAAAGATAGGGTCACACAACATTTCGCATCGGTCTAAGATATCATTCGAATAGATCGCGCTGCGGGCTTTCTGAGTTGTGTTTGTCCAAATGACCGGCGGCATGTTTTTTAGCCATTTTTCGGCGATAACGCATTCTGCATAATTGAATGACATGGATCTTCTCAGCCGAACTCATCTTCAACCAACGAAGACGTTCGTCTCGGTTTCTCATACAGCCCCGACAATAACCTTTTTCATCCACTTCACACACACGGATACAAGGGCTGGGAATATCAAAAAATTCGAGTTGTTCCATGTCTTATAATCCAAAGTCTGATGCGATATCTATGTTCCATTCAATATAGCTTGCGTCTGAAATGCATTTTCGTTCCGTTATTGCGCTCCGGTGATTGAAATATCAAAATCCTTCTTTACAATCCCGTTGGGAGTTGATTAACTTCGCCGAATTGTATTTGCATATCATGATGCGGCTTCTGACACTCAAACAAAGGTTACCGGATATATTCTTTGGGTATCCAGATTGACTGTGAATCTATATGCAAAAAGAATAACAACGTCACAATTTTAACAATCAAAGGTTGGTTATATGAAGCTTAGTTCAAAGGCTATCGTCACAACAATCACATTCACAGCTTTAGCTGGCTTGGCAGGATGCGCGAGTAAAGATAAGCCAATCCAGTTGTCTGAACTGCAAACCCCTCAGTGGCATCTGGTTGAGCTGGATGGCAAAGCTTTGGAACGCCCGAAAGGAAAGAAAGCACCCTCACTACATGTTGATCAAAAAATGACAGCGACGGGTCTGGCGGGTTGTAATGATTATGTCGGTGAAGTTGACATCGACGTGGATTCACATGAGTTCAGAGTCACCCATTTGAACTCGACGATGAAATTATGCCTGAAAAAAGAAATAGCACTCAATAATACGGTTATATCAACGCTCTCCGAATGGAGCCGTATCGATATTGATAAAAACAAGCTGACCTTGCAAGGTGAAAAACATACCCTTGTATTTGAGGCTCAGAGCAAGTAGCGATACATTAGATTCCCGGTGGCAATCCCACCGGGTCAGATCTCAGTTCAATGGAATACCAGCGCTTTCAACCCAGACTCCGGATCGACATCCGCAAATTCAGGTGGATTCTCTAAACGATGGCTGAGCGTCAATGTCGGCGCTTCTTCGCGCATACTCTGAACCAGAAAATCACTTGGAACCATCGGTGCATTAACACAAGCAAGCACCTGCCCGTCTGCCGCTAACCAATCCGTCAAACGCCTTAAAATCTTCCGATAATCTTTCGTCAGTGCGAAACTGCCTTTTTGAAAGGTCGGTGGATCAATGACGATTAAATCATATGGACCATATTTTTTGATTTTTCCCCATGATTTCAATAGGTCATGAGCCAGAAAATGAACACGACTCACGTCATGTTGATTGAGAAGATGATTGTCCCGTCCTTTCGCCAGTGAAGACTTTGCCATATCCAGATTGACGACTTGGTCAGCGCCCCCCGCAATCGCAGCGACAGAAAAGCCACAGGTATAAGCGAAAAGGTTCAACACCTTCTTGCCTGCCGCCTGCTCTTTCACCCAGCGTCGCCCATAACGCATATCGAGAAATAGACCACAGTTCTGATTCCGGCCAATATCCAGTTGATATTTTAAGCCATCCTCGATGGCAACCGGATGTGAGTTCAGCGTTCCCCACAGCACTTCAGCCGGTGCACCTTGTGCATAACGATGCTGGAGTACAATACTTTTTCCACCGCATTGTTGCCAATCCGCTTGTCGTGTCAACTCAAGTAACCCTTGACGTAACAAATGCATAAAATGTTCATCTGGCGCTTTAAAAAGACTCACCACCAGTTGCTGTGCTAACCAGTCTGCCGTCAGTTGCTCCAGCCCCGGCCAGCATCGCCCCCGGCCATGAAACAAGCGTCTGATTTCAAATAATTCAGGTTTAAGTTGCTGCTCAAGATGTTGAAAAAAAACTGTTAGTTGATTGCTATCCATCATAAATTCAAGGCTTTCGTTTAATTTTAGGCCAATCGAGTAACCACGGTTCAGACCACATTTCAATGCCGTGGACAATCGCAGGCTCCCGCCACTTCTCACCCATGACATCATCATGTCTCGGATCACAAATAAACTGATGCCATTCACCGGCATACGGAAATGCCAAGGCGTAAGCATGTAAATAACCACGATCCGCATCATGGCTATTGTGATAAATAGGATCGCCAACAATTGCAGCACCAATCGACTTCAATGCAACTCGGATTTGGTGGGTTTTCCCCGTCAAGGGACGGCAAATAAACAGGCGCTCCCCTTGTTCACCAGCGGTCGAAAAAAACTGAGTGATTGCCGGATTGGTTTGCGCAGTCGTCAGCATCCATCCGGAACGACGGGAACGGACCATATCACCACAAATGATCCCCTGCTTCTTCTTCGGCTTTTTACTGCCAATCGCCAAATAGTATTTCTCAACCGTCCGTTCGGCAAAACAGGCTGATAACGCTCGGGCTGCATCAGCAGAACGCGCCAACAACAACAGCCCCGATGTCATCTTGTCTAGCCGGTGAACCAGATAAAGCGGTTCACCTCCCAGTTGACGACTGACTTCATGGACAAGCATGGTATCTCCATCGTCTTTATGAACCGAAACACCTGGAGATTTGTGGATTAACACAAAGTCAGAATGAACAAATAATATACGAAACATGGCATCCTCCACATCAGGCGGTGGAGTATAGAGGGAAAGTGTGAGAAACAAAACCGGCCATCACAAAAACACCTTCCCGAAGGAAGGTGTTGTCGCTGGAAATCTCAGCAGAATGATTAGATTAATGGGTAAGCAAACACCATGATGATCGCAACCGGACAAATAAAACGAACGTACCATGGCCAGATTTTCCAAAAGAAGCCTTGTTCGATCTCCGGATAACCTTGCTTAATCTCATTGAGCAGTTTATTCCGATTCCAAATCCACCCAACTACAACAGCCCAAGCGGCACCAAGTAACGGCTGCATATAGACCGTCGTGATATCAGCAACCAAACCAAAAAGCTGACCAAAATTGAGGCAAATCATCATGCTAATCAGTAGGATCAAACCACCGATCAACCAAGTCGCTTTTGAACGCCCCCACCCCAGTTCATCCTGCGCACAGGATACTGGGACTTCAAGCATTGAAATGGCAGACGTGAGGGCCGCTATGACCATCAAAACAAAGAAGCCGAATCCGAGTAATGCCCCAATGTTCCCCATGGTCTCAAACATAGCAGGCAGCACTTTAAACACTAAATCACCGGAGCTTTTTAGTGCGCCGCTTTCAGTGAAAATATCGACACCGTTATTTTTCGCAACATACATCGCTGGTAAAATCAGCAATCCGGCTGAGAAAGCAACACCGGTATCAATTGAAGCAACTTGTGCTGCGATCTTGGGAAGGTTGACATCTTTTTTCAGATACGAGCCATAAACCATCATTGAGCCACATCCCAGTGACAGGGAGAAAAACGCCTGTCCCATGGCATCAACAAATAATCCACCGTGAAGCTGAGACAAATCGGGGACCAGATACATCTTCAGCCCTTCCATTGCTCCGTCTTGAGTGAAGATGTATAGAATCATCACCGCAAACAAGATGAATAACAGAGGCATCAATCGTGTTGACCAGCGCTCAATGCCATCAGCAACGCCTCGCAACACAACCAAAATCGTTAATAAAGAAAAAATCACTGTAAAAATTAAATTACGTGAAACACCAAAATCGACTAACCAACTTGAGGTTTGATGAAAACCAGCCAAATCAATTGCCGGAGCAATGGCATAGCTGACTAACCAACCCGCAAGTATAGAATAGAAGCTCAGGATAAATGATGCTGTCACAATCGCAATTAATCCAAACCCACCGGCAAGCGCACGATTTTTAGTCCAGATTGATTTTAAGGAGGAAATTGGGTTTGCCTGCCCATGACGTCCGATCGTCAGTTCAGCTACAAGCATTGGAAATGCTAGCAGAAAGACCATCACAAGATAGATCACCAAAAAAGCTGCGCCACCATTACTGGCCGCTTTGGTAGGGAATCCCCAGACATTCCCCAGACCGACAGCTGAACCAGCAGCCGCCATAATAAAGCCAAGTTTCGAAGAAAAATGACCTCTTGTATTACTTGCCATATGTTTTATACCAATTTTTATGCCGATATTGTGTTTACACTGAATCGAACCAGATGAGTGTAAAATAAAATGTACACCTAGTAAAAATTATGCTGATTCGCAAAGCGTGGCAAGTAAAACAGTTTGTCCTTAAAATTGGAAGGCCAAACAGTTTTATTTATTGATAGTGTCCTATTTTATCGAGCTGCATGCTGTTTTTTTAACCACCTTCTTCTCGATTTATCTTTAATTTAACAAAGTAACAACAAGAACATCCCGCCAAAGCCCCTCATTCATAAAAAACAGATATCAATCACACTGAATCACGTTTGAAAAGTTATGTATCACGAAAACATTCATCTATGATTAGATAAGATTTGTTTTTTACCATCAGGGCTGCTGGCTAGGCCAATCATCGATTCACAATTCATACAACAACTGTAATCCGATTGAGATCCATTAGGCTATATTCATAGTTATGCTTATCCAATTCAATGAAGAAGAGTTCTTTCTTTGACGAGTGAAACCAAGATTGAAGGCATGAATTTTCATCGAAAATGTCATGTTCAAACAACCGATTAAAAACGGGTTCACATGGAGGCAGGCGTATACCAAGTCAAATTGGGATAATATTTCAGGGAAGCCTTTATGACATTTAAATCGATTCAAACCAAGATAGCGCTCACCGCAGGTATCTGTTTATTTATTACTTCTGGTATCTTAGTCGGATATGGCGTTTATTCTGCATCAACCACACAACAGTTGGTTTCTCAACAAGTTTCAACCATTGTCAAAACAATCACGATTAGCGAATTAGAAGCGACAGCCTCTAAGTATGCTCAATCAATTAGCCGACGCCTTGAAAAAGGTCTTAATGCAGCCCGGACATTAGCTGAGACCGCGTCTGCTTCGAAAGCCTATGAAGAATCCAATCGAACCATCTTACTCAATCGGCAATCTTTCAATGATATGTTGTTGGCGGTCCTGAAAAATAACCCAGATCTCAATGGCACATATAGCTGCTGGGCACCAAACGCTTTCGACAACCAAGACTATCTCAACGCAAGCAGCCTGAACGGTAATAATGAAGAAACTGGGCGTTACACGCCCTACTGGACTCGCGATCAATCCGGTAAAATTGAAGTTCAGCCATTAGTCGAATATGACTCGACAGAACCTCATCCGAATGGTGTTATCAAAGGCGCCTGGTATCAGGTTCCGGAAAAAACATTGCACGAAACGGTTACCGCACCACTGCCTTATGTGGTCCAAGGCAAGAATGTCTGGCTGGCAACTTTATCAGCCCCTGTTATTGTGAATGGTGAGTTCAAAGGGGTTGTAGGCACCGACTACAACCTCGATTTTGTCCAACAACTCAGCCAGCAAATTTCTTCTAAACTGTATGACGGTCATTCTCAAATCTCAATTCTGACAGATTCCGGGCTGGTCATCGCAGACAGTCAGAAACCAGAATTTATTGGCAAATCCATTGATGGATTATTCGGTACGAAGAGCACCCAAGTCATGGATGTGATTCAACAGAAACAGCCGTTCACTCATACCAATGATCAAGATAATCTCATCGAAGTCTATGTACCGATTTCTTTAGGTCATAGTGACGTCACCTGGTTTATTCTGATTCGCGTCGCTCAGGGGCTGGTCCTGGAAAATGTGCACCAACTTTCCCAAGCGCTCGCAGACAACAATCAAGAAAATATGACTTGGCAAATTCTCATTGGCTTAGGGATTACAATCCTTGCAATTGGTGCCTTGTTCCTGATGGCCAGAACACTGACACGACCAATTCTGGCTGCGGTGAATATGGCTCAGTCAATTGCGAGTGGTCAGTTCCACAGCCGTCTAAATTATCATTCGCCCGATGAAGTCGGTCAGTTATCTAACGCACTCGACAACATGGCGGATAGCTTGCAAAAGCAAGTGTCAGTGGCTGAGAAGATCTCTTGTGGAGACCTTAACCTCACCGTTGAACTTGCATCTGAACAAGATCAACTCGGTCATGCACTGACACAAATGGTCAATGATTTGAATACATTAGTCAGTCAAATCAATCACCGCTCAGGCGTGATTACTCAAAATGCCGATACCATTGCCGGACTGAGTCAAGACTTAGCCAATGGCGCGACCAATTCAGCTTCGTCCGTTACGGAAATCAGTGCCACCATCGCCCAGATTACAGCACAAATCAAAGAAAGTTCTGGCCATGCAGAGCAAGCCAGTAACCTGTCACAACAATCGCTACAATCCGCTGAGAATGGCAATGAACTGATGGCTGAACTCAGAAATGCGATGCAAGAGATCGAATCATCGGGAAATGATATCAACCATATCATTCAATCGATTGAAGAAATTGCTGAACAGACGAATTTACTGGCACTGAATGCGGCGATAGAAGCGGCTCGTGCCGGAGAACAAGGACGAGGTTTTGCGGTCGTCGCAGATGAAGTACGCCAACTGGCAGCCCGCAGTGCAAAAGCAGTACAACAAACAGCTTCACTCATCGAAACCTCAGCGCAAAGAACCAAACGCGGGATCCAGCTTTCTGAACAAACCGCAGCAGCGTTGGATAAAATCGTGCAAAGTATTAGTGAAGTCTCAACGTTAGTGAATGAAATTGCTCAGGCAGCGACAGAACAGGCAACCGGTGCAGAACAGATCAATTCCGGCATCCATCAGATTGATGAAGTGACACACCAAAACACCACGAATTCAGAACAGTGTGCTCAGTCCGCCCAAGAACTCACTGAACAAGCTGAACAGCTCAACGGTTTAATTCAACAATTTAAACTCAGAAACTAACCCCTCTGGGGAAGATATACTTCTCGCCATAGAATGGCTATGACTCAAATCTCTGCCTTGCCTCTGAGCCCAGTGATTCTCGCTGAAACTGCATCTTGAGGTCATTTGGGTATAAAAATATCAACACCAAGCCCCCACGACTATCAATTGTAACAATTGATAGTCGTGGATGAATCTTGCTTCCCTAAATGGCACTTTCACTTTAATATCCATGAAGAAATAAAGCGGATATACAACGGTATATGGATAAAATTTATCATATTCTCACTTTAGTCAGCATTGGTGTCTATTGGTTACTGGTCGCACTGGTGACATTTCGAATCGTCTTTAAAAAAAGAGCAGTCAGCGTCTCTCTGGCCTGGCTGATGGTGATCTATATTCTGCCGATTCTTGGCGTTTTCTGCTATTTCCTCTTCGGAGAGCTCAATCTTGGCAGAAAAAGGGCTGAGCGAGCCAAAGCGATGTCACCTTCTTTCGGCGAATGGTTTACCCAATTGAATGACTGCCAGGCTCATATTACCGAAAATATGGGCGCCCACATCTATAAAATCGATGAACTCTGTAACCATCGTATGGGAATTCCGGCGCTCAGTGGCAATACGCTGGCGCTACAGCGCGATCCGAAGGTCATTCTGAATTCAATCATTGCAGATATTGAACAAGCACAGCGTTCCATTCGCATGGTTTTTTATATATGGCACGTGGGAGGTCTGGCAGATTCCGTCGCCTCGAGTCTCATTCAGGCGGTCAAACGAGGCGTCGATGTCAAAATACTGCTAGATTCTGCGGGCAGCCACCGTTTTATGAAAAGCCACTGGTACCACATGATGACCGATGCCGGTGTTCAGATCGTTCAGGCACTGGAAGTTCGTCCGTGGCGTATTTTTCTGCATCGTCTTGATCTTCGCCAGCACCGAAAAATTATTGTGATTGATGATATGGTAGCTTATACAGGCTCAATGAATCTGGTTGATCCCGCGTTTTTCAAGCAGGACTCAGGGGTCGGTCAGTGGATTGATATTATGGTCCGTCTCACTGGGCCAACCGTAAATGTGCTGGCAGCGATTCATTGCTGGGATTGGGAGTTTGAAACCGGCGTCAGAGAGTTTCCACAAGTTCCCTTGTGTCGCATTGATGACGGTTTACCCCGCCATCCGATTCAGGTCGTCCCATCCGGGCCGGGAATGCCCGAATACTTGATTTCTCAGGCACTCATTCTCGCAATTCATCAGTCCAATGAGTCTATCAGAATCACTACTCCTTATTTCGTGCCTAGCTCCGAGCTACTCTCAGCACTGAAAACCGCTGCACAACGGGGAATTCGCATTGATCTCATTATTCCCCATAAGAATGATTCAACCATGGTCAAATGGGCTTCTCGATCTTTCTACGGTGAGTTGCTGGATATCGGTATCGCCATCTATGAGTTTTATGGGGGCCTGCTCCACACCAAATCCGTTGTTATCGATCAACAGTTTTGTCTGGTCGGTACCGTCAATATGGACATGCGTAGCCTATGGTTAAATTTTGAAGTCACACTGGCTGTTGATGATATTGAATTTACCCAAAAGCTATCGCAATTACAGGATGAATATATTGAGCAGTCCTATCCCGTGACGGATGAAGCATGGCAAAACCGGCCCCATTACAACCGGCTTTTAGAACGGATTTTCTACCTTTTTAATCCATTATTGTGAGTTTTTTTATTCTCAGGGTTGAATGCATATCTCTCCCATGTTTTAAATAAATAATCACTACATTCGCCTCAAAGGACTTTGCATGTCAGAAGGAAGAAAAACGAAGTTTGTGACCACGGGTCGTAAAAAAGAATGGACACAAGGCGCGGTGAACCCGCCAGTACAACGCGCTTCCTCTATTATTTTCGATTCCGTCGCCGCCAAAAATCACGCAACGATCAACCGGACCAATAAAACGTTGTTCTATGGTCGTCGTGGTACCAATACACATTTTGCGTTTCAAGAAGCGATGACCGATATCGAAGGGGGTGCCGGATGTGCACTGTATCCTTGTGGTACGGCAGCCATTACCAATGCCATTCTCTCGTTTGTGTCTACCGGTGACCACATCCTGATGGTCGATACTTGTTACGAACCAACCCGCGATTTCTGCGAAACCATCATGAAAAAGATGGGGATTGAAACCACCTATTATGATCCGATGATCGGTGAAGGTATTGAATCCCTGATTCGCCCGAATACGAAAATTCTATTTACCGAATCTCCCGGCTCGATCACGATGGAAGTTCAGGATATCCCGACTCTATCGCGGATTGCTCATGCGCATGACATCATCGTGATTCTCGATAACACGTGGGCCGCAGGTGTGAACTTTTCCCCCTTTGAACACGGTGTGGATATCTCAGTCCAGGCTGCCACTAAATATATTGTCGGTCATTCTGATAGTATGTTGGGCACCGCTGTTGCCAATGAAAAATGTTGGGAGCAACTGCGGGAACAAAGCTATTTGATGGGTCAATGTGTCTCCCCTGACGATGCTTATTTGGGATTGCGCGGTATCCGGACGTTGGATGTTCGACTCAGACAGCATGCTGAAAACAGTTTGAAAGTGGCTCGCTGGCTGGCAGAACGCCCGGAAGTGGATCATGTCCGTCATCCGGGACTGGAAACGTGCCCGGGACATGAATATTTCCAACGGGATTTCACCGGAGGGAACGGTTTGTTCTCGTTTGTCTTGAAAACCAGTCACCCTCGGGCAACAACGGCTTTGCTCGATAACATGCAACATTTCAGTATGGGATATTCATGGGGTGGGTTTGAAAGTCTTATTCTTGCCAATGAACCGAAAAGCTTCAATACATTACGCACAGTTGCGCATCCACACTTTACCGGAACGCTGGTTCGTATTCACATCGGCCTTGAAGATCCCGATGATTTAATTGCTGATCTAGCCGCAGGTCTTCAGCGTTATCAGGAAGCTCTCGACGCTGTCTCAGTCTGATAACATCAACACCACGATGAAGACGGTGCTCTCCGGTGTTTGAAATATTCAACACCGGAGACTCTGGACAGATTGCCAGCCTTATCCCCGACAACACCTTATAAATCCCGAAATGCCTTATTGACTTTGAATGCATCGGATGTCACATAAGCCTCAACCTGACAAACTTTAACTTCAACCTTATCCAGCTCCTGCGATAAATTATGGAGTAGCTGGTGAGCCGAAGCCCCCTGCTTCCAGGGGCGACTTTTTAACTTATGTTCACGCTGCATCTGAACGGTCTGATCGTAATCTTCCGGCTGTTTTTCCAACATTAGGCTGAGCGCAATGTACGCCAGAATAACCAGAAAGCCGCCCCCTAATAATGTAGCGGACAAAACAATGATTCTGACCAGCCACGCTTCCAGTTCAAAATAATTGGCAACACCGGCACACACACCTGATATTTTGCCATGGCGAGGATCCCGATACAGGGATTTATGCACCGTCATAATGTGACCTCCAGTTTGGCGTTTCATCATCTAGAATTTTTTCTAACGTATGAACACGCTGTTGTAGAGAATCCGCTTTTGCCGACAAAGCCGCCAACTGTTCATAGTCTTCCTGACTCAAACCACTCTCTGAACGTTTTTTGCTTCGATAGTGAAGAATCAGCCACAAAGGTGCCACCACCACCATAAAGACAATCAGTGGTACAGACACAAGCATCACTAACATAATTATTCCTTATTCTGACTGATCTTTTTTCAGCGCCTGTTTCAACTTCGCCAGCTCGCTATCAATTTCATCCTGAGCCTGAAGATCGGCAAACTCTTGCTCTAAGGTCTTCCCTTGCCCGGCTTGATCATAAATATCCGCTTCAGCTTCAAGCTCATCGACACGTCTTGAAAACTGATCAAATTTTGCCATCGTTTCATCGGTACGGTTGCGCTGCAAATGCTTTTGCACATCACGACGCTTCCCCGCAGTCTGTGCCCGAATCATCATCGCCTTCTGTTTGGCTCTGGTTTCGGTAATTTTAGTTTCTAATTTGGTGATTTCATCCGCCAGTTTATCAATGGTTTCTTCAACCAATGTAAACTCTGTTTTTAAACCTTTAATCGTGTCCTGCAACTTCTGCTTTTCTATCAGCGCAGCACGGGCCAGATCTTCTCGCTCTTTCGCCAGTGCCAGAGATGCTTTTTGTGTCCACTCTTCAATCTGACTGTCGAGAGACTCTATTTTTCTCAACAGCTCTTTTTTATCTGCCAGCACTTTGGCAGAGTGGCTGCGAACCTCAACCAATGTGTCTTCCATCTCCTGAATAATCAGACGAATCATTTTTTCAGGGTCTTCTGCTTTATCAAGTAATGCACTGATATTAGAATTTACAATATCTGCAAATCGGGAAAAAATGCCCATATGATGTTTCCTCTTGTTTACATGGTCTGTTCATACGATATGCTTGTTCAGACTATACAAAACCTATGCCATATTTAAAAAACGATAAAAATCAAACAATTAACACCTTCCAGAGTTATTCCGCTTCACAACGTTTGTATTTATAACCACTTTTTGGTTAATCTGACCATTATTTGATGATTGAAACTGCTTATTGGAACAGCCCATGAAAATTAACCTGATTGGTGAATCCCCCTATTTTCTGGCCGTGCTGGAAAAAGCGTCTCATCTGGCTCAAATCAATCGACCCGTCTTAATTTTAGGGGAACGGGGAACCGGTAAAGAACTGATTGCCCAGCGTATCCATTATTTGTCCCATCGATGGGAACATCCGATGGTTTCTCTCAATTGTGCTGCCCTTGCCGAAGGCGTAATTGACTCCGAACTGTTCGGTCATGAAGCCGGTGCTTTTACCGGTTCAAAAGGACGTCACCAAGGCCGCTTTGAACGGGCAGAGCATGGCAGCCTGTTTCTTGATGAGCTGGCAGCAGCACCGCTGAATGTCCAAGAAAAGTTGCTACGGGTGATTGAATATGGGGAATATGAACGCGTGGGTGGTTCAAAAACACTCAAGACTGACGTCCGCCTGATTTGTGCGACCAACGGTGATTTATTATCCATGGCCGGACGTCACGAATTTCGCGCAGATTTATTAGATCGGTTAGCCTTTGATATTATTCACCTGCCACCACTGCGGGAAAGAACAGAAGATATTTTACTGCTTGCCGAACACTACGCCATACGGATGTGTCATGAAATTGAACGCCCCTACTTTGCCGGGTTCAGTCAACAAGCCCGGGACCAATTACTGGGCTATCACTGGCCCGGAAACATCCGCGAATTAAAAAACGTGGTTGAGCGCGCGGTCTATCAGCATCGTTCAGTCGATGACCCAATCGACGAGTTAGTGCTGGATCCATTTCAGTGTCAGTGGCAACTGCCACCATCAGATAACAATGCCCCCGATGAAGCAGATGTTCATGCAGCACAAAACATTCCGGCCCGTCAAGACGCGCCTCACGCGAGTGACATTGAATTTCCACTCAATTTCAGAGCATGGGTAGACACACAAGAACGCCACGTCATTATGCAAGCACTGACCCAAGCCAAATATAATCAAAAAAATGCCGCTCCGTTATTAGGATTAAGCTATCATCAATTAAGAGGTCTGATCCGAAAATATCAGCTCATCACTAAAAATGAGTAGGTTATGAATCAATTTCAATGTGTTTTTCATTGGTTCACTCATATAAAAGTGGTAAATTAGCCGCTTGTTTGAGGCAGATTTCTGTGGCTAAGAGAGCCTCGTTTCATATATTCGCTTTTAAAATGAAAATACTGATAAAACTCACCTTGAGTTTCTGCGGTCTGGGACTCTTAACAGGCTGTAATGACCAGAATACCGATCATAGCGAAATCAGACAGACAGGCTTCGTCTACTGTGGGCAGGGAACACCGGATACGTTTAACCCTCAACTGGTTGATAGCGGCATTACTGCTGAATCCCTCGGCCCCCAAATTTATGACACGTTGCTTGTTCTGGATCCTGAAACACAGCGCCCTTCACCGAATCTGGCGGAGCGCTGGACAGTCAATGAACAAGGTACGGTATATACGTTCCATCTCCGTCATCATGTGGCTTTTCAGCAGACGAAATGGTTTAGCCCATCGCGTAACCTGAATGCTGACGATGTCGTATTTAGCTTTGATCGGATCCTCAGCTCCTACAATCCATTTCACAATGTCGGTAACAGTCGCTATCCGTGGTTTGCCGGTATTAACTTCAAACATCTGGTCAAAAGTGTTGATGCACTGGATCCCTATACCGTCCAGTTCACATTACGACGCCCCGACAATAGCTTTCTGGCAAATATCTCTACCACACATGCGGTGATTCTCTCAAAAGAATACGCTGATCAACTGATTTACGCTGATGAAAAGTCAATGATTGACACCCATCCCGTCGGGACGGGGCCTTTTTATCTTGATGAAATGCAGGTGAGCGACTTTATCAGACTGAAAAGGCATCCACTTTACTGGAAAGGTCTGCCGAAAATGCAGCAGGTTGTGTTTGATATTGCCCAGCGCGGTACCGGCACGCTGGCAAAATTGCTGCGAAATGAATGCGACGTCCTCAGTACGCCAATCTCGAGCCAGATTCCGATCATCGAACAGCAAAAGCATATTTCACTCAGCTCGACGCCTGCCATGAATGTGTCTTTTATCGCAGTAAATACAACTCACCCGGCGATCAGTGATCCTCGTGTACGCAAAGCATTGAGTTTTGCGATAAACCGACAAAATATTTTAGATTCTGTTTATTATGGCACCGGCAGGATTGCCTATAACATTTTGCCCCCGACCTCTTGGGCCTATCAAAAGGATGCTGTTCAGGTACGTTATGATCACAGTTATGCACTCGGACTGTTACGGGATGCCGGCTTCAGTAACGGATTAGAGCTCTCCATGTTGGTTCCGCTCGAACCGACTGCTTATAATCCGAGTCCACGGAAAACCGCAGAGCTCATTCAAGCAAACCTGAAAGATATAGGCATTAAGTTACACCTCATCCCTGAAGAGCGGATTGACCGACAAAATCGCTCCGATTATGCCGACGTTGACTTATATCTGACCGGTTGGTCAGGGCGAACAGGCGATCCGGATAGTTTCCTGCGCCCAATTCTCTCCTGTGATGCGAGAGGAGAAGGCATCAATCTGTCCAAATGGTGTAATGAAGATTTTGATTTTCTGCTGAATCTGGCATTAGAAGTTGACCGTCATCGTTATCGACTCAATCTTTACAAGCAGGCACAAAATATCATTAATCAAGAATTCCCAGTGATTCCGATTGCCCACGGAATGCAATTTAAAGCATATAATGATTCATTGACTGGTTTTCAGCTGAGTCCATTTAATGTGCAGCCTTTCAATATGGTTGAGAGGATAAAATAATGCTTCTCTATACAATCCGTAAATTTAATCTTTTTATCATCACCTTATTGATTTTAACGTTGATCGGATACAGCATTCTCAGATTTGATCCTTACTCCCACTGGGCACTCGAGAATTTTTGGCAAGGATGGTTCACTTATGTGTCGGAAATTAGTCAGCTTAATTTTGGCGTCAACCGCTCCGGCACCCCTGTCATCGATGAATTAGTGATCGTGTTCCCGGCCACCCTTGAACTGTGTCTATTTGCTTTTCTGATTTCATTAACCATCGGTATCCCCATCGGGACAATCGCGGGGATGAAACAAGGAAAGTGGATCGATACCGTCATTTCCTTTGTGTCAATGTGTGGCTACTCAGCACCCATTTATTGGATCGCGCTGATGCTGTTGCTGGTCTTCTCACTCAATTACGAAATTTTCCCGGTCTCCGGTCGTTATGACCTGCTTTATAATATTAAGCATGTGACAGGATTTGCACTGATTGACGCTTTTCTGTCAAAAAGTGTTTACCGCCCTCAGATTCTACAAAGCGTAATTTCCCATCTGATTCTCCCCTGCACCGTGCTGGCGCTGGCTCCGACCACACAAGTCATTCGATTAATGCGGACATCCGTAGCAGACGTCATGAATCAGAACTATATTCGGGTAGCGAGAATTCGCGGCCTCTCGCAGTATCAAATCATCAGGGAACATGTGCTTCGCAATGCAATTCCGCCGATTATTCCGAAATTCGGGGTTCAACTCTCGACCATGCTGACGTTTGCGATTATCACCGAATCAATCTTTAACTGGCCGGGAATCGGCAGGTGGCTGCTGGATGCTTTAGCCAATGAAGACTTAGTTTCAATTCAGGCCGGCGTGATTTCAGTCTCAACACTGGTGCTTACCGCAAACGTTTTATCTGATTTACTTGGCGCCCTGATCAACCCGTTCGTAAGGAAAGCTTGGTATGCTAACAAATAATATCTATCAAGAAGAGCATATCCCCACCCCATTTGAACGATTCTGGCGGAGTTTTCGTCATAATAATCTGGCAATGTTCGGTCTATGGTGTCTGCTGGCTCTAATCCTCATTACTGTGTTTGCCCCTTGGATCGCCCCACATGATGCACAGGCACATACCAGTCATTTACTTGTTCCTCCGTCTTGGGATCCGGCAGGCTCGGTCGAATACTTTTTTGGTACCGATGATCTTGGCCGGGATATTCTATCCCGCTTAATTGAAGGGACACGGCATTCTTTTGGTAATGCCGTACTCCTGACCATATTTGCCACATGTGTCGGTTCGGTTATCGGTATCGCGGCAGGCATGACCTCCGGATTGCTTTCGAGTATTCTGAATCACTTGATGGACACCATCATGTCGATCCCATCCCTCCTGCTCGCTATTATTTTTGTTGCGATTCTTGGGGTTGGCGAATCCAATATTCTACTGGCAATCGGGCTGGCTCTGATTCCCCGCTTTATTCGCTCCGCCTATACCGCAGTCCACAATGAAGTCGGCAAAGATTACATCTTGGCCGCCAGACTGGACGGCGCAAAAGACATTTACCTGCTGTGGTACTCGATTTTACCCAATATTTTATCGACCATCGTATTAGAGATTAACTTTGCAATGACGGTTGCCATCTTAGATATCACCTCACTTGGTTTTCTAGGACTAGGGGCTCAGTCATTCACTTCTGAATGGGGCGCAATTCTGGGAGACTCCGTAGAACTACTTTATCTCGCGCCTTGGACTGTGGTTCTGCCCGGATTGACAATTATGTTTACCGTTATTATTGTCAACCTTGTGGGTGAAGGGGCTCGTCAATCACTCAACGAGGGGGTCGAATAATGCCAATGCTGGATATTCGTCATCTGACGATTGAAATCGATACACCACAAGGGCTCGTCAAAGCGGTTGATCGCATCAGCCTGACCATGGGTGAAGGTGAAATTCGTGGTTTGGTGGGTGAATCAGGTTCAGGTAAAAGTCTGGTTGCCAAAGCCATTGTCGGTGTGTGTAAAGAGAACTGGCGTATTACTGCCGATCGGATGCGGCTGGGCAATATCGATTTGCTGCAACTGACCCCACGAGAGCGTCGGCGTGTGATTGCCCGCGATATCGCCATGATCTTTCAGGAACCGTCAACGTGCCTTGATCCCTCAGATGAGGTGGGTAAACAGTTAATCGAAGCCATCCCGTCCCATACATTTAAAGGGTCATGGTGGCAACGGTTTTCATGGCGTAAAAAACAAGCCATTGCTTTGCTGCATAAAGTGGGGATTAAAGATCACCAGCGTATTTTAAAAAGCTATCCCTATGAAATTACCGATGGTGAATGTCAGAAAGTGATGATCGCAATGGCGATTGCCACACAACCCAAACTACTGATAGCTGATGAGCCAACCAATGACCTCGACCCAATCACACAGTCGCAAATACTGCGCCTGTTAAGCCGGATGAATCAGGTCAATAACACCACAATCCTATTGATCGGGCACGACCTGACCACCATTACACAATGGGCACATCGTATCACGGTAATGTACTGCGGGCAGTCAATCGAGTCGGCGATGACCAATAATATTTTGGCCACACCAAAACACCCGTATACTGTCGCTTTACTCACAGCCATGCCAGATTTCAGTTCATCCATCCCCCATAAGCAGAAGTTAAACTCACTGCCGGGGTCTATTCCACCATTGCAACATTTACCGATTGGTTGTCGGCTCGGCCCAAGATGCCCCTATGCACAACGCCAATGTGTTGAAATGCCGAAAAGCCGTTGGATTAAAAATCATAAATACTCCTGCCACTATCCGCTGAATATGGAAGAGACCCAATGACGATTCCTCTGTTAGAAGTTTCTGATTTATCGAAAACTTTTACTACCCGTCCCAGCTTATTTAAGAAAAAAGTTCATCATGCTGTTGAATCGGTAGATTTTACACTGGAAGTCGGTCAAACCATTGGATTCATCGGCCAGAACGGTTCGGGCAAGTCAACGCTTGCTCGGATGTTATCAGGTATGGTCGAACCGACAACGGGAGAAATTCGGGTGAATGGCGAACGTCTGGAGCATAAAGATTATGCGACCCGGTGTAAGCTCATCCGCATGATTTTTCAGGATCCAAATACATCACTGAATCCGAAAATTCAGATTGGACGCATTTTGGAAGGGCCGCTGAAACGGAATACAGAAATGTTACCCGAGGCGCGCCTGAAACGGGTGAAAGATACTTTATTACGGGTGGGGCTTCTCCCCGAACATGCCTATTTTTATCCTCAAATGCTGGCAACAGGACAAAAACAGCGGGTGTGTCTCGCCAGAGCCCTGATTTTACAGCCATCAATCATTGTTGCCGATGAGGCATTAAATGGTCTGGATATGGCAATGCGCTCGCAAATCATTAATCTATTGATGGAGTTACAGGAGGAAATGGGCGTGTCTTTCGTCTATGTTTCTCAGCACCTTGGCGTGATTAAGCACATTACCGATAAAGTCATCGTCATGCACGAAGGTAAGGTGGTTGAATCCGGTTATACTGAAAAGGTTCTGTCGAATCCGCAACACATCATCACACAGCGCATGATCGAAAGTCACTTCAGTCGCATCCCAGAGTTCGGGACGGAAGATTAATATGCAGTGGCGACTGCTGGGCTGGTTAATGATAACCATGAGCCTCAGCAACGCAGCGCTCGCTGAATTACCGACATGGGAACGTCCGGCGTTTATTCAGAATGCTTTCTTTCATGTCGCCCTTGAGTACGAATTTACATCGGTAAAAACACCGCGTCTCGCTAAGTGGACTCACCCGATTCGCGTGTGGTTTAAGCATGATGTTGGTGCTCAAGCGTTACATGAAAAGATGGCCCGGCTCCATTTGACTCATCTTGAACAACTGACACATATCCCTATCACGATAGTGAATCAACGTGCTGATGCCAATTTTATTTGGTACTTTACCCGTCAGTCTCAGTGGCGCAAGATTATTCGTACCGAGCTCGGAGAAAAAGCCTTAAAAAATACTTATGGATCCGTTTGTATGTTCGGCGTAAAGCTTGATCCCGACAGCCATGAAATCCGGCATGCAACCGTGGTTATTCCTGTCGACCAAGCTCGCTCTCACGGTAAACTGCTCGGATGTATTATTGAAGAATCAACCCAGGCACTGGGATTATTCAATGACTCGGAACAGGCTTATCCTTCCATATTTAATGATAAAACCCCCGATGATTTTCTATCACCTTTGGACATCGTTCTACTGGAACTTCTCTACGAGCCAACCCTTCAACCCGGCATGACCACCTCAGCGCTTCAACAACCTCTCAAACAGTTACTATTGCAATATCAACAGCAAGGAAAACTCAAGCAAGCTTTATCTCAATCCAAGCGCGCCCCAATCATCGAGCAGTTTGGCCAGTAAACGTCATGATGAAAGTTAGCCATCATTGATTCTAGTTGTGGTTATCCCCCAAATTCAGATAGAGTAAACATTCCGTCCCTCAATTTAACCGCCTGTAATGAAAAGCGTCATTGATATTTCTTGGTGGCAGTTGGCAATATTTAGCCTGACACTGCTTATTCCTATCGCGATCAGTTTCCGATACCGATTGATGATCAGCAAAGAGATCATTATCTCTGTGTGCCGAATGGGGCTACAACTCTGTTTAGTCGGTGTGTACTTGGAATATTTATTCGCACTGAACAGTCTTGTGGTCAATGCCTGCTGGCTATGCCTGATCATCGGGGTTGGTGCGAGCGCCATTCTATCAAAAGCCCATTTGCCGAAACGCCGGTTAATCATTCCTCTGATGGCAGGAATGATGATTGGCTTACTGCCTATGTTAGCTGTACTGTGCCTTTTGATGGTTCAACCGGTGCCCTTTTACAATACTCAATACATGATCCCTTTGGCTGGCATGCTGATGGGAAATACACTGAGTGGCAATATCGTTGCCCTGCAAAATCTATTTACAGCCTATCACGACCGCCGCAGTGAATACGAAGCCGCAATATCTTTGGGCGCATCTCCCCGCTATGCATCACGGCCATTTATTCAAAATGCAATACAAAAAGCGAATGCCCCGATTTTAGCGTCTATGGCAAGTATTGGCTTGGTCACTTTACCGGGAATGATGACGGGACAGATTTTAGGTGGCGCTTCACCATTTATCGCCGCCAAATACCAGTTTATGATTATGATTGCGATTTTCGTGGTGCTGAATATTTCTCTTGCACTATCGATAGAATATATGCTGAAAGCCGTACTGACGAAGGAAGGTAAGGTCTTGGTTCAGTTCAAGAAAAGCCCAACTGACTAACGTGCTAAAATTGTGCAAAAAATGTTCTTTTTTGTGCACGTTCGTTTTTTAAATCAAAATGTTATTGTTACTCACTGCCTTTAAAACATCTTATCCACAGATTTTGTGGATAAGTGCGACGGTGTTCGTCGAGGGTAATGCTCGAACATATGAGAAAACATTACTTTATTCAGGATATGTTATTGAACAAAGCTGAATTACTGTATAGTGAATTAATAAAATTCAATAGGTTACAGAAACTCATTAAAAAACCCTGATATGAAACTAGCCATATCAGGGTTCATCATCGAAAATGACGTGCTATCAGTGATTTTCTTCACTCAGAAGATCATCTTTAGCCGCGAGCAAATATTGCCACATCGACCAGTAAGTCAAAATCGTTGCGACATAAATTGAGATATATCCTAACCAGATCATCCAGTCATCATAGCGCCAAATTAATGCGAGCAACGCAAACATCTGTGTCATGGTTTTCACTTTACCAATCCAAGATACCGCGACACTGGCACGCTTACCAATCTCTGCCATCCATTCCCGCAGCGCCGAAATGATGATTTCTCTGGCAATCATGGTCACAGCAGGAATGGTAATCCAGATGCTGTGGAAATGTTCTGTAATCAAGATCAATGCCGTCGCAACCAAAACTTTATCTGCAACCGGGTCGATAAATGCACCGAAACGAGAGGTTTGTTGTAATTTTCTCGCGAGCATTCCATCAAGCCAGTCAGTAATACCGGCAACCCAGAACACCACTGCCGCAGCAAAAGAAGACCAGCTGTAAGGCAAATAAAAAGCGACAACGAATACCGGAATAAGGAAAAGTCGAATCAGGGACAATATATTGGGGATATTTAAACGCATATGCTTCGCTCTTATTGTTTGCGCAGTTATGTTGCTGTATTTTCGCTATTGTTTCAATGCTTGATGGATATTTTCTGCCAAAGATCGGCTGATACCCGGAACTTTGGCGATTTCTTCAACACTGGCACGTTTGAGTTCTTGTAATCCACCCATAAACTGCAACAGCGCCTGACGTCGTTTCGGTCCGATTCCTTCAATACCTTCCAGAGCACTGGTTCGCCGAGTTTTACCACGCTTATTACGGTGACCACTAATCGCATGGTTATGACTTTCGTCGCGGATGTGTTGAATTAAATGCAATGCCGGCGCATCATTCGCCAGATGAAATTCATCGCCTTCAACAGTCAGCAAGGTTTCCAGCCCGGGTTTACGGGTCACACCTTTGGCGATGCCCATCAATAAAGGCCGCTTTGGCCAATCATCCCAGTAGCGCGATACAATCTGATGTGCACGAGATAGCTGACCTTTACCCCCATCAATGAAGATAATATCCGGAATTTTATCGACGTCGATCTGCTTTGAATAACGACGTTCGAGAACCTGCCCCATCGCGGCATAATCATCTCCACCAGTAATACCGGTGATATTATAACGACGATATTCCTGCTTAACCGGACCGTCCTGATTAAACACGACACAGGATGCGATGGTGCTTTCCCCCATCGTATGGGAGATATCAAAACATTCCATCCGTTGAATCTGCTCCATCTCTAATTCATCCTGAAGTGCTTTGACCCGTTGTAAAATCGTCATACGATGATTCTGACGAGTGGTAATCGCAGTCTGGGCATTGGTATTCGCCAACTTCAGGTATCGCCCGCGCACGCCGGATGGTTCGACAAAAAACTGTACTTTTCGCCCGGCCATCTCCGTCAATAGTGCCTGAAAAACTTGAATATCCTCCAGCAATCCCCGATTCACAATCACTTTAGTCGGCAGTGTTCGCGACTCGTTATGAGAGAGATAATACTGTTTGAGGAAGCTTTCAAACACTTCTTCGTGCGTGGTATTGCCAGGAATTTTAGGGAAAAAGCTTCGGCTGCCGAGAATTTTCCCCTGCCGAATCATTAATACATGAATACATGCTAGGCCATTTTCCTGCGAGAATCCCAGCACATCAATATCGTCCAAGCTATCGGCCGACACGAATTGCTGCTCCTGAATGCGGCGAATCGCCTGAATCTGATCGCGGTATTTCGCTGCATCTTCAAAACGTAACGCCTCACTGGCAGCGGTCATTCTGTCCACCAGCATTGCAACAACCTGTTGATCTTTACCACGTAAAAACAAACGCAAGTCATCGACCAACTCTTGATAGGACTGATCCGAAATCAAATCCGAAACACACGGACCGGCACAACGACCAATCTGATACATCAGACAAGGACGAGTCCGATGACCATAGACCGAATCTTCACATTGTCGAACAGGGAATATTTTCTGAATTAAATGCAGCGTTTCACGAACGGCACCGGCATCAGGATAAGGGCCGAAATACTCTCCCTTTCTCTTTTTTGCCCCACGGTATACCGACACTCTCGGATGCTTGTGAGCACTGACAAAAATATAAGGATAAGACTTATCATCACGCAATAGTACATTGTACTTAGGCATGTATTGCTTGATGTAATTGTGCTCCAGAATGAGCGCTTCAGTTTCGGTATGCGTCACCGTCACATCTATTCTGGCAATATGACTGACTAACGCTTTAGTCTTTTCGTTATCCAACGTCTTACGAAAGTAACTGGATAACCGTTTTTTAAGATCTTTCGCTTTACCAACATAAATCACCTCAGCCTCGGCATTATACATCCGATAAACACCAGGCTGATTGGTTACAGTTGCTAAAAAAGAAGAAGGGTCAAATGCTTGAGTCACTACAACGTCTCAGTATCCAGCATTCCATGTCGTATCGCTAAATGGGTTAACTCGACATCACCGTTGATATCCAGCTTGGCAAACAGGCGATAGCGATAACTGTTAACGGTTTTCGGACTTAAATTCAGCTGTTCTGAGATGTCAGTGACTTTCTGCCCTTTGGTGATCATCATCATGATCTGCAATTCACGTTCCGATAAATCGGCAAACGGATTTTCAGACGCAGGTGAAAACTGACTGAGTGCCATTTGCTGCGCAATTTCAGGTGATATATAGCGTTGACCACTATGGACAACACGAATGGCGTTCACCATTTCATCCGGTCCTGCACCTTTGGACAAATACCCAGCCGCACCGGCCTGCATCACTTTGGTCGGAAATGGATTTTCCGTATGTATCGTCAGTACAATGATACGAATATCCGGATTATAACGCAGTATCTTTTTCGTTGCTTCAAGACCGCCGATTCCCGGCATATTCATGTCCATTAAAACAACATCAACATGGTTATTACGACACCATTTTACCGCTTGTTCACCGCTATCAGCTTCCCCTGCTACGCTCATGCCACGGACGTCTTCAATAATACGTCGAATCCCTGTGCGAACCAGCTCATGATCATCTACAAGGAATACGCTAATCAAACTTGCATCTCCACAATCAATTGGCTCAGCACCCAATTGGTTCAACACGATCAGGCAGGCACAACTGTGCCTCACCCAAAACCTTCACTATTCCCTGACTATGAGCCCAAACAATCGCTTTGGCAAGCACTTCTTTGTCTCTCGGCACGTTAATCTAAGCGACCTCAAAATCTTGTCTCTGTGACAGCTAATCTGGCTCAAAAAATAAGCAAAAACCAGTTGATAATAAGGAGCTTACAGCATGACACGTGTACGAAATAAACATCATCATCAGTGAACATTCAAAAAAAAACGCCTTGAACAGGTCACTTTATCAGCTCCCCTCCTGGCGCATCAATCCAATTTACAAATTTTCAGGAAATATCATTCTTATCTGACGAGTCACCGCTAACTACAGATCTCGCATCAATGCTTCATAAACTTCATTGGCTTCTTCAATCAAATGATTAAGCTCTTTAGCATCGTTATCAGACAACATCACCTGCCAAGGCGAAGATGAATGATGATTCCCAGTCAGTTTGGTTTTTTGACCCGTCTTCTCAAAATGGACATCATCAAATGCGGAATGGTAACACGCTTGACATGAGTTCAACTCAATGTCGATATGACCAACAGGATTGACCTTCACATGAGCGTGATCTTTGCTTCCGCGATGAACTAATAAGTAATCTCTGTGTATAGTGATCATAAGATCCTCCAGACATGCTGATATCAGACATCCTTATTTAGTGTAGAATACGCACCAAATTTTACCGATAAAACGATAATGAAGATTGATCTGGATTAGATTAATTGATGAAATTATTGTGACTATAAATAACAAAATGAGTAGCCAAGCTTGACGCTCCGGAAAGGTTTTCTTTTAACCCGCCATGCCCGGGATATAAACGGCACAACACAGATAGAACTTTGGGCAGCAACGCCTGAGGGGCCAACTCAAATCTTAATCCATCACGAGAAACCTGTCTGTTTCATCCCGACCACGAAATCCAAATATATGGCCCAGAAATTAACTCAGATGGGTATCACCGCTGAATTAAAATCACTGCCACTCAAAAGTTTTGATCATGAGCCGCTGGCTGCTTGTTATACCCGCACACTACAAGAAGCAGCCCATATCCACGAACTCTGTCGTCAGGAAACAATTGAAGTGCTTGAAAGTGATATCAAACTGGCTGAGCGCTATTTGATGGAACGCTTTATCCGAGGAAGTTTTGAATTCACCGGTCAAATAACCAAGCATGGTCATATCACGACCGTTCAAGATGCCAAGTGCCGTCATGGTGACTTTTTACCCACACTCAATGTTGTTTCTCTGGATCTCGAATGTTCGGAAAAAGGACATTTGTACTCGATTGGACTTGATAGTGAAATGGATTCCCGGGTGATCATGATTGGTGAGCCACAAACAGATGAAACTTCATCTGCGGCGTGTTGCTCTCCCGCCGTTCAATCTGATGACATCCCGGTGATTCAATGG
Source organism: Vibrio gazogenes (assembly GCF_002196515.1). Classification (NCBI taxonomy): domain Bacteria; kingdom Pseudomonadati; phylum Pseudomonadota; class Gammaproteobacteria; order Vibrionales; family Vibrionaceae; genus Vibrio; species Vibrio gazogenes. Next base: position 32,246 of record NZ_CP018835.1, on the reverse strand, counting down.
GTTGAAAATGAGCGAGCACTGCTATTGGCGATGGTGCACTGGTTTCACACCTATGATCCGGACATCATTATCGGCTGGAACGTGATTGATTTCGATTTCCGTCTATTGCATCGCCGGGCAGAAAAACATCACCTGAAACTAATGCTGGGGCGAAACCACCAAAGTAGTTATTTCAGAACGTCTAACCAATCTCAACAAGGATTTGTCACGATTCCCGGACGTGTTGTTCTCGATGGTATCGATACGTTAAAAACGGCAACCTATCAATTCCCCTCCTGGTCACTGGAATCCGTATCGCGGACCTTGCTCAACGAGGGAAAAGCTATCCATCAAGTCGATGATCGGATGGAAGAAATCAACACCATGTTTCGCCATGATAAAGTCCGTCTGGCAGTTTACAACCTCAAAGACTGTCAGTTAGTGAACCGCATTTTTGCCAAGACCCACCTCCTCGATTTTGTCATCCAACGCTCACGCCTCACCGGTATCGAGCTGGATCGAATCGGTGGTTCAGTGGCTTCCTTCACGAACCTTTATCTGCCGCAACTTCATCGGGCTGGTTATGTCGCTCCCAACCTGAGTGCCGACCACTGGCAGGCCAGTCCGGGCGGCTATGTGATGGACTCACTCCCCAATCTCTATGACTCAGTGCTCGTACTCGATTTTAAAAGCCTTTACCCTTCCATCATTCGCTCTTTCTTGATTGATCCATTGGGGCTGATAGAAGGGCTGAAACTCGACGTCGGTGCTGAAGCGCATCAGGCTGTGCCCGGATTTCGTGGCGGGCAATTTCACCGTACCCGACATTTTCTGCCACAGATGATCGAAACGCTGTGGGCTGCCAGAGATGAAGCGAAAAAAAACCAGGAAAAAGCCTTCTCTCAAGCCATCAAGATCATCATGAACTCATTTTACGGTGTTCTGGGCTCTGCGGGTTGTCGGTTTTTCGATACACGGCTGGCATCCAGCATTACCATGCGCGGCCATGAAATCATGAAGCAGACCAAAGTACTGATTGAAGCGCAAGGCCATCAGGTGATTTATGGTGACACTGACTCTACATTTGTAGCGTTAGGCAAAGCCTATGCGCAGCATGATGCCGACCGCATCGGTCAACAACTCGTTGCTTCGGTAAATCAGTGGTGGAAAACCCATTTATGGGAAAACTATCGGCTGAATAGCTTTCTTGAAATCGAATATGAGACCCATTACATCAAATTTCTGATGCCAACGATCCGCGGTGCCGATACCGGCTCCAAAAAACGTTATGCGGGATTAATTCAGACAGATGATGGAGAACAGCTGATTTTTAAAGGGCTGGAGAGTGCCAGAACCGACTGGACTGGACTCGCCAAACGTTTTCAGCAGCAACTGTACCTGCGCGTATTTCACGGAGAGAATCCCTGTGACTATATTCGCGAACTGGTGGCCGAAACCCTTGCCGGTCAATACGACCAAGAGCTGATCTATCGTAAACGGCTGCGTCGCAAACTCCATGAATATCAGAAAAACATCCCACCGCAAGTACGTGCGGCCCGGATGGCAGACGACATCAATCAACAGCGGGGAAAACCGTTACAATACCAAAACAAAGGCGTCATCGAATACGTCATCACCTTAAATGGTCCGGAACCCGTCGCCTATCAGTCCAGTCAACTGGATTACCAGCACTATATTGATAAGCAACTCCGCCCCGTCGCGGATGCAATTCTACCGTTTATCGGCTATCGGTTTGATGATTTGACCCGACCTCAATTAGGACTGTTCTAAGCGGCATTTATTTAAAAAGGCATTTGGTTAAAACAACATTGAGTTAAAACAACATTGAACCTTGGCAACTCATCCGCCAATGTAGAATCGTCAACCAATGCGGAATTCGGTTTTCTGATACTGCTTGACCAACCACTGTCCATAGTCGTCCAGCAGGCCAATGACGGAACGTTTTGGGATAGCGCGCTGTGTTTTCAGTAATATCCCCAATCGTTCAATATCGGTTTGTCGCTCAGGATGGTAGTGAAGAAACTGCTCTCCGCAACTCACGGGATCATCAATCCACTGTTTATCGCGATACATCACCAGAGAATAGCTCGCGCGAAGTAATTTCTTAGCAATACTCTGCTGGGCTTTCACCTGCTCGTCCGGGTTATTTGATTTCGCGATCTTATCTCGGTAATAACTCACCCAATCCGCAATATCCATATTCCAGAACTTGGCAATTTCCCAGCTCGGCTCATAATGACCGAAACATTCGGCTAAATCCGGGCCATAGACACAGACAGAACAATGGCGCAGCAGAAACCCCCATGAAAAAAGGCTATCGAGAGAGGCCACCTCTTCAACCAATGCCGTTTCAATCGACACATCGGTGACAAACGGATAGTCCTTTTTAAAACGCCAGCGTAGTGTATTGAAAATCGTGGTTTTCTGATCCTCAAAATGTCGATGCGTCACGACGATAACATCGATATTTGAACGCCCCGGACAAGCAGTTTTTCGAGCAACACTGCCGTAAACATAGACACTGTGCAAATTATCTTTCAGGCCAGCCTTTAAGTAAGCAATAAGCGAGCTGACAACGGGTTGATACTGCGACTGAAAAGGAATGTTCGGATTAATCACTGGTAATTGCATAACCGGAATATGTCATCATAAAAACTCAAAAATACAGCTAAAAAGCTTCGCTATCATACACGAATCATTACGCGAAAAGATATTGTTGTAAAAGATATTATCAAAGAGAGTGCCCATGTTTTTCTGATGTCTGATTCCTCCTCCCCTTGAAACTCAATCTGTCTGAAGGTCTCACAGAGACACGTTTATCCCAAAAGAAGAGAACAAGAGATGATCAACGCACTTGAGTCAGTATATAATCGGCTTTTCTCAAATCAATCCATGTAAGGAAAAGCAATGCCGAAGGCAAGTGAAATTAAAAAAGGCTTTGTCATCGATACCAATGGCAAAATGCTGCTGGTGAAAGATATTGAAATTACAACACCCGGTGGTCGTGGCGGCGCAAAAATCTATAAGTTCCGCTGCACTGATTTAACGACGGGAACACGGGTCGATGAACGCTTTAAATCCGATGATGTTCTTGAAACCGTTGATATGACCAAACGCCCCATCAGTTTCTCGTATATCGATGGTGATGAATATATCTTCATGGATACCGAAGATTTTACCCAATACACATTCAAACAAGATGACATTGCTGACGAGCTACTCTTCATCAATGAAGAGACGCAAGGGCTGTATGTTGTGCTCGTCAATCAGCAAGTTGTTGCCTTAGATCTGCCGTCATCCGTTGAGTTGGTGATAGAAGAGACGGATCCTTCAATCAAAGGGGCGTCAGCCTCGGCAAGAACCAAACCAGCCCACTTCGCAACTGGCTTAGTGGTTCAGGTGCCGGAATATATCGCCACAGGCGATCGTGTTGTTATCAACACCACCGAACGTAAATTCATGAACCGAGCATAGCGCAAATGAATGAACTCATTTCTTACGATGATGCCATCGATACAGCCTATGATATCTTTCTCGAAATGGCGCCGGATAATCTCGAACCAGCCGATATCATTCTGTTCACGGCACAATTTGATGATCGCGGTGCTGCCGAGTTGGTTGATGTTAAAGATGACTGGAGCAACCAAGTTGGTTTCGAGGTCGATAAAGAAACCTACGCTGAAGTTAATATTGGCCTCGTCAACGAAGAGAATGACACTTTAGATGATGTTTTCGCCCGCATGTTGATTAGTCGGGATCCGGAACATAAGTTTTGTCATATTTTCTGGAAAAGAGACTAAGCAACAGCCGCTAAACAAGACATCAAACCACAGTTTCCAATTCGGAGGCTGTGGTTTATTGGTGTCACGCATGTCATTTTGATTATGCTGTCCCAGTGATATTCACAGCATGGCACTTATCGTCTCCCCCCTGACATGCGCCGATTTTCTTCCTTGATACGACACATGATGCAATTAATCTTTTATCAGAAAACTTATGCCTATCATGCATCATTTAAAAATTGATAATTAAATCAAAGAAATTGACAAAATATTGACACCCATAACCTGACCAACTAAACTACCCGCGGATATATTCTCGTGGTCTATATTTATTTTTTATCTGGATAGACCATCTTTTTGCTAAAAATCGTATATAATTCCTGTCAGTTTTGACTGCTTACTATTAAATATGTTCCTAAATCCTTATTTCTCAAGCAATAACCATCAATTTCAGTTCACGCGTCAGCAAGCAAGTCATTTTGCTAAAAAAGTTGCCGGTGATTTCAATCCTATTCATGACGAGGATAACAAACGTTTTTGTGTGCCCGGTGACTTACTTTTTGCGGTACTGTTGAAAAAAGCTGGGATTAGCCAGAATATGAAATTTAAATTTTCTGGTATGGTCGGTGACCAAACACCATTGCATATTGAAAATATGGCAGGCAAAGAGAGTGCCGTCGTTGACGAAAACGGCAAGGAATACTTGCATATGAACCGCGATGGTGAAGTGAGCCACGACGATGCCTTCATCGAACATTTCGTAACCAGTTATGCTCGTTTCTCTGGCATGAACTTTCCTCACCTGCTTGTCCCTCTGATGAAAGATAAAAATGTGATGATTAACTGTGACCGTCCATTGATCATGTATGAAAGTATGGAAGCCCAATTCACACATCTGAATCTGACACACCCGACAGTCGAACTCAGTCATACCACATTCGATGTCGATGGAAAGCGCGGTCTCGTGACGCTGCATTTTAATTTTATCAATGAAAATCAAATCGTCGGACAGGGAACTAAACGCCTCGTCGCCAGCGGATTACGCCCATACGACGACAACGCCATTGATAATCTGGTTGCTCGGTTTCATGAACTCAAAAATGCATTTCAAGCGCGGATAGCAGGCCAGGCAGCCTAAAGACCACCCCACCAGCCAGTCGAAACACCTGATAAAGACATAAAAAAACCGCTGTGTTCCACAGCGGTTTTTACTCTTCTGATACATGGTTCAACAATATCACATCACAACCAGCGCCGAACCTGCCGCTGATATGCTTGATAGGATTCCCCAAAGCGCGACGCTAATATCCGCTCTTCAGGCATAATCTGAAAATACGTCATATACATCACGAATCCGATGATACAAATCAGCCCGGTGAAACTTCCCAACCAATACACATCTGCGATCAAAATCAGTACCAGCCCCAGATACATCGGATTACGGGAAAATCGAAAAACACCGTGTTTGACTACCGTTGCGGCCAACTCAGGATTCACCGGATTGACCGTTGTTTTAGCCCGGTAAAACGTGAATAAGGCTGATAACCCCAGCCAACCAGACAATACGATACACCCGATAACGACTCCCCAGCGAAACGGTAATTCAACCGCGTTACCCGGCAGCCACCAATTGCCCAAATGAATCATTATCAGCGCGATCACAAATATAATCACGGGTGGCACTTTTAATGCTAAACGATAGTTCACAGTTCACCTCGACACTGTCCTTCACATCACTTTCAACACCGTGTCTCAGAGCATGAATTACCCTCTGAGACAGACCGGAAAAAGGCGGCTCATTACTGGAGATGCACGAGTAGCGCCTGAAGCGGATGTTTGGGGTTCATCTGCTCAAACCGCTTCACCTGACTCCGGCATGAGTACCCCGTAGCCAGACAACGTTCCGCCGGCAGTTGCTCAAAATTCGGTTTCCAACTTAACCCATAGATATCTTTTGACATCTCGAATTTATCCGCTTCATGACCGAAAGTCCCAGCCATTCCACAACAGCCGACAGCAACAGGCTCAAGTTTGGCACCAAAATGGCTAAAAATCGTCCCCCATTCTTTCTCACTATTTGGCAGCATTGTTTTTTCAGTACAGTGCGAAAACAGATACCAAGGGGAAGAAGCTGAGGCCTGAGATGACTCGATATGGAATTCAGATAAACGTGGTACCATCCATTCATGAACGTTCAAGACCTGAAATGTTCCTCGTTGCTCACCCAAAATTTCCTGATATTCATCGCGATAACACAGCACTGTTGCCGGATCGACACCAACCATCGGAATCCCCAGTTCAGCGACCTCACGGAGAAATGCTGCCGTTGAATTGGCTGTCGCCGTAAACTGTTTGAGAAATCCCTTTACATGTTGTGCTTTACCATTCGGCTTGAATGGTAACAGGACCGGATGTTTACCTAGCCGGATCACCAGCTCAATAAAGTCATCAACCACATCAGCATCATAATAGCTGGTAAACGGGTCTTGAACGATAATGACATAGTCCTGACGCAGTGACTCAGGGATCTGCGCCAACCCTTCAAAATGATAAGGTACCAATGCTTTACGACGAACCCGTTTGGCAAGCGTCGGCACCGTCAGTAAAGGCGCATCGATGTAACCTATCATCGAACGGGTGAAACTTTGCACCCAGTTCTGAGATATAACCCCATTCACCACCGTCGGAACCTTGGCCATCAGCGGTATCATGGTTTCAATATTGGCAACCAGATAATCTTTGGCCGGTCGCGGATAACGGGTATGGTAAAGATTTAGAAACCGCGCCCGAAAACTCGGCACATCCACTTTAATCGGGCATTGACTGGCGCAGGCTTTACAGGCTAGGCATCCACTCATTGCTTCATAGACTTCATGAGAAAAATCACCGTTTTGCTCTTGATGCCAAGCATGACGAATCCGCTCAATCAGCGTTTTCACCGATAGCGTCGAATTCAAAGTTTGCTTTTCCAAATCGAGAATATCAACGCCTTGCTCTGTTAGCTGACGCAACCATTCACGAACTAACCCCGCTCGCCCTTTCGGAGACTGGCGTCGGTCTGCGGTCACTTTCATTGAGGGGCACATTGGAGAGCTGGTTTCGTAATTAAAGCAGAGACCGTTCCCGTTACACTCCATTGCCTGTTTGAAACTATCACGAACCTGAATGTCAATTTGACGGTCAAAATACCCCCGTTTGACATCCGAGACTTTCACCAGTTGATGGTCACTATCCAGTGGTGTACAGATTTTCCCCGGATTCATTTGATTATGCGGGTCAAAAGCAGCTTTAACCCGCCGAAGTTCCTGAAAGAGTTCTTCACCGAAGAATTCTGGACCATACTCAGAACGGTAACCTTTCCCGTGCTCTCCCCACATCAAACCGCCGTATTTGGCGACCAGTTTAACGACTTCATCCGAAATACGATGCATCATCGCTTCTTGTTGCGGATCACACATATCCAGAGCAGGACGAACATGCAATACACCTGCATCGACATGACCAAACATCCCGTAAGCGAGTGATTTCGAATCAAGCAGAGCACGAAATTCCGCAATAAAATCAGCTAAATTTTCTGGTGGAACACACGTATCCTCAGTAAACGCAACCGGTTTAGCCCGCCCTTTCGTTGCACCAAGCAAACCGACGGCCTTCTTCCTCATATTGTAAATACGATTGATACTGGCTAAATCCTGACATACCTGATAACCAATAATGCCAGCCTCTTCATTGACCAGCATTTGATCCAGTTTGTCAGTCAACGCCTGGACCTGAGACTCGATTTCAGCCAGATTCTGTCCTGCGTATTCAACGATATTAATCCCCTGCATCTCTTTGCCGGGAACGTCAGACAATAAATCATTGACGCTGTGCCAAACAATATCCAGCTTGGCCAGATTCAACACTGTCGAATCGACCGTTTCAACAGACAAAGCCTGCGCTTCAACCATGAACGGCGCATTTCTGAGTGCTGACTCGAAACTGTTATATTTGACATTGACCAGTATCCGCGTCTTTGGAATCGGTGTTAAATTCAGCTTGGCTTCAGTAATAAATGCCAACGACCCTTCAGCCCCACACAAAATGCGGGTCAAATCAAAGGTATCATCACTTTCATCGAGCGCATTTTTCAGATCATACCCCGTCAAAAAACGATTCAAGGGGGGAAATTTGTCCAGAATCTGAGCCCGTTTGTTCCGACAAACAGATTCTGAGACGGCCAGCGCTTCAGCGGCATAAGTCTCTTGCTGTGGTAATCCAGCCGACAGATCGGTTTCCAGTATTGAGCCGTCGGCAAATACTGCTTGTAACGACAGGACATGGTCCGAGGTTTTGCCATACTTTAACGACCCTTGTCCCGAAGCATCGGTATTGATCATGCCGCCGAGCGTAGCCCTGTTACTGGTAGAAAGATCCGGGGAAAAGAAATAACCATAAGGTCTGACCGCATCATTGAGCTGATCTTTAATTACCCCAGCCTGTACACGGACCCACCCTTCTTCCGGATTAATTTCCAGAATGTTGTTCATATGACGAGATAAATCGACGACTATTCCTTTGGTCAACGATTGTCCGTTAGTCCCTGTTCCACCGCCTCGCGCTGAAAAAGTCACTGTTTTATAAACCGATTGAGCACTTATTTTCCCAATCAGAGCAACATCTTTTGTTGTTTTGGGATGAATGACTGCTTGCGGTAACTGCTGATAGACACTATTGTCTGTAGAAACTGCAAGACGGCTTGAATAGTGCGTTTCGATATCACCGGAAAATTCATGAGATTTAAGGTCTTGTAAAAATTGAAATATGACGGGATCGATATCGGATTGATGGTGAAGTCTTGGTAACATTTGCTTCCTATCCGTGCGACGCTGACTTCAATGCAGCGATGGGTTAATACTTTTTGTTCTTGATCTTTGAGATAGCTCACTTTACAACATTTAAAGAGGCTATTAAAACAGAATCTAGGTTCAAGAATAGGAAAAGGCATAATGTGATGCCTTGTTGTTGAAATATTTTGATGGACAATCATATGAAAAAAAGTCAAGTAGTCACCACAGAAGATATTCTGCTGATGTTGTGCCAGTCTGTTTCTAAGGTGCTGACGACAGCAACCGCTTCGCAGATTCATTATTCTGCTATGGTGCAGAAAATTAATAAAACCGCACTCAAACCTGATTTTGGCTGTTTTGTGCTTTTCGATGGTGGTTTTACCGGATTGGTTGTCATTAACTTCAATGCTAAAGCTGCATTGGAAATTTATAGCAATTACATGCGTAATATGGGGATGCCGGAAGAAGAACTGGCAGTACTGCACACATCGGACGAAGTCGGTGATGTATTAGGTGAACTCATGAACCAACTCGTTGGTGACTTCACCAACAAAGTTCGCAAAGAGCTACAGACTAACATTACTCAAAACCAACCGAAAATGCTGTCTCTGAACAAGCAGGTGTTGCTTTCTGTGGATACCAATCTTGATCGCCCACAAGCCCGTCGAGTCACTTTCTCTACCGAAAAAAACAACATTTTCTATCTTGAACTCGCGATGGACAAAACCGAATTCATTCAGTTAGAAGAGTTTGAGATTTCTGAAGATGAAAACCCAGACGACATTCTCGAATCCGCATGGCAACAATCAGCACAAGCGTCATCCTCTCAATCATCTGATAGCAAGACAAAAAGTAACAAAGATGATCAGCAGGATAGCGCTAACGCGGCTGATTTACTCGATCAACTCGGCTTATAAATAATCAGCCTTTGATATAATCCGGATAAAGTCACTCTTTATTCGGATCTTCATCGACATCTCCAACCGTTGCCTATGATGCTGACATTCGCAGTTCGGTGACCAAACCTTTAACCGTTAGACCCCTTGTCAGTTGCGACTGACGACTCTCTTTTCATTCTTCCCATTTTCGGTCAGAAAAGTTAGAATGATCGACTTTGCTGTACATCTCAACTCCCTATATTTCAGGTCAATGAATAAAGAAAAAGCCCTTAAAAAAATAGCCAAATGCTTGGAACTTGGTAATTCCGCGAATGTGAATGAGGCGGCAAGTGCCATCAAAATGGCGCATAGCCTGATGTTAAAATATGGTCTGCATAAAGATGATATTGAATTCATCAAGATGGGAAAAACCCAGTCTTCTCACCTGCTACCAACCCAAATCAGCAGTCACCTGCTCCGCATTATCCGAGGTATCAACACCAAGTTTGGTGTAGAGGCCGTTTTATTGAATCATAAAGGTCTGAAAAGAGCCGAGTTTATCGGTGAAGCGGATCGCGCTATTTTTGCCGCTTTTGCTTTTGATGTCATTTATCGTGAAATGAACGAGCAAACGGGTCAGTTCCGTAATAGTTTTGCAGGTAGTGGCACGTCAACACAAGAAGTGTCGCGCAGAGTGAACTCTTTTGTCTCCGGTTGGATCGAAGGTGCTCTGGAAAAGTTGCCTGATATCACCCCCGACCAAGATTCCGCAGATAAAATCAATAGCTACATTGATCGGGAATTTGAAAACATTGACCGAGAAACATTCAAGAAACAGCTCAAAGAAGCGATGAAAAATTTGACTAAAGATTACGAAACCGGATTGAAAAAAGGACGTAAAATTTCTGTCAATAGACCGATTGATGGTGCACAAGCACCAAAATTATTGAAATAATTCATCCGAATTATTGTCTACAATGTGATAGATAATCGTGATTCATGACATGAGAATAACAATCAGGGAGTATCTCAGTGAAACGAACCATCATTATGCTTTCTCTGCTGTCGCTACTGGCCGGATGCGAAGCAACGCAAAGACAAAATGCAACAACGGGTGAAAACGAAACCAATTCAACCACCAAAGGCGCACTGATTGGTGCAATTTCCGGGATTGCCGTTGGTCTCGCCTCGGGTGATAACGCCAGAGAACGGCGCCAGCGAGCACTTATTGGCGCTGCCGGAGGTGCGGCGATTGGCGGCGGTGTCGGCTACTACTTTGACAAGCAAGAAGCAGCGTTACGCCGTTCTCTGGTCAATTCCGGTGTACAGGTTGAACGCGTCGGAGAGCATCAACTTCGTTTACGCATGAAAAACGGCATCGGTTTTAATACCAACGATTTCCATCTCAATACTTCGATTCACAATACCTTAAATGGTGTGGCTAAAATTTTAGTGGAATATCCCGAAACCAGTTTAGTCATTGAAGGCCATACCGACAGCACGGGTAGTGATCGTACAAATCAGGTCTTATCAGAAAAACGGGCAGAATCAGTACGCCAGTATCTGGTCTCACAAGGCGTAGCTCCCGGCCGAGCGATCGCCCGAGGGATTGGCGAACGCCACCCACTGTGTAGCAATAGTACACCGCAGGGACGGCAGTGTAACCGACGGGTTGAAATACAGATCCTACCACTGAAATAAACTGACAAATATTCCGGTTCAGCGGTGATGCTGAATCTGGAATATCAACCCTAGGGGTCAGGAGTGCGATTGAGATTATTACTGATATGTTTGTTGCTGACTCTCGCATCTGCACATGCAGCCGACATCAATACCCTACGCCAACAAGCCATCTTGCGTGACAGCAACGCACAGTATCAACTTGCCTTGCATTATCAACAAGGGCAAGGTGTCAAAGCCGACCTCAAACAATCTTTTTACTGGATGGAACAAGCCGCCGAAAATGGCCATAAGCAGGCACAATTGCAAGTCGCAAATGCTTATCTGAATGGCAGTGCCGGAGCCACTGCGGATAAAACACAAGCCATCTATTGGCTGACTCGCTTAGCCACCCAAGGCGACACAACAGCACAATTCAAGCTGGGTCAACTCTATGAACAAGTGACTGACCTGTCGGGTGAAACTCAGGCACTCATCTGGTATCGGATTGCAGGGATGTCGAATCCAACAGCAGAGCAACGTTACAGCCAGTTACTCGAACAACAGTTCAATCACCGTAGAATGAAAGAGATTTCGCAAAGAAAAGCACTCGAGGATGCGCAAGCGCCCGAGGCCGCAACATCGCCAACCGATTCTAACAAGACTCAAACCGATGCAGCCCAATTCACGCTGCCTCAGATTATCTCCGGTGTGATTGTCGCCATACTGATGCTGGCAGTGACATTACTGGGGGGAGTTTATCTCCGCCTCAAAAAACAACTCAGAGCAGCAGAGTCAGCTTACCCCGAGGTTCAACCACCACCGTCAGAGCCGGTACAGGTTCAGTCCGGCACCCACATGCAACAGCAAAAGATCAAGCAGCAGGAACAAACGATTCGCAAACAAAAACAACAGATGACCATGCTGTTTCAAGAGCTTAAGCGCATACAACAGACACAGCCAGCACAACCCCCCGCTCACCTGAAGAACCTCGATTTAGCTTGTGCTTTATTTGGCTTCTCAGCCACGGAAATACCAGATATCAAACAGATCAAACTACGGTATAAGCAGCTGAGCAAGATTTATCACCCGGATATGAAGGGCAGTGATGAAGAGATGAAGCGGTTAAATCAAGCATTAAAATCACTATTAGCACATCAGCAGAACACCTCTACGCAATAATGCTCGAAATGATGACGGTGCGGTGATCGTTGTCAGCCTCGGTCAAGCGGCTTATCACGACGACGCGGTAACTCGATATACTTTACTTTCCCACGATAATCACTCGTCACTCAAATCCGAATCTCCTACCGCCACTCAGTTGAGTTGTAAGATACCTGAGACCCTGTTTTATCTCTCGCGTTCGTCTGTCATCACGGCAAACAGGCGAGCTTTGTGGCTGTATTGCCTCAGCAACAGTTCGCATTCAAGACTAGGAAATGTCCATTAATGGGATCTTGATAACAGAAAAGTACAAATTTACATCAATTCTGACTTGATCAGTGATTTAATATAAAATACTGTATATATGAACAGCATGTATAAGGAAACAGTATTATGCGTTTGTTGAATGATTTGATGTACTCATCTGGATCGCACCATTATGCCGGTCGTCGCACGTTCCGGAATGCAACCCGACACGACGCAATGGAAAGCTATCTGTATGATCGTTTAGCACAGCTCTCTCAACTACAACAGTGGATTCTGATCACATCGGAATCCCACCGACCGGATCTACGCTCACTTGATTCATACAAGATTCCGGGGCACCAAGTTGTGCAATTAAGACCTTCAAAAACGATGGATGAGTATCATGTGATTCGGAAAGCCATCCTATCTGGCAATGCCTGTGCCATCGTGGCTTCACAACGACTCACCGAACAAGCGCAGAAAAAACTCATACAGCTGGGCCAACAATACCACTGTGAGGTGTTCTTCGTGACGGATCCAAGCCGCCACTACCATTAATGACACCCACTCATTCCGACAACAAAAAACACAGCACCGCAAATGAACACTGCAATCACCATTTTCATCCCCTCTACACGAGGGGACTTTTTTAGAGCAATGATTGGTTGAAAATATCCACCCTTAAAGCAAACGTTTGCTTTTTCTCTGGCAGTGAAAAATAGTTCTGGTATGATGCGCTCAGAAATCGGATATCCCGTGATGTTTTTCACTCTGTGTCTGGTCAACGGGTATCTGTCAGTTGAACCGATTACTTTTTAGATAGGAATGTCTGAATGAGCCTCGCCGATCAAATTCTCGCCGTCAATGACGACCTCCCCATTCGCACCAGCAAACCCGTTCACAGTGGAAAAGTTCGTTCTGTTTACTGGTTAACTGAAGAAGACAGCCGTCGCCTGATTGAACAAAAAGGCTACAACGTCGCAGCAGATGCACCGCTGGCCATCATGGTAATCAGTGACCGTATCTCTGCTTTTGACTGCATCTGGCACGCAGAAGGTGGTGTCGCTGGCGTTCCGGGAAAGGGTGCAGCACTCAACGCGATTTCCAATCACTGGTTCGAACTATTCCGCCAGCAAGGTCTGGCAGACAGCCATATACTTGATATCCCCCACCCGTTTGTCTGGATTGTTCAGAAAGCCACACCAATAAAAATTGAAGCCATCTGCCGCAGCTATATCACGGGTTCAATGTGGCGGGCCTACGAGAAAGGTGAGCGCGAATTCTGCGGTATCCAACTTCCCGAAGGATTAGAAAAAGATAAGCAACTGCCTGAACTTCTGCTTACACCATCAACAAAAGGGATTCTCAAAGGGATTCCCGGAGTACCGGAGGCCGATGACGTCAATATCAGCCGACAAAATATCGAAGCCAATTACGCTGCGTTTAACTTCCGTCAGCCAGAAGATATCGATTTGTACGAGAAGTTATTAAAAGAAGGCTTTGATGTAATCAGTCAGGCGCTCGCTGATATTGATCAGATCTTCGTCGATACCAAATTTGAATTTGGTTATGTCACTGATGCCCAAGGGCAAGATAAACTCATTTATATGGATGAAGTCGGTACACCGGATTCATCCAGAATCTGGGATGCGCAGCAATATGCTGCCGGCCATATCGTTGAAAATTCAAAAGAAGGCTTCCGTCAGTTTTTACTCAGCTACTTCCCTGACCCAGATATCCTGCTGAATAAAACACGAATGCCTGAGCGGGAAGCGCTTGCCAGAGACAATGCTTTACCATTGAAAGCATTACAGGACGTTTCCGAAACTTATACGAGTATTGCTGAAAAGATTACAGGACAACCCATCCATCTGAGTGACAATCCAAAACAAGAAATCATTGAGATACTTGACCGGGAATATGGCCTGATTCAGCATGTATAATACTTCGATAGTCGCACTGGTATAGGTATCAACAGGCGAATCGAGAGTACCAGCCGCGCATCGCCATGCTGTCGATGCGCGGCTCCAAACAGCGATAATCTCTTCGATTCACCACTCAATCAACAGTTCATCAACCTCAGCCCGCTGCGTTGCATGACACCCCAGCGTTTCAATCTCATGCAACTGCTGCGCATCCAAGGCATAAGGCATCATCACTCGTAACGCCTCAATCCCTTCCTCTCTGGCCAACTTTGACAAGATCATCAGATTTTCCTGATCACTCCGTCCCAGTGACAGATTTTGCACGGCCTTCTTCCACAAACGTTCATCCGGGGCCAACGCCTGACGGGTTATTTGTGATGATTCATCATGTGCAATACGCTCTGTATGAAAGAAGGCTTCAAAGAGTGTCCAATGCTTATGACATGCAACATCTAAGAATGCAGTGTAATCAAATACACCTCGGACTCGGCTTGGTTGAATCATTTCGTCCCCCCACGAAAGTGACAGCACCATAGACACACTATGATCCGCCAATCCGTTTATAGCAATAGAATATAAAAAAACGGTATTTTATGGCCGAAAACATATATAAAATTGCTCTATCAGATGCATATAAATAACAACTGTTGAACAAATATTTAGCCTGGTGACATGAATAATTCATATTTTGTTTAACAAATAAACTGGTATTTATTCACTAAAATGCAAACATTGATAAACCTGATTCAAAAAAAACCGACGATTAACCTGCGAGAATGAGGGAAACGTCAAATTGCCTCTATTTACAACCGACAGGAGTACCCGTAAAATTTGTCCCGTTTCCCTTCATCATCCTACAAAATATAGGCATACAATGAACAACGACAAACGCCCTTTATATATTTCCCACGCGGGCTCAATGCTTCTCAGTACACCACTACTCAACAAAGGTGCAGCTTTTACAGCAGAAGAAAGAAGCTCATTTAACCTTGGTGGCCTGCTCCCAGAAGCAACAGAAACCATTCAGGAACAAGTCGTCCGTGCGTACCAACAATATTGCAATTTCGACAATGATATGGATAAACATATCTATCTTCGCAATATACAAGATACCAATGAGACGCTTTTCTACCGACTGGTGCAAAATCACATCACTGAGATGATGCCTGTCATCTACACACCGACCGTCGGTGCTGCATGTGAAAACTTCTCTAATATCTATCGTCGTGGTCGTGGATTATTCATTTCATATCCGAACCGCAATAAAATTGATGATATCTTGAATAATGCCTCTAACCATCACGTCAAAGTCATCGTCGTCACCGATGGTGAACGTATTCTTGGTCTGGGTGACCAAGGTATCGGTGGAATGGGCATTCCAATCGGAAAACTGGCCCTGTACACCGCCTGTGGTGGTATCAGCCCGGCTTATACACTCCCGGTTGTTTTGGATGTTGGTACCAATAACCCACAACGTTTAGCTGACCCAATGTATATGGGCTGGCGTCATCCGCGGATTACCGGTGCAGAATACGATGCATTTGTTGAAGAGTTTATCCAAGCGATTCAACGCCGCTGGCCTGATGCTTTGGTTCAGTTCGAAGACTTTGCTCAGAAAAATGCTATGCCACTGCTTGAGCGTTACAAAGACCGGATTTGCTGCTTTAACGATGATATTCAGGGAACAGCCGCTATCACGGTCGGCTCTTTACTGGCCGCATGTAAAGCTGCTGGCAGTAAGCTGTCAGAACAGCGAATCACCTTCCTTGGCGCAGGCTCTGCCGGATGTGGTATTGCCGAAGCGATTATTGCTCAAATGGTTTCAGAGGGTATTTCTGATCAGCAAGCCCGCTCACAAGTCTACATGGTTGACCGTTGGGGATTATTGCAAGAAGGCATGCCAAATCTGTTAGATTTCCAACAGCGTTTGGTGCAGAAGAAATCCAATACACAACACTGGGAAGCAGAAGGAACCGGTTTCTCTCTGCACGATGTTGTCAGAGAAGCGAAACCAACAGTCTTAATTGGGGTTTCCGGCGCTCCGGGGCTCTTCAGTGAAGATATCATCCGTGAGATGCATCAACACTGTCCACGTCCGATCATCTTCCCACTCTCGAATCCGACAAGTCGCGTTGAAGCACTGCCAAGTGACCTGCTGACATGGACAAACGGAGAAGCACTTGTGGCAACCGGTAGTCCGTTTGAACCAGTCATGTTGGGTGACAAACTCTACCCGATTGCTCAATGTAACAACAGCTACATCTTCCCTGGTATCGGACTTGGTGTTCTTGCAGCAAATGCAAAACGAGTGACCAATGAGATGTTGATGGAGTCAAGCCGGGCACTGGCTGAATGTTCACCACTGGCAATCAATGGTCATGGCTCACTACTGCCACCATTGGAAGCGATTCACTCCGTGTCGAAGAAAATTGCAA
The DNA here is from genome assembly GCF_002196515.1 of Vibrio gazogenes. Classification (NCBI taxonomy): domain Bacteria; kingdom Pseudomonadati; phylum Pseudomonadota; class Gammaproteobacteria; order Vibrionales; family Vibrionaceae; genus Vibrio; species Vibrio gazogenes. Next base: position 15,328 of record NZ_CP018835.1, on the reverse strand, counting down.
TGGCCGTCGCGAAAAAAGCCATTGAACAAGGTGTGGCGGATGCCATTACACCAGAAGCACTGGAGCAAGCAATCGAGCGTAACTTCTGGCAACCTGTATATCGTCGCTATAAGCGCGTCGCATTCTAAACGCGGCCAAACGAGATCAATATGATAAGATAAGCCTCTGTTACAGAGGCTTTTTATTTGCAAGGATATTCATACCATGTTGCATTTTTTTAGTCCTGCGGGACAATATCTCGCACCTTATCTGGGAGAGATCGCCGTCGCACTGATTGCTTGCCTGTTAGTCATGTTGGGTGGTGAAATTAATGCGCTATTACGCCGCATGTTGCGTAATCAGCACTTTGTCATTCGTACATTTAGCTTTATATTACTGAATGCATTTGGTTATGGATTTATCATCGTCAAACTTAGCCCTGACCTAGCTCGGACACTTGCCCATTTAGAACGAGGCACCATGTTTGTCGTTGTCATTGTTAGTTTTGTCGGCATCGGGCTCTGGGCTCAGAAGAACAGACAAATATAATTTAGCTAAAAGGTATAGTTATCTACTCTCGTTTCAGTAAATATCACGCTGATAGCGGATGCATCAGCAGAATACGCCATCTTTGCTGGCGGCTCATAAAAGCTCTGCTCATCATGCTGCTGATGTTGGCCGTATCTTTATACGCCATTGATCGCTGGGTCAGTTGGAAAACACAAGACCAGATTGTCACCAATACCGATCATATTGAGCATTATCAAGTGGCGGTTGTATTAGGAACCAGCAAATATCTGGGCCGTATACTCAACGCATATTATATTCATCGTATTGAAGCCGCGATTCAGCTCTACCGCTCAGGCAAAGTGACTCATTTCCTGCTCAGTGGCGATAACGCACATCGTTCTTACAATGAACCATGGACCATGAAACGTGATTTGATGAAAGCGGGTATCCCTGAACAAGATATCGCTTTGGACTATGCCGGATTCAGAACGCTCGATTCGATTGTCCGGGCCAAGAAAATCTTTGATACCAACCACTTTCTGATTATTACTCAGCGCTTTCACTGCGAACGAGCGCTATTTATCGCGAACTACCACAAAATTGATGCTGCTTGTTTCGCGGTCCCCGGCCCCACCCACGGTACAGACCTCAAAATAAGAATCCGTGAGATTTTTGCCCGGGCCCGAGCGATCCTCGATCTATTCATCATCGATGCCAAACCGAAGTTCCTCGGACCAAAAGAGCCGATTTTCTCCGATGATACATCTGCAGGAATATCTGAGAACAACAGCCATCCGAGCGGTACAAACCCTCACACGGGTGAGTAAGCTCGCTAGAAGCGACTCAATTCTGTTAATATCCCCAAACGGGTGACATCACACGGTCTGAACAAGCTTCAGGTTGTTTTGCTATCACCCGCTTCATTTATACCGAATATCAATTTTAACCATAAAAAGAGCAATGTCATGTCTTCAGTCATTAAGGGAACCCTCAGTAAACTACGTGCGACCCTCAACCCACATACCGAGTATTTTCTCCCTGTCGGAGCAACGGAAGTCGCCTTGAATCCACTGATCGGCCATCAATTATCCCTCACCCATACCGGCAATATTTATTGTTGTCATTGCGGCAAGCGGACCAAAAAAAGTTACGCGCAAGGGCACTGCTATGTCTGTATGCAAAAGCTGGCGAGTTGTGATATGTGTATTATGAAACCGGAAACCTGTCATTATGAACAAGGAACCTGTCGGGAGCCGGAATGGGCACAGTCACATTGCATGACAGATCATTATGTCTATCTCTCCAACACTTCCGGTCTCAAAGTCGGTATCACCCGCCATTCTCAGATTCCGACCCGTTGGATCGATCAAGGCGCGACACAAGGATTACCAATTTTTAAGGTCAAGAGTCGTTATATTTCAGGCTTGATCGAAGTTGAATTAGCGCAACATATTGCTGACAAAACCAACTGGCGAACATTACTCAAAGAAGACCAAGATCCGCTCGCGCTTCATCAACAGGCGGAGAAACTGCGGCCATTGGTTGCGGATACCATTGAGAAAATCCGCCAAACATACGGGCAGGATGCGGTCACTGAAGTCAATCCAGATATCACGGAGATTCAGTTTCCGGTACAACAACACCCGACCAAAATCGTGTCACACAATTTTGATAAAAAACCTGAAGTATCCGGTCTCTTACAAGGAATTAAAGGGCAGTATCTGATTCTCGATACCGGTGTTATCAATATTCGTAAGTTCACATCTTATGAAATTGAGTTTCAACCGCTGTCATTCGATTGAAATCTCTGGCTTTGGCGAGCACTACCGACGTAAACGCTGCCAAAGCTTCATGATCATGATGATGTGTGAGAACCGTGACATGCCACACATCATCCCTACCGCGCTGCAAATAACCGCTGCTGCGATTAACTTTTCTCCAGACGTTGCAGGTGTTCAAATAAATGGTGAATCTCCGCCTCGGTATTGTAGTGCATCATCCCAATACGCAAGACACCGTGATTTTCGAGTCCTAAGTGTCTCACCACGCCCAGCGCATAAAAATGACCATGCCACACACAAATATTCTGCTCACCCAATGCTTTTGCGACAAACGCCGGTGTCTGGTGAGTAAAACTCAGGGCAAATGTCGGTGTTCTCACCATACTGTCAGCAACATCAGCACCATGCAGCCGTACTGAAGGCAATGTGTCCATCAACGCTAAAAACAATGCACTTAACCGCTGTTCATGCTGTTGATACTGGGCAAAGCTCTCGACCAGTCTCATTCTCAGCGGCGCTTCGGCTTGTCCCCATTGTGCGAGGTATTCGATCGTGCTAATAACCCCGGCCAGACCTTCAAAATTCAGTGTTCCCGTTTCATAGCGTCCCGGCCCGACATTGGGTGCCGGCTCCACTTTATAAGGCATACAATGCGTCAGCCAACGTGGTGCAATATACAGAATGCCGACATGCGGGCCATAGAATTTATAAGCGGAGCAGACGAGAAAGTCACAATCTAACGCCTGAACATCAATCAGTTGATGCGGGGCAAAATGAACCGCATCGACATAGACTAATGCACCGACCTGATGCGCCGCTTTGATAATCCGCTGAACATCAACAATAGATCCGGTGGTATTGGATGCATACGTGACCGCCACCAGCCGCGTTCGTTCACCAATGAGAGAAAGCAGATGCTCAACATCCAGTGAACATAAACTCTCATCAATCCGAGCCTGATGGATGACGGCGCCTCGATCAACTGCCGCCTGTTGCCAACTCGAGACATTGGCATAATGATCCAGTGCTGTGACTATCACTTCATCACCACGTTGCCATTCACGACTTAAAATCCGACTCATATGGAATGTCAACGTCGTCATATTGGCTCCGAAAACAATATTCTCGGGCGCCGGGGCATGCAAAAATGCCTGAACCGCTTCCCTCGCCTGTGCCACCAGTTGTCCGGTCTGAACACTTGTTGGGAAACATCCCCCTACATTCGCCGTCCCTCCTGACAAATATTGAGCGATTTGTTCTCCGACGATAGCCGGAACCTGACTTCCGCCCGGCCCGTCGAAAAATACCGGAGACGGTAGCTCATCTTGCCGAAATACCGGAAATTGCTGACGAACGGCCTCAGGCGTGAAATTCATGGTTGCCATCCTTTGCGGTGAGTACAAACACGTCCATATGCCCTTCTTCACCATGTTCTATTGCGCGGATCGGTGTTGCGTTATGCCATAATGCACTATCCGCCACCATTGCGACTTCACCATCTTCCAGCACTTTGCGGAAAAACGGCGCCGCATGATGATCCTGATAGAGCATCAGTTCACCACCGACAATATTATGGCGATCAATACCAACCATCGCGATGTAGTCATAGCCATCCTGATGAACCCCTTCCGGTGACACCATCGTTTCATCAAAAACCGATGCAATCCGCATCTGATGAACATCGATAATTTGCCCGTCAGGTAATCCATTCGTTTCGACAAACAATGAACACATCTCCTGCAACCCTTCACTCATGAGTGTTTCTTGCAACACCGGCTCAAACTGTCGCTTAATATCCCCCTGAAACGGGTTATAGTGACTGGATTGGGTGAAATCATGTTTATCGGTTTCAACAACCTGTCCATTGATGAACTGAACCACCGAATAACGCCTCAGTCGATATTGTCCGTCAGCATGAGCCGTGTGAGGGAGTTGTTGAAACGAAGGTGCCAGTTGATGGATAGCGGTATCACTCAGATGGGTAATATGCAGTGTATTCTCATGTCCATGAATCATATTCAATTCCTCTACTAAGAATTAGCATGATTTTACATTTTTATAACAAAATAATAGTCGATTACTTTGCACTTTCCATAAAACATAAATCAAAATATGATTAAAAATGACAAATTAAGAATATTCATCCAAATGACGATTAAAAATCACACTATCCGTTCAGCGAGAAGCGTGAGGCGGTGCAAAATACGGAATTTTTCCCTATACAATATCAGCTGGATAGCAAGCGTGTCGTACGGCGCATCACTCCCTATCCGTTAAAAATGGTATCAAACGACCTACATTCGGCCTATCCTTACCATCTATAACCTTTTCTTTCATAATATGCTTTTTTTCATACTTTTATTGAATGAAGGAATCTCCTACAATCGTGAGTCAGATAGAATAAAACGATTCCCCTGAGGATAAGATGAGCAACGTAAAGCATTCTAAATTGATGATTCTTGGTTCCGGACCTGCCGGTTATACAGCCGCAGTTTATGCAGCTCGCGCTAATCTGAATCCTGTTCTGATTACCGGTATGCAACAAGGCGGCCAGCTCACAACCACGACTGAAGTCGAAAACTGGCCCGGTGATCCGGAAGGACTGACAGGACCGGGGTTAATGGAGCGCATGAAAGCCCACGCGGAACGTTTTCATACCGAGATGATTTTCGATCATATCAATGAAGTGGATTTTACTCAGCGGCCTTTTACGCTGAAAGGTGACAGCCAGACCTACACATGTGATGCACTGATTATCTCAACCGGCGCATCGGCTAAATACTTAGGCCTCCCTTCAGAAGAAGCATTTAAAGGACGAGGCGTCTCTGCCTGCGCGACCTGTGACGGTTTCTTTTACCGCAATCAGAAAGTCGCGGTTGTCGGGGGCGGTAATACCGCTGTTGAAGAAGCGTTGTACTTATCCAACATTGCGTCTGAAGTACATTTGATTCATCGCCGTGATAGCTTTCGTGCTGAGAAAATTCTGATCGATCGTTTAATGGACAAAGTTGCCAACGGTCAAATTATCTTACATACAGACCGTACGTTAGAAGAAGTCACCGGTGATGAAATGGGTGTCACGGGTGTGCGTCTGCAAGACACCAAATCAGACACGATTGAATCACTTGATGTGATGGGCGTATTCATTGCAATTGGTCATCAACCGAACACCGAAATGTTTCAAGATCAATTAGAAATGAAGAACGGCTATATTATCGTCCAATCCGGTCTGGAAGGTAATGCAACACAAACCAGTATTGCGGGGATTTTCGCTGCCGGAGATGTGATGGATCATAATTACCGTCAGGCAATCACTTCAGCTGGAACAGGTTGCATGGCTGCACTAGATGCAGAACGTTATCTTGATAGCCTGTCAGAATAAGTCCATTATTTTTCACCGTTTTTGATATCAAATCCCCTCAACCCGGTGGTGTCCCCACCGGGTTTTATTTTGTATACTACTTGTCTGCGGGTGTACCGTGATACCTCTGGGTAAACGCACCTTATCAACTCATTCCTATAAAAGCCTTTAAAATGGATAAGAATAAACAACGTAGCTTAAATCACTGGCTCCGCCAACAAAGCAAGCTGGCAAAACGCTGGCTGATGCTCGCTGTCGGGCTCGGTGTCCTCTCCAGCATTTTCTTACTGTTCCAAGCGGCTTTGCTGGCCTCGATTTTACATCAGCTGATCATTGAACAGACCGCTAAAACGGATTTAATTCCTCATTTTCTGGGACTTGCAGCAATCATTGCCGTGAGAGCAGGACTGAGCTGGGGACGTGAAATTGCCGGATTCAAATGCGGCGAACAGATCAGAATCTATATCAGGCAACTGATTCTGGATAAACTCAGAGAAATGGGACCCGCCTATATTAAAGGAAAACCGGCAGGCAGTTGGGCCACACTCGTGCTCGAACAAGTCGAAAATATGCACGACTTTTTTGCCCGATACCTTCCACAGATGTCGCTGTCCGTGCTGATTCCATTTGTCATCCTCATTGTCGTGTTCCCCGTCAATTGGGCCGCTGGATTGATTTTTCTGCTGACAGCCCCTTTGGTGCCACTCTTTATGGCACTGGTCGGGATCAAAGCTGCGGAAGCGGCACAGAAAAACTTTAAAGCGCTGCAACGCCTCTCGGGACATTTCTATGACCGCCTGCAAGCGATGACCACCATTCGGATGTTCGACCGGACACAATCCGAAGCCGAACATTTGCGTGCGGCATCCGAAGTTTTTCGGATGCGAACCATGGACGTGCTGAGAATCGCTTTTCTTTCCTCGGCAGTGCTGGAATTTTTTACCTCGGTTTCCATTGCCCTCACCGCGGTCTATTTTGGTTTCAGTTTTATCGGGGAAATGAATTTCGGTTACTACGGGACAGAAATTACTCTGTTCACCGGACTATTTGTACTGATTCTTGCGCCAGAGTTTTATCAGCCATTGCGGGATTTAGGGACTTTCTATCATGCCAAACAACAAGCCGTTGGCGCTGCCGAAAGTATTGTTGAGTTTCTTCAAATCGATGTGAATGAGGTGAAATCAGGCACACAGCCTGTCCCGACACCTGAACATATCACCATCGAAGCCGAGAATCTGGAAGTCATCAGCCCCGAAGGGAAAAGACTGGTTGGCCCGATTTCATTTCGTCTGAACCCTCAGGAAACAACAGCTTTAGTGGGTCCAAGCGGGGCCGGGAAAACCTCGCTGGTACAAGCAATTTTAGGCTTCATGCCTTATCGGGGAAAATTACTAATCAATGGTGTCGATCTCCACGAGCTCTCCCATGAAGACTGGCGACAACTGATTAGCTGGGTTGGTCAAAACCCTTTGTTGGTTCATGGCACAATTCGTGACAACGTCACTCTAAGTAAACGTCAAATTACCGATGAGCAACTCGACAATGCCCTCAAAGATTCTTTTGCGGCTGACTTTGTCGAAAATCATGGTCTGGACTATCTGATCAGCGACCGCTCCGGTGGTCTGTCCGTTGGTCAGGCTCAACGCCTTGCCCTCGCCCGGGCCATGTTGCAAAGCGGTTCATTCTGGTTGCTGGACGAACCGACCGCCAGTCTTGATGCCAGAAGTGAACAGTTGGTCATGCAAGGATTGGCAAAACAGATCCATCAGCACACCACATTACTGGTCACGCATCAACTTGCTCAACTCCAGACAGTCGATAAGATTCTGGTGATGCAAGACGGGAAAATTGTCCAGTCAGGTCATTATCAGACCCTCTGCCATGAAGATGGCTTGTTTAAATCCATGTTGACATCCAACCATACACTGCAACCTGAACATCAGGAGGGGAATCTCGATGCGTGATTTGCTCCCATTTCTCAAACTCTATAAAAAGCATTGGTTTGGTCTGACGCTGGGGATGATATTGGCTTTTCTCACCCTGTGTGCCTCAATTGGGTTACTGACGTTATCCGGTTGGTTTCTTTCCGCAGCCGCAGTCGCAGGTTTAACGATAGCCCGGCAATCGTTCAACTATATGTTACCCAGTGCCTTTGTCCGCGGCTTCGCGATTGGACGAACCGCCGGACGGTGGGGAGAACGAGTCGTCAGCCACAACGCAACCTTTAAAGTGTTGGCAGATCTGCGGATTTTCTTCTTTAAGAAACTGTCACCGCTCATTCCGGGACGGATCGCCAACCTGCGTGACGCCGATCTGCTCAACCGACTGGTCGCTGATGTCGATGCCATGGATCACGTCTATCTGCGACTCATCAGCCCAGTGATGATTGGTATCTTGGGTGTATTGGTTCTTTCAGCATTCCTATACTGGTTTGACCCAATGGTTGGTCTGACACTCGGTGCTATTTTGCTGGTATTACTGCTGTCTTGGCCGGTGTTATTTTACAAACTGGGCAAACGTAACGGTGCAGCACTGACCCAAAGCAAAGCAAACCTTCGGGTCACTTTACTGGACTGGATTCAAGGCTATAGCGAACTGACAATTTTTGGTGCCGAGCCAACCTACCGTCAGGCAATTATGCAAGATCAGCAAGACCTGATCTCACGGCAATATATCAATACCCGTTATAGTGGTTTCGCACAGGCACTGCTCATGTTGGCCAGCGGCTGGACACTGGTATTCATGCTATGGTTTGTCGCCAATGGTGTTGGTCAGGCTCAGCCGGACCCGATGATCGCGATGGTTGTCTTCGCCACCATGGCTAGCTTTGAGTTATTAATGCCGATTGCTGGCGCATTTCAGCATTTAGGTCAGACACTCACCTCAGCACGACGCCTGAATGAAGTCTTATCTTCTGAACCCGAAGTAACGTTTCAAACGGAACCGACACAACACAGTGGTCAGTTCGACATCCGTTTTGAACAGGTAAATTTTCATTATCCGGACCATCAGCAACAACGCGTTCTGACTGATATTGATCTCCATATTCCGGCAGGTCATAAAGTTGCGATTGTCGGTCAGACTGGGTCCGGCAAGTCAACACTACTTCAATTGATTTCCCGCTATTGGGATCCGAACCAAGGTCAGGTATCGATTGCCGGAACCGATCTGAAACACTGGAATGAACACGATCTTCGTGCCTGTATGAGCATTGTCAGCCAACGGGTTGATATCTTAAACGGCACATTACGTGAGAATTTACAGATCGCGGCACCAGATGCTGATGATATGGCGTATACACAAGTCCTCAGTCGGGTCGGGCTGGATAAACTCCTTGATGAACCAGGATTGGATGTTTGGCTAGGTGATGGTGGTCGTCATCTTTCCGGTGGTGAAAAACGTCGTCTGGGCATTGCCAGGGCACTCCTTCATCAGGGAGAAATCCTGTTATTGGACGAACCCACTGAAGGCCTTGATAAGCAGACCGAGCGACAAATTATGGATCTGTTACGTACTCATTATGCCCACAAAACCGTGATTTTCATTACGCACCGCTTAATCGAACTGGAACGTATGGATGCGATTTGCCTGATAGAACAAGGCCAGATTGTTGAATATGGTAGCCATGACGCACTCATCGCACAGCAAGGTCGATATCATGCACTCAATCAAACGCTGTAATGGTGCAAGTGTAAGGCATGCAGGATTGTGCAACACATGACGAATGAAAAAAAGGTGCTGTTAAAGCACCTTTTTTGAGTTCTATATTCGCTTTTTCTAGCGTTGACGTCCTTTGGATTTAGCCTGAGGCGCCACTTTCTGGCTTCTCTGCCCTCTTCCTTTCGGAGTAGAAATCCGCTCCTCATGGCGTTTGACTGCCCGGCGAATTTTCTGGCTTCTTGCCCTTTCACGTTTACGAGACGTGTTGTCTTTAGAAACGTCGATCATGGTGCGTTGCTCTGGCCGTAATTCAACCAGTTTACGCAAATAATTCACTTCAGACAGACTAAGCTCAACCCACCCGCCGCGAGGCAACGCCTTATCTAAAAAGATATCGCCGTAACGAACGCGTTTGAGCCGGCTCACCGTCGTGTCCTGAGACTCCCACAAACGGCGGACTTCACGGTTTCGTCCTTCGTTGATGACCACATAAAATGTGTGATTCATCCCTTCACCGCCAGCGTACACCACGTCTTCGAAACGAGCGACCCCATCTTCCAGCTCAACACCACGGACGAGATTTTTGATCTTCTGTTCGTTAATTTCACCGAACACACGAACTAAGTATTCACGTTCGACCTGACGGCTTGGATGCATCAGCCGATTGGCAAGTTCGCCATCCGTCGTAAATAACAATAGTCCGGACGTATTTGCATCCAGACGACCAACTGAAATCCAGCGTGAACCCCGGATTTTCGGCAATCGGTCAAAAACAGTTCTTCGCCCTTCAGGATCATGACGCGTACATAATTCCCCTTCAGGCTTATAGTAAGCGAGCACCCGGCAAACCAATTCTTCATCGGCTTTCATTGAGACAACATGCCCGTCAATCCGAATCACGGCACTTTCATCTTCTAAGCGCTCACCCAAAACAGCTACCTTGCCATTAACACTGACGCGCCCGCTCCGAATCAACGTTTCCAACTCACGACGAGAGCCGTGACCTGCGCGTGCTAAAACCTTTTGTAACTTTTCGCTCATTAACTTACCTTGCTTGTCGTCTTCTCAGACGTCGAATAAAAATGCGACCCAAAATCGCGGCCGCACATTATCTCAAATCAAAGTGAAAAAAGCATCTCTTTTGATAACACGATTATCTGCAACAACCGTTTCACCATGACTATTCAAACGGTGTCGGGTCACCTGCTCCCATCCGTTGCACCACCATGGTATCTTCACTGAAATCAATCACGGTTGTTGGCTGCTCTCCGAGGTATCCCCCATTTAAAATCACATCCACAGCATGCTCCAGTGAATCACGGATTTCATCCGGATCTGATTCAGTGGTCTCTTTCCCCGGTAAGATCAACGATGTTGACATAAGTGGTTCACCGAGAGCTTCAAGTAAATCCAACGCAATTCGGTTATCCGGCACACGGATACCAATTGTTTTTCGCCGCGGATTCATTAACCGTCTCGGTACTTCCTTGGTGCCTTTAAAAATAAAGGTATAAGGCCCCGGGGTGTTGTTTCTCAATAATCGAAATGCGGTATTATCCACTCGGGCATATAGCGAAAGTTCAGACAGATCCCGGCACAGTAGCGTAAAATTGTGTTTATCATCCAAACGACGGATTTGACAGATACGTTCCAGTGCTCGTTTATTCTCTAATTGACATCCCAATGCATAACCAGAGTCAGTCGGATAAACCACAACCCCGCCATTACGAATAATCGCCACAGCCTGATTGATCAATCGGGCTTGTGGATTTTCTGGATGAACATAAAAATACTGACTCATTATTACTCCTCACCATCGAGCAACTCGATGCTTACTCTACGGACAAGCCCCAATCTTTCCATACAGGTTCAATATCAGAAGGCAACCAAAGATTCCGGCCTAACTCCATCCACGGAGAAGGATAATGGAAATCACTACCTTGAGAGGCTAGCAGTTTGTATTGTAACGCATAATTCGTCAGATTGCGCCTTTCCTGAGGTGCTTGTTGTGGCTGAGCAACTTCCATCGCATCACCACCAGCCTCAGCAAATGCTTCAATCAAACGCTTCAACCATTTTGTCGTCAGGTCATATCGTCCCGGATGCGCCAATACAGCTTGTCCTCCTGCGGCATGAATTGCTGCGATAGCATCTTGCATAGAACACCAGTCTGGCGGGACGTAACCCGGCTGATTTCGGGTTAAATATTTCTTAAATACCTGCTGCATCGTCTTGGCATAGCCATGCGCAACCAGCCATTGGGCAAAATGAGCACGGGTAATCGCGGCATCACCGGCAATTTCTTTCACTTCCGCGAGAACCCCCGGTCGGGTTACTTTTTCCAAGCGTGCTGCGATCATCGTCGCACGGACACCACGACGCTGCTTTTGCTGGGTAATCAGGTCATTCAATTCCACAGAAGCGACATCGACATTCAAGCCGACAATATGAATATCTTTATTTTGCCAAACCGTTGATATTTCAATGCCATCAATCAAACGAATCGGTAATTGTTGGGCCTCGATAAATCGATGCGCAGCATCTAAACCATCCACACAATCATGATCCGTTATCGCCAGAACATCAATATCAAACGAAACAGCGCGAAGCAGAAGTTCCTCCGGAGATAATTTGCCATCAGAAGCAACGGTGTGACTATGTAAATCTATTTTCATCATTTTTTTGATTTTTCACCAATAAAAGCTTGACTTCAAACCTTCGCACTAGTTTACTAGTACAAAAATACACAACTGAATTTAGACACCCATGTTACAAGAATTCAACATGAATCCAAACGCTCTCACACACTTATTTCTGATGGGTAGACGGTGTCACCGTGTTTCACCCCCGAATCAGCATCGCGTGAGCGCTTGACCACGCTGGCAGTTGGCAACGAAGGCATAAAGAATAAAGGATCAGTAAATGAATAACACCATTGATATCACTCAGCTCGGTACACTGCGTCTTCTATCAGAAACCTTACCCTATTCCGCAGACCCGACCGCAGTATTTCATACTTTATGTGGTCATAAGAGTGATTGCCTGTTGCTTGAATCAGCAGAGATTGATTCGAAAGAGGATTTGAAAAGTCTGCTTCTTATTGATGCTGCAGTTCGCGTGATTTGCTTTGGACATGAAGTGACGTTTCATGCACTGACGACTAACGGAGAACACCTGATTCATCATCTGGCCCGGAACATCAAACCCGACATTGCCGCAACACTGACCGAACAGACACTGACCCTTCACTTCGATGCACCGCGAACAGGACTTGATGAAGACAGTCGCTTGCAAGAATCTTCCTCATTTGATGCACTGCGTTTGATTCAGCATAGTTTTGATCTGACCGGACTTGATAAACATGCCATTTTCTTAGGTGGGCTGTTTGCTTACGACCTCGTTGCCAACTTTGAACCGCTGGGCAATGCTGAAACCACCAATCAGTGCCCTGACTATGTATTTTATGTGGCCGAATCGTTGATGATCATCGACCACCAGAATGGCAGTTGTCATGTTCAGGGCTCACTGTTTAACCCGGATGAACAGACCACTGAAACGCTATCACAGCGCCTGAAGTCAATTGTGCATCAGTGTCAGGACATCCAGCCACTCCCATCCGCTGTGGTATGTCATGATATGACAGTGTCTCCTTCGATGAGTGATGCGGAATTTTGTGGTGTGGTGGACAATCTGAAACAATATATTGTTCAAGGCGATATTTTTCAGGTTGTCCCTTCACGGCGTTTCATTCTGCCATGCCCGTCCCCGTTAGCCGCTTATAAAAAACTGAAAGAAACCAATCCAAGTCCTTATATGTTTTATATTCAGGATGAAAAATTTACGCTGTTTGGCGCGTCTCCGGAAAGCGCACTCAAATATGCCAGTGATACCAACCAAATTGAAATTTATCCTATCGCTGGGACTCGCCCACGCGGGAAAAATCCAGACGGTTCAATCAATTTCGATCTCGACGGCCGACTGGAATTGGATCTTCGCAATGATAAAAAAGAAAACGCAGAACATATGATGCTGGTTGATTTAGCCCGTAATGATGTCGCCAGAATCTCCGAAGCCGGTACGCGCCATCTTGCAGATCTTCTGAAAACGGACCGTTACAGCCATGTCATGCATTTGGTTTCCCGGGTCGTCGGCCAGCTAAGACATGACTTGGACGCGCTACACGCCTATCAGGCTTGTATGAATATGGGAACATTGACAGGCGCCCCGAAGATCCGGGCCATGCAATTAATCCGGTCAGTTGAACAAGAGCGCCGGGGCAGCTACGGTGGCGCGGTCGGTTATATGACAGGTGAAGGTGATCTGGACACGTGTATCGTGATTCGTTCAGCCTATATCGAAAATGGAATGGCCAGTGTTCAGGCTGGTGCCGGTGTCGTCTATGACTCTGACCCACAGGCAGAAGCAGATGAAACCAGAGGCAAAGCCCAAGCCGTCATTGCTGCGATTCAGATGGCTCATCAGGCACCAGACCGCTCAGTTCAGGGAGAAAAACGTCATGGCTAATCTTATCTTTATCGACAATTTTGATTCATTTACTTACAACCTTGTCGATCAGTTTCGTTCACTCGGACATCAGGTCACCATTTATCGCAATAATATCGAAACCGCGCAGATCATGGCGACGATCGACCGGACGGAAAACCCTGTCGTTGTTCTTTCTCCGGGGCCTGGCGCACCTTCCGAAGCAGGCTGTATGCCGGAACTGTTACAACAACTCATCGGTCAGATACCGGTCATTGGTATCTGTTTGGGTCATCAGGCAATTGTTGAAGCCTACGGTGGCCGGGTTGCAGGCGCAGGTGAAATCGTTCACGGCAAAGTCTCGCTCATGGCGCATCAAGGGCATACCGTTTATCAGGGATTACCGTCACCGATGACCGTTGCCAGATATCACTCTTTGATTGCTTTAGAGATACCGGAAGCATTGACCGTGACCGCTGAAGTGGATGGTTTAACCATGTCGGTCATTCATGAACAGCACAAAGTCTGTGGATTTCAATTCCATCCGGAATCGATCATGACCACTCATGGCGCGAAATTACTGGCCAATACAATTGAATGGGCGCTTCAAGAGAACTAAGCCGAAACATTATTGACCCAACGAAAGTCTCAAGAGAAGGGAAAAGGACCACATGCAACCAATCATCGACAAACTGTTCTCACAGGTTTCATTATCTCAACAAGAAGCCCATACCCTTTTTAGTCAAATTATTCAGGGTGAAATGGCCCCGATTCTGATGGCCGCAATGTTAACGGCTCTGAAGCTCAAAGGTGAAACCCCTGAGGAAATTTCCGGGGCTGTACAGGCGCTGCTGGATAATGCCACGCCATTTCCTCGCCCTGACTACGATTTTGCTGACATTGTCGGCACCGGTGGCGACGGTGCAAATACCTTTAATATCTCCACGACCTCGGCATTTGTCGCAGCGGCCTGCGGTGTCAAAGTCGCCAAGCATGGGAACCGAGGTGTTTCCAGCAAATCAGGGTCTTCTGATCTGCTGGATGCATTCGGTATTGATCTGGCAATGACACCTCAGGCAACCCGTGAAGCACTGGACGAGCTGGGGGTCGCTTTTCTGTTTGCCCCGCAGTACCATGGTGGCGTCCGGCACGCGATGCCGGTGCGTCAAACACTGAAAACCCGAACGATCTTCAATATCCTTGGTCCACTCATTAATCCGGCACGGCCAAATATCGAACTGATGGGCGTTTACGATCCAGACCTCATTCAGCCGATTGCTCAGACCATGCTAAAAATGGGGATGAAACGTGCAGCAGTGGTCCATGGTTCCGGACTCGATGAAGTCGCGATTCATGGCCCGACGCTAGTAGCAGAGATACGCGATCAAACGATCACTGAATATCTGTTAACACCTGAAGACTTCGGATTAAAAACGTATCCTTTATCGGCCATTCAGGGGGGTACACCTGAAGACAATCGTCAACTGATTGAAAACCTGTTAACGGGTAAAGGTACAGAGGCACAAATGGCAGCTGTCGCAGTGAATGTGGCACT